>NZ_CP099402.1:600000-951562 GCF_024721175.1 Rhizobium sp. Pop5 | reverse complement strand
CGGCAGCAATCTCTCGGATAACGATTTTCGGGATCAAAAGCCCTTCTAACCGTTATTATCCGCGATTCTCCGATGCCGGCCAAGAAATTTAAGGTTAACGCATATTAACCTTTTCGACGCTCGTTCAAGCACTTGGCGGCTCGCTGCACGCTGTCTGGAAGGGCCGGGAATTTGGGCCGGGGGCGCTGATGACGCGCCCCCGGCGTCGCCCGGCCGAAGGGGAGGGGGCATTCGGCGGGCGGGCTTAGCTCAATGGCGCTTCGCCCGATGTGATGCGCTGTTCGTCCGCGCCGAAGAGGTGAACGGTGTCGTGGCCGGGCGCGATCCTCAACACGTCGCCGGGGGCGGCCCTGATGCGCTCGCGGAAGACACAGGTCAGCGTCTGCCCTCCCAGCCGGACGAGGACGAGGGTTTCCGATCCGGTCGGCTCGACGACGATTGTCGTCACCTCGATGCCCTCGGGGTCGAGCATGATATGTTCGGGACGGATGCCGTAGGTCACGGCATCCCGTGGCCGGCGTTCGCTCGGCAGCAGCAGGCCGTCCTCGGTCCGGAACCCGTCCTCGGTCATCGTGCCCTGGATGAAATTCATCGCCGGCGAGCCGATGAAGCCTGCGACGAACAGATTGTTCGGGCGGTCGTAGAGTTCGAGCGGCGAGCCGGACTGCTCGATCAGGCCGTCCTTCATCACGACGATCTTGTCGGCCATGGTCATGGCCTCGATCTGGTCGTGGGTGACGTAGATCGTCGTCGTCTGCAGCCGCTGATGCAGTTCCTTGATCTCCGAGCGCATCTGCACCCGGAGCTTGGCATCGAGGTTGGACAGCGGTTCGTCGAAGAGGAAGACGGCCGGGTCGCGCACGATCGCCCGCCCCATGGCGACGCGCTGTCGTTGCCCGCCCGACAGCTGTTTCGGATAGCGCTCGAGCAGGGTTTCCAAGCCGAGGATCTTCGCCGCATTGCCGACCCGCTGGTCGATCTCCGATCTCGGCATGCGCTTCAGCCGCAGGGAAAAGCCCATGTTCTTCGCCACCGTCATGTGCGGATAGAGGGCATAGTTCTGGAACACCATGGCGATATCGCGATCCTTCGGCGCAAGCTCGTTGACGATGTGCCTGCCGATCTGGATCTTGCCCGAGGTGATGCCCTCCAGGCCGGCGATCATTCTGAGCAGCGTCGATTTCCCGCAGCCGGAGGGGCCGACCAGCACGACGAATTCTCCGTCGCCGATATCGACCGACACGCCTTTGATGGCTTTGAACGCGCCGTAATCCTTGCGCGCATTGCTGACCGAAACATGGGCCATGAAACTCCTCCCGAATTCGCCGTCAAAGTCCGTTCAAGACACTTTTGAGATAATCGAGGCCGAGGCGCTCGCCCTCTTTGCGGGCGGCCAGATCCTTGCCCGGCCAGCCATAGGCGGCATCCTCATGCTCGATCGAAAGCGTGCCGTTAAAACCGTGGCCGCGCGCCTGCCTGATGAAACGCGGCCAGTCGAGGAGGCCGAAACCCGGCAGCTTGTACTGCCACCAGCCCCTGCTGTGATAACCGAGCGCCTGCAGGGCCTCTCTGTCGATCACCGTGTCCTTGGCATGAAGAATGGCGATGCGATCCTTCACCGCCTCGAGCGCCCGATAGGGATCGACGCCGATGCGGATGAGATGCGAGGGATCGAATTCGAGGCCGAAGCGGCGATCGGTAATCCGGCGGAAAAGCTCCTGCCATCCTCTGGGCGTCGTCCCGATGAAGTTGTCTTTCGGCCCGGGCCAGTTTTCGATCGCGAAGGTCAGGCCGCTTTCTCTGGTCTCTGCGATCAGCTCGTTCGCGAAGTCGGCGAAGTCGTCGTAATTGGCTTCTTCGCTCGCCGTGTCGTCTCGGCCGGGGAAGATCACGAAGATCGGAACGCCGGTGCCGCCGATCGCTTTGGCAAATTCTGACGTTCTTGCCCGAAGCTCCAGGCGCTTGTCGCGGTCGGCATCGAGCTGGTTGCCGAAAAAAGTGATGGAGGAGACGAAGAGGCCGCGGCTTCTGGCAAGCGAGACGGCATCCTCCACCCGCTCGGGCGTCCTGATATGGCCGCCGACATCGATCTCGATCGCTTCGAAACCGGCCGATGCGGCGAAATCCACCACTTCCTCCAGCGGGCGGTCATTGTATGTCGAGGTATAGAAGCCGATCTTCACCATATCCTCCCGGGCCTTTCGGCCGTTTCAACTGTTCAGCCGATCCATATTCTTGAGTGGCGAGCGGGTGCGTTGGGCCACATCAGCCGATGCGAGCATCAGCGCCGCCGCCATCGGCATCGCCGCCGCGCCCATGGCCGAAGCGTCCTCGCCGATCGAGGCGCGATGGAGCGAGGGCAGGTTCGTATCCTCGGCGTCGAGATGTTCGTGGACGTAACGCAGCAATTCATCGACGATGCGGATCGGCAGCCTGCCGCCGACGAGCACGGCGTCGGGATCGACGATCATGGCGATATGTTTGACGGCGACGGCGAGATGGGCGCTCATCTCCTTCAGCCACTGAGAAACGAGGCGCTTGCCGCGCGCATCGAGCGTCAGCAGATCCTGCGGAAAATTCACCTCGACGCCGTGCTTCGCCAGGAAATCATAGAGGAAGAACAGCGAGAATATCTCGCCGAGAAGCTGGACCTTGTGCGCCTCGCCGTCGCCATCGGCGATGGGAAGCCAGCCGATCTCGCCGCTGAGGCCCATGGCGCCGCGATGGCCGTTGCCGTCGAGAACGAGGCCGCCGCCCGGGCAGGCATTGACGGCGATATAGAAGAAGCTGCTGCTTTCCGCGCCGAGGCCGTAATCGAGCTCGGCAAGGGCTGCGGCATTGGCCTCGTTTTCGATGAAGACGGGATGCGGCGTCAGGTTTTCGAGCGCGGCGCGCACATCGAATTCCGTCCATTCCTGATAGGCCTCGGGCTTGCCGAGCAGAGAGATTTCGCCGAGCCAATCCGGCATGGCAAGGCCGATACCGGCAAGATGCGCATCGTCGATCAGCCGGCTGCGCTGGAAATGCGAGATCGCATCCGCCGTGAGCTGCATGAATTCCGCCGGCAGGATGAAGCGCTTTTCGTGGTGCACCCGGGCGCGCACATTGCCGACGGCGTCGACGGCGAGGATCGTCAGATGGTCGCGGTCGATGTTGATGCCGATCGCGAAATAGGCGTCCGGATTGATTTCGAGTTCGATCGCCGGTTGGCCCCGCAAGCCGTGCCGCCGGCGGGCTTCCATGATCAGGCCCTCGTCGAGCAGACGATCGACGATGCGGGCGATCGCCGGTTTGGTGAAGCCGGTTCGTCTGGCGATCTCGGCGCGCGAAATCGGCGCCTGGCGGTGGATGCAGCGCAGGACGACCGCCCTGTTGTGCTCGCCCGCATCCTCGACATTGGCGCCCGTCAGATCGGGAGAGAGCCTGGCGGCCGGTGTCTGGTTCATGCGTTCGATCCTTCCTCGCGCGTGGAGAGTGAATGAGATCCTCTCATCCCTTCACCGCGCCGCTGGTCATCGCGCCGAGGATCAGCCTCTGGAGCGACAGGAAGGCCACGATCGCCGGAACGACCGAGATCAGGCAGGCGGCGGCAAGCAGTTGGATGGACGAGTCGGTCTGCATGCCGCGGAAGTTAAAGATTCCGACGCCGATCGGCATCAGGTCATTTTTGGTGAGCAGCAGGAAAGGCACCAGGAATTGCGACCAGCCGGCAATGACCGTGATGATGAAGACCGACGCGATGCCCGGCGCTGACAGGGGAAGGATGATGCGCCAGAAGACCGAGAAGCGGTTGCAGCCGTCGATCATCGCCGCCTCGTCGAGGCTGCGTGGAATGCCGTCGACCGTGCTCTTCAATAGCCATGTCGCCAGGGGAACGCCGAGAGCGATATAGACCATGACGACGGCAAAATGCGTGTCGAGCAGGCCGAGGCGGTTCATGTAGCGATAGAGCGGCACCATGATGACGAGCGGCGAGATCATCTGGAAGAGCAGCAGGCTCATCATCGAGAGCCCCTTGCCGCGGAACTGGAAGCGGGAGAAAGCGTAAGCGGCGGGCAACGCAACGATCAGCACGCCGAGGCCGCTCAAGGCGGCAAGCTTGAGGCCGTTCCAGAGATAGATCGGAAAGTAGCTGTTGTTCAGAACCGTGATGAAATTCTGGATGGTGGGATTGTCGGGAATATAACGCGCCGCGCCGCGATAGACCTCGCGCTTGTCACGCAGCGCCATCGACAGCAGATAGGTGAGGGGGCCGGCGAAGAACACGAACATCACCAGCATGAAGAGATAGCTCAGGGCATCGCCGAGTCGCGTTCCGGTGCGTCCGCTCATTGCTCTTCCTCCTTCGGCAGGAACGACGCATAGACGAAGGCAAGGCCGAGGCTGATGATCAGCATCAGCACGGAAAGCACGCTGCCGCCGGAGAGATCGTAATTTCGGAAGACGATGTTGAAGACGTAGAGCGAGATCACCTCGGTCGCGCGCCCCGGTCCGCCGCCGGTCAGCGTGATGATCGCATCGAAGGTGTTCACCGTCTGGATGGTTATCAGGATCATGTTGACGAGGATGGCGGCACGCAGCTGCGGCAGCGTGACGAAGAAGAACTGCTGCGAGGCCGTAGCGCCATCGACTTCAGCTGCTTCATAGAGCGAGGGATCGATCGATTTCAGCGCCGCATACATGACGACCATCGAAAAGGCCGTGCCGCGCCAGATGTTGGAGATCAGCGTCGACCAGGGCGCCATTGCCGGGTCGGAAAGCCAGGCAACGGTTGGCATGTGCATCAACCGCAAAATGCTGTTCAGCGCGCCGTAAGGCGCTTCGGAAAACAGCATCTGCCAGATGATGCCGCCGGCAATGCCCGGCACGACCCAGGCGACGAGCGCCGTCGTCCGCAGGATCGTGGTGCCGAACAGGCCGCGCTTTTCGCCGCGGATAACGGTGACGGCGACCGCCAGACCGAGGATCTGCTGGCCGATGACGCTGCCGCCGACGAAGATCAGCGTCGCCCAGAGAATGTCGGGCAGCTGCGGCGAACTCAGCGCATTGGTGATCGAACCAAACGTATATTGCTGGTTTTCGCCGATCAGCGTCGCATTGGTGAAGGAAAGCCGGAAAACATCGATGACGGGATAGAGGTAGAATATGCCGATGACGACGATCACGGGCATGATCCAGGGCAGGGGCGCACCTGCGAACCGGCGCATGAACGTTCTGCTTTGAGGCGGGCTGTCAGCCTCGATGGCAATAGGGCTCATTGGCATCTCTGTCCGGGTTGGCACTGTCGACGGCGCCTCAAAGACAGGCGCCGCCGTGGTCGAAAGCGTCAGAAAAGCCCGGGATCAGAGGCGCTTGTAAGCCTCCATCGCCGCGCTGAATGCGGCATCCAGGGCTTCTTCCGGTTTCTTCGTTCCCGAAAGCACGTCGCCCATCATGATCTGGATCTGGTTCGAGATCTCGGGATAGATCGGCACGCCGGGGCGGGCCTGGCCGTCGACCAGCGCGTTGGCGAAGGTCTTGTTGGCTTCCGTCGAGAAGACCTCATACTTGTCGAAGAGCGACTTGCGGGTCGGCAGCTGCTGCTGCAGTGCGTTGGCCGGGCCCATATAGACGTCGCGCGCCAGGTTGGCGCACATCTCGATCTTCTCCTTGTCCTTGCTGAAGGAGGCGACCGTCCAGCCGCCGGTGCCCGTCGACTTCTGGTCGGCCGTAGGCCCTGGGATCGGCGAGAAGGTCCAGTTCTTGAATTCGTCTGGGTCGAGCGTGGTCTTCAGCTGTGCGTATTGCCAGTTGCCGCCGATGAAGAGCGCCGTTGTCGCCGCTGCCGCCGCCGCGTTCATATCGTCGTAGTTGGCGATCGTGGTGACGCGCTTCGGTGCCGCACCGGAATCGACGAGATCCTTGAAGTAGTTCAGCGCCTTCAGGAATTTCTCCTTGTTCTCGCCTTCGCCGAAGACCGGCTTGCCCGAGTCGTCGACGAGCTTGCCGCCGAGCGCCCAGTAATTGGCGAGCCAGTCGAAGGTCGTGCCTTCCCAGCGCCCGCCGTTGAAGAGAACGCCTTCCATGCCCTCCTTGGTGGAGGCAAGGGCGGCCTTCTTCAGGTCGTCCCAGGTCTTCGGCGCATCTGATACAACCGACTTGTTGCGGTAGAGGACGCGAAGGTCGGTATCCCACCACCAGGCACGGATGGTCTTGTCCTTGTCGGTGATGCCGTCGCGGATGAAGGGGAAGAGGTCGGCGACTTCTTCCTTGGAGAAATAGGGCGTGAAATCGGCCAGCACGTGGTTGACCATGAATTGCGAGAGCACGAAGGAGTCGACGGCGGCGCAATCCGGCGCGTTGCCGGCTTTGGCCTGCTCCAGCATCTTGGCCTGTTCGGTGCCGATGTCGGAGGACATGAACTGCATCTGCAATTTCCAGTCCGGGTGCTTCTTGATGAACTCGACGAAGAGCTTCTGGTAGCCCTCGGCGATGGCGGGGTCGGAATTGTTCGGGCTGTCGTTCGTCAGGCGGACGACGAGGGTTTTGGCCGCATCGGCAAGGCCGATCCGGTCTTTGGTGGCAAGTTCCTGGGCAAAAACGGCGGATGCTGAAAATAAGACAGTGCTCAGCGCCAATGCGCTGACGGTCGCGCTCTTCATGATGGGTCTCCTCCCCATTTTGAACGAATACAGCCAGGCGGTCGGTTGACCTCTCCTCATTTCCGTGCTGCATTAATTAGATTAAGTTACTTTGATTTGATGTCAAGCCAGAGCTTGGGAGGTTGAGATGCTGGCGACATTCAACAGCAGCTAGCGCGCGCCCGCCTTTTCGGAAGGGAGGCGCGCCAAATTAAAATTGACGCGACGTCCGGTCGGATGCGCGGCGCATTTACCCGCAATTTTCCTGAAGAAAAGCATGAGCGATCGCGGTCGGCCGCGATGGCGAGGTTTGGTTTGTCCGGCTGCACGCGGCCGGAAACTGTCCATGGAGGAGAAGATGCGTTTACTCATTCTCGGCACCGGCGGCATGGCCAACCAGCACGCCGCGCGCTTCAAGGCGATTGAAGGCGTCAGCGTCGTCGGCGGCGTCGACGTCATTGCTGAAAGGCTTGCCGCCTTCTGCACCGAACATGGCATTGCCCATCATTTCACCTCGCTCGAAGAGGCGCTCGCGTGGGGCGAATTCGATGCGGTGGCGAATGTCACCCCTGACAGCATCCACCATCCGACGACGCTGCAGGCGATTGCTGCCGGCAAGCATGTCTTCTGCGAAAAGCCGCTCGCCACCGACGCGGTCAAAGCCATGGAAATGACCGAGGCGATCGAGCGGGCCGGCAAGGTCGGCATGGTCAACCTCACCTATCGCAATTCGCCGGCCCTGCAGAAGGGCCGGCAGATGGTGCTCGCCGGCGAGATCGGCGCGGTGCGCCACGTCGAAGCGTCGCATCTGCAAAGCTGGCTGGTCGGCCGCCACTGGGGCGATTGGAAGAGCGAGAGCAAATGGCTGTGGCGGCTGAGCAAGAAGCACGGGTCGAACGGCGCGCTCGGCGACATCGGCATCCACATCGTCGATTTCGCCTCTTATGGATCAGGCCTCGACATCGTCCATGTCTTTGCGCGGCTGAAGACCTTCGACAAGGCGCCGGACCATAAGATCGGCGAATATGATCTCGACGCCAATGACAGCTTCACGATGAACGTCGATTTCACCAATGGCGCGATCGGCACGATCCAGGCGACGCGCACGGCCGCCGGCCAGATGGATCAGCTGCGCCTCCGGGTCTATGGCGAAACCGGCTCGATCGAGATGATCTACGACACCGGCAAATCGACGCTGCGCGCCTGCCTTGGCGAAGATGTGCACACGGCGACCTGGCGCGACGTTTTCTTCGATCCTGTCGAGACGAATTACCAGCGTTTCGTCCAGGCGGTGCGGGCGGGCAAGACCCAGGAACCGTCCTTCCGCCGCGCCGCCAATATCCAGAAGGTGCTCGACCAGGCGATCGCCTCCGATCTCAGCCACGCCGACGAGGCGCTGACGTGAGCCGGCTAAAGCGCGCCGCGCTTGCGGCGCTCACGCCGAAGCCGGTGGCAGCAGAAGCGTGTTGAGGAAGGGCAGGAGGGCGGCCCCCAGCGCCACGCCGCCGCCGCTGAAGCTTGCCGGCCGCATCGGCGAAATCCAGGGCGTCAGCAGCGGCCTGGTCGAGGTGTCGCGCCGCTCGACGGAAAGCTGATGGATCAGCGCTTCGATCACGCCCTGCGGCAGGTCGCCGCCAATCATCACGACGCTCGGGGCGATGAAGCCCGCCATGGCAATGATCGGGTCGAGCAGATGCCCCGCCGCCTCGCGTATCCATTGCGACAGCGACGGCGAAAAGAATTCCTCGCCCTTCAGCAGCCGCGCGAAGTCCTCATCGCCGATGCGTGATCGCAGCGAGCCGAAACCGACAACGGTGTTGAGCTCAACGTTATCAGGCCCGGTCAGCATTTCGCCGATGCTGCCCGCCCGCCCGTGCATGCCGGAATAGGGAATGCCCCGAATGAGAAAGCCCGCCTGCACATCGTCGTCTATGATGATCATCGCGAGCCCGCCCTCCGGCACGGCGCTGCCGATCGTGCGCTCGGCAAGCAGGCTCGCCGTACATTCGTTTTCGACGCAGGGTCGCGCGATCATCGACATTGCGGAGAGCTGTTCGCTGCGCGCATCGCTCCAATCGTTGGCGGCGATCCCGATCCCGACAATCGGCAATGCCGCGTGCCGATCGGCCATGTCCCTGACCGCCGCATGCACCGCGCCGACCCCGTCTTCCGGCTCCACGTCGAAATAGACCCGGTCATGCACCTGGCCGCTGAGATCGATCAACACGATCTCGCCGCGCGTCCGGCGAAGCTTGACCCCGATCGAAAACGCACCCTCCGGCCGCAGCGCGAATTCCGTAGCTGTGGCACCACCGCCGAGCCCGTTGCGCCGGTTCGACGTCACAAGCTTCTCTTCGGCCAGCCTGCGCAGAATATTGGTGATCCCAGGCCCGGTCAGCCCGCTATGCCGCCCAAGCTCGGTGCGCGTCAGCGGCCCGTGCCGCCGGATCGCTTCCAGGATGACGCGGATATTCCGGTCGGCGATTTCCCCCGACCTCAGCCCGACCGTTTTGGCGCGCGGGGCGCCCATCTCCTGGGTGTGAAGCCGACGCGGCCCTGACCGAAGATACCGCATGACTGTCTTTCCTAGAGCACCATTCCGGTTGTGTACCTCATCCGCTGGCGATGTCCCCTAAGTATTTTCCAATTGAGCTCTGCAAGCAATTGATTCTATTGAAGCGCGCGCCGATATGTTTGCTATCACTTTCCAAATGTAAAAAAGCCCGGTAATCCGGGCTTGGCAGACGTTTTTTAGCCGAGCCTCGCATCAATCCGGATGGCTCCGGATCGCGGCGTCGGTTCTGACGGCTTTTCCAATTTGATGCCTCCGGAGCTCTTCCGAGCGGCGATTTCCCTAATAGCTGCAAGGACGATCGTTGCCGAATCCGTCTCGGCAGGCAGGTCTGAGCCCATAGTCGACGCTGCTATATCCGATCGAGCCCGTTTGCATCGAGTCGCTCGAACTCGTCGTGCAGGACGATACCGACACGGCCAGCATGATGACGGCAGCCGCGGCTGTCGATAATTTGCGGACTTGAAACATCTCACCCTCCCTAGCGCTGCCGGACATCGGCGATACCAGTGCTGTTCCCAGGCAAATAGGGCGGGCAGGGGGTTCTGTAACCAATACCGTCTATCAATATCTCGTTATTCGATGAGAGCCTCCGCGGCGTCGACGCGTTAACGATCTTGTTGCCACGGCGTTCGCCTAAGACACGCCGGAAGTCAGAACTGGCGCAACGTTTTCGATCACATCAGACCGATTGTACCGAAACTTGCGAATGCTTCGGCCGCGCCAGACGCAGGTCTCGCCAATAACTCAACTTGAAGAACTTGCGGCCTTCAAAGGTGCTCTGGCGTTTGGCGTCTCCCCGGATCTTTCGTGGCGAGCAAGTGGCAGAGGGAGAGGAGGGAGGGGGATTTTCCGACGGGTTTGGATATGCCATTTTCGGCATCGAGTTCCGACCGTTCCATCCAGCGGCAGTATATCACTATGTTGTCGTCTGGCAAAAAGATCGAAAGCTAAGTGATAGCCTTAGATTTGCAGCGGAACAGCTGGCCATGGCTCCGACGGATCAAGCTGCTTGGTGGATCTCAATCGAGACACGGTCATTAAGCCTTTGGTATGGTTGTCTTCTTCATCGCCATTGCACTCACCAAACCCGCTCATGTAAAATCGCATCGAAAACCACATCGGTCGAGACGAAAGCGCAGTGCTCCAGCCGCGTCTGGGCGGCGAGGATGCGATCCCAGGGATTGCGGTGATCCCAATCAAAGCTCGCTGCTAGCTCGGCATGCAGATCGCTTATGGCGAGCGTCTGCAAACCGCTGGCGGTGACCGCGGCGCGCAGTTCCTGCGGCTTCAGGTCGAGCTTCTTCAGCCGCATCTTGTTGTCGAGCTCGTAGAAGGAGACCGCGCTGACCAGGACGTTGTTGGTCTTGTCTTCGATCAGCGCCCGGGCCTTGTCGGATAGCCGGTCGCTGCCGATCGTCCACCAGTAGACGGCGTGGCTGTCGAGCAGCACCTTCATGCCTTGAACTCGTGATCGGCCGGCTTGCCCTGCCAGACGCCGACGTCGTCGTTGAAGTCGCCGGCATCGATCGCCGCCTGTTCGGTATTGACATCGTCGAACAGATCGTCCGGCAGGCCGCGCTGGCGCAGCAGCCCGAACGGCCGCTTGCCGCCGTCGGCCGGGCCGATGCGGGCATAAACTTCATTGCCGCGCATGATGACAATCTCCTCGCCCTGGTTGGCGCGTTCGAGCACCTCGGCGAAGTTTTTGCGGGCCTCGCTGATCTTGTAGCTGGTCTGGGGCATCGGGCGCTCCGCTATTTGAGGCAAAAATAGCACCCTGAGCGTCAGCGTACAAGCCATCTGTACATATCACCTCCGATAAGCAGTACTTATCGGAAGTGAGTGGCCGCGGCTCGTATCGTTGTGGGTGGCGGAAGCAATATCTGAACTAACTTCTAGTTAATCGACTGTTTACCATAAATTCAATGGGTTATGATTTGTGTAAATCACCCATAACGAGCCTTCTGCGTTTCTGCGGCCGATTTCGAACGCGACATCCGTTTTGTCGCGGCTCCACGAGCACATCGCCCACTTGACGCTCGGCGTGGGCTGGATCGAACGATCGCATTTCGCCGATGCCTGCGCCTCGCTGTGGATCGGCAGTAAGCTGGTGCACCTCCAGGACATGGTGCTGCATGACGCCCGTCGACGTCCGTGCGCCAACCCACGAACCGACCATCGCCCGCGACGTCCTGAGAACCCGTCGGCGCATCGCCGCGCAACCGCCTGGCTGGGCGCTCAGCACCGACGGTCTGCGCAGCCTGCGCGGGCAGGAGAGCGAAGACGCGGCGGATGCCGCCAGCGACGAAGGCGCAAGCGTCAGGCAGCCGGCGCCCGCGGCAACCGCCGGGGCGGGGGAGGGGGAGGCGGCCATGCTCCAGGCCGACGATGCCTTCGCCGCGAACCTCGCCGAATCGACGCGTTGCTGGTTCGGTCGGCGGCGGCGATCGCCGAAGCCAAGGCGCCCGGCCGAAACGGCGGGTGGGACAAGGAATCGCTGGTCTACGATCTCGATTGGGACGGGGATGGACGCCTCGCCGAGTGGCGCGCCGTCCTTACGGAAACCGACGGTCTGCGACCGGTGTTGTAGGCGATCATCGCCCCCGACGCCTGGAACGATCTGCAGGTGCTGCAGCACGCGCCTGGCTCGGCCGGCTGCTGGCGGCTGAAACGCTGCGGCAAGCGGGTGTCACGACAGGCGCGCATTTCGACGCCGTCAATCTCGGCCTCAAACCATCGCCGTTGAGCGTCGCCGCCATCGCGCGCGCGATACAAGGCCGCTGGCGGTCGTCAACGGCATCATCGCGGCCGCCGCTCGGCCTCAAGGAGCACGACCGGCTGGCGCTGGCGCGAACTATGATGGAGCGGCGCCTGGTCGGTCGGCGATCGTCCTCGCATCTGCCGGGTCTGGTGGAACTTGTGATGTCCCGGCCGCTGGTCTCGGCCGGCATGGTCGCCGAGGCGCTCGAGGTGACGCCGCGCGCGGCGCTCCGGATCGTTGAGGAGCCGGGCTCGAGGGAGATGACCGGGAGGGGGAGGTTTCGGGCGTGGGCTGTGATTTGATCGCAGCCTAGGAAGTTGCCCTGGGCTGACACATTGCGATGCCATCGTGGGTGCATCCAGCGTCATTTCTCAGCAGCAATCAGCAGTCTGATTCCGTCGACTCTCGCGAATTTATGTATAACTGGCCCGTAATTCCACCACAGGTCTGGCGCAAGCAGACTTTGTAAACTATTTGCGGTAAGATTCGCAGAGGCGAACAAACCGGAAACGCAGAGTCAAGCGAGATCATGGCCCGTAGCGATCTTCTCATCTCCCTCGTAAGGGCCGGCGCTGCCGGGGACCGGGCGACGTTGAAGTCGACAACGGAGGCCTTAGTCGCAGACGAGCGTGCGAAAAACCATCACAGCGTCGCCGATCGGTTAGAGCGAGCGCTCGCGGCAGTCAATGTGACGCCTCCTGCGCTTACCTCAAATTCGTCGCAAGCCGGATCTGGTAAAGATACGATACTCGAACTGGAGCCTCGCACGACACTCAGTCAGTTGATGCTACCTTTCCCGGTCGCCCAGGGAGGACAACAGTTGATCGAAGAGCACACGCGCGCCGACGTATTGCGTGCGCATGGCTACGAGCCGCGTCACCGCGTCCTGCTGTCCGGACCGCCTGGCAATGGTAAGACGTCTTTCGCCGAGGCCATTGCAGAAGGCTTGGGACTTCCGTTTTTTGTGGTGAGATACGACGCGCTGATCGGAAGCTACCTGGGTGAAACGAACGCTCGCCTTCGCAAGCTGTTCGATTATGTCCGCACACGTCCGAGCGTCCTCTTCTTCGATGAGTTCGATTCGATCGGCAAGGAACGTGGCGATACGCACGAGACTGGCGAAATCAAGCGCGTCGTTTCCTTCCTTCTCATGCAGCTCGACCAACTGCCGAGCTATGTTGTCGTCATCGCTGCGACGAATCACGCTGAGTTGCTCGACCGCGCCGTATGGCGCCGGTTCCAAATGCGCCTGAGTCTTCCGGCGCCGGACCGCCAGCGCATAGAGGGCTTTCTCGACAATATAATCTCGCAATGGCCAGACCTCCCCAAAGCAACATCGAAGACAATCAGTGGAAAACTAGGCCCAGTCAGCTTCGCCGAGGCTTTGGATTTCTGCCAGAACGTGCGAAGAAGGCAGATACTCGGCTTGGGGGAGCTTTCCGTCGATGACGCTTTGCGTTCAGAACTAGACCTCTGGGCCACACGCGTGGGACCGGAAATTCTGAATGGCGAGCGATCCGACCAAACCGATGTTGCGGCTGCGCCCGAGCGCTCCCGTTCAAAGACAACCAGGCCGACAAGCAAACATCCAAAGACCTGAGCCATTTCCTCGGCAAAGGCAGGATCAGGAATTCAATCCAAAATTTACTCGGCTGGCGCAGGTGCTGCAGCGCGACCCGACGGGTCTCTCCTTGCGCGCCGATCCAACTTCACTCGCTCCCGAACGGCTTCTCGTTTTTGAAGTGAAAGGTGACGTCGCCAATTTCGCGCGCGCCGTCAATCGCGTTCCCGGTCTCGAATTGATCGAAGAGGAGGAGCTTCCAAGCGACGAGGACAAGGCACCCTTCGCTTACCTGCTGGTGCCAGACCTCGTTGCGCTTCGACAAATCCTATCGCTTTGGCAGACTTGGCTCTCCACGGGGGCTCTTCCTGATGGCTATGCGCCATGGCGTGATGTCTTCGCCTGCCTCCGTGACCTGCGGGTCTGGGGTCCTGCGGATCGCGTGCAGCCGCTCGACGCCGAAATTCTTCAAGAGGAGATTGAAGGTCGCACAGACGATGAACTTGTTCCCCTGGAGTTGGAACTGATCTATCGAGCCGCAGCGGGCGTCGGCGCTGCCGCCGAAACCGCAGTCATCCATGCGATCGCCCAGGCAGGCGGAAGCCTCATACACCGCGCGCGTATCGACGACATCGCCTACCATGCCATCCTGGCGCAAATCCCTGTCGCCTCGATCCGGATGGTGATTGACCGTGCGCCTGAAAGCTTGGCCGGCGTCGAGCCAATCATGCACATCCGGCCCCAGAGCGTTGTCACCGGCATCGAGGCCAATGACAGTGTTGAGCCTTCGGCGCCGGCGGCAGAACCGCCTGTTAGCACAGCATCGATCCTTGCCTTGCTGGACGGTGTTCCTGTCGCAGGCCATCCGCTGCTCCGACGGCACCTCAATGTCGAAGACCATTTCGGGCTCGAGCCCGATGCGCTTGTCGCTCAGCGTGTCCATGGATCCGCCATGGCATCGCTCATCGTTCACGGCGACCGCAACCGGCCCGAGCCGCCGCTTCCACGCCAGATCCACTGCATTCCCGTGATGGGGAACAATGATCGGTTTCCCCCAGACCGACTGATCGTCGATCTCATCTACCAGGCGGTCTTGCAAATGCGCGGAGGGGAGCAGCCGTCGGCTCCCTGGGTTATCATCGTCAACATTTCGTTGGGGAACCTGAGACGGCCTTTCCATGGTCAGCTATCGCCATGGGCGCGGCTGCTTGACCGCCTTGCCTATCGGTTCGGGCTTTTGTTTCTGGTGAGCGCCGGGAACGTGACGGGTAGCTTTCCCGTCTCTGCTTTCAATACCCGCATAGCCTTCGAGGATGCGACGCCCGGCGCGCGTGCCGAAGGTATCATCAATGCCATTGCGGCCGTCGTAGCAGACAGACGACTTCTCTCTCCATCCGAAACCGTTAATGGCTTGACGATCGGCGGGCGCAATCTCGACTGGGTTTCGCAAGCTGACCGGGCGTCCGCCCGGGTCAACGTCAATCCGTTCACGGACCTCGATACGGCAAACCCTTCCAGCGCGCTTGGTCCGGGTTTTGTTAACTCAGTCAAACCTGACATTCTAATGCCAGCAGCGCGCGAACATCTTCGCGTCATTGGCAGCGGTAGTAGCGTCATCGTCAGCCCTGCTGGAGCAGCGCGTGGGGCTGGCCTGAAGGTCGCAGCACCCCCGCGGCCGGGCATCGAAGGCGCCGAGGCATTCACGAATGGGACGAGCGCGGCAACAGCGCTCGCATCGCGAACGGCACATCGCATCCATGACGCACTGGAAGCGGCCTATGGCCAAGAGTTCTTGCAGCTTTCCGGAACACATCGCGCTGTCCTGTTAAAAGCTCTTCTGGTTCATCCGGCACGCTGGCCTCAGGAGGCCGCCGCTCTCGTGAAACGCTTGCTTGGCCCGTTCGGAAAGGGTCAGGCACCGCGCCAAAAAGACAATATCCGCAGGTTCTTTGGCTATGGCGTATACGACGCTGATGATGCCGTAGCCTGTGCGGCAGATCGGGCTACATTCTGGTGCGTTGGCGACCTCGGTCGTGAGCGAGTTGTCGATGTGGTTGTTCCAATCCCCGTTGCCATGGGTGCTCAGGCTCGCCCTCATTCCATTTCCGCTACTCTCGCGTGGTTCACACCCGTGCTGCCGGGGCGAAAGTCCTATCGATCCGTCAGGATGAAGATACTGGAGCCCGACGAACTCGACAGACTAGCGGTGGCAGGTCACGGTGGCCAACCCGACTTGAACCAGACCAATCGTGGGACAGTATTTACACGCCAATGGAGCGGTGACCGCGCCGCGGTCGTCACCGAAGGCATGACGATCACGCTGAAAGTCCAGCGCGATCCTGATCCTGCCGCTCCCGTCGATGAGGTGGTTCCGTTCGGCCTGGCTGTTTCACTCGAGATGCCGGGCGAGCTTCGCCTTTACGATCAGGTGCGGACACGTTTTCAGCCGCGGCCCCCACAGCGTGCGATGCCCTGAGATGCTTCAGGTCAAGAACTGACTAACGGCCTTCAATGGAATTGGCGCGGTTGGCCAAGGGACATTGGAATGTTCCCTTCCGATCCCATTTCTGGCTCTCACGGTATACCTCATGAGGCCTCTGACGGGGAGATAGCTGTGTCCTGGCACGAGAGGTCCTGCGTGTCCCATTGGACACGGTGACGCGGAGCCGCCTTTTTGAGGCGCCCGGATCATGCCCTTCGTTACGCTCGACTCCGGTGCGCCCGCGGCGGCGCTGCGTGGAACATCGCCAGGCAACGGCCAGTCGTCCCATTCGCTCCGGCCGCTGCCGACTGAGTTGCCCAAGGCGACGAGAACGTGGGCAGATACGTGTTTTAAGGTATTTGCTTGCTAAGCAAGCTGGGCGGAGAGTTCGATTCCTTTCAAGGCGAATGCTCGCCTCTCAGTGGCAAGTGACTTCCAGAAGCGGCTGATGCAAATAGAAACGATAGCCTTGGGCATGGCTCGGGGAAACCCTAAAATGTGATCTCAACAAAAATAAAGGTCTTCTTAAAGTTGCGAAACGCCGCTAGTCTTCCCGCGAGAGGGAGGCAGCAATGCAGATTTTCGAAAGTAATGGTACAGAGGAACAAGAAGCCGAAAAATCCGACAATCCTACCGTTGTTGTCGATGTTGCCGCCAGCTTCACCTACGCATCTTACCAAAATGCCATTCCGGTAATCCGCTCGATTCTGATTGAGAATAATACTGATAGGCACATTGAAAACTGCCGTCTCGACCTGACGTCTTCGCCTTCGTTCCTGAGGCCGAAATCATGGATTGTTGATCGCCTGATGGCGGGCGATCGGCTTCCGCTGGTCGATCGGAAAGTCGAATTCGACGCCGCCTATCTCTCCGGCCTAAATGAGGCAGAGCGCGGTGAGATCACGCTACGTCTATCCAGGGGTGGAGAGATTCTGGACGAACGACGCCTTCCCGTCAGACTGCTTGCGCGAGACGAATGGGGAGGCGTTGCCGATATGGTGCAACTGCTGCCAGCCTTCGTTATGCCGAACGATCCGGGAGTTGCCCAAATCCTACGGATGGCAGCGGAAAGGCTAGCTGCCCACGGTCAGCCAGGAGGATTGGACGGCTATCAGTCGCAGAATCCCCAGCGAGCCTACATGCTCGCCGCAGCTATCTATTCAGCCGTTGCCGGGATGGGGTTTCACTACGCAGAGCCGCCGGCAAGTTTTGAAAGTCGCGGCCAGAAGATTCGGCGTCCCAGCACAATTGCCGAGGAGCGCCTGGCGACCTGTCTTGATACTACCCTTCTTTTTGCCGCCGGGCTGGAAGCCGCCGGATTGCATCCGGTCGTCTTGATGTTCGATGGGCATGCGGCAGTTGGTGTATGGCTGTCCAAGAGAACCTTTGCCCATGCGATCGAGACGGATCATATGGAGGTCCGAAAGGCCCTGGCATCGCGCGAGTTGGTAGTGTTTGAAACGACTGGCGTGACGCATCGTCCCGCCATGACCTTGGAAAGTGCACAGCGGGCCCTGGACAGCCGTCTCGGAGAAGGCGAAGCTCACGCATTCGTCGCGGCGATCGATGTCAGGCGATCGAGAAGCGGCGGGGTTATGCCACTCGCCTCACATGAGCCGATCCGGCGCAATGTCCTCGATGACGAAATGTCACCCGTCGCAGATCTGCCACTTCCCTCAGCCCCCAATTTCGGCGAGTTACCGGCTGATATCATCGAGGTCAGACCGACCACCGCCGCGGGCCGCATCGACCGCTGGCAGAAGAAGCTGTTGGATCTCACCCTTCGCAACCGGCTCCTCAACTTTCCGGAATCGAAGAAGACGATTCCATTTCTCTGCACTGACGTCGCCTTTCTCGAAGACCGACTCGCGAATGGCGCTGCAGTACGGATCATTTCGTTGCCCGAACAGAACCCGCTCGGCGAACGGGACGCGGCGCTCTATCGTGACGTGCACGGCCGCGATCTTCAGCGCAATTTTGCTGCCGAAGCTCTACTGAGGGACGAACTCCCGTCGCCACTGGACACGCACCAGCTCGAGGCTCGGTTGATCGACCTGTACAGGCAGGTCCGTAATGATTTTGCCGAGGGCGGAGCAAACACCCTCTTTCTTGCCGTCGGCTTCCTGCGGTGGAAGAAGAAACCGGAGGATGAGCGCAGCTATCGAGCCCCGCTTTTGTTGGTTCCGGTAAAGCTTGAGCGCCGCAGTGCCAGTTCGCGCTTTACGATCCGCTTTCATGAGGATGAGCCGCGCTTCAATGCCACTCTCTTGCAATTCCTGGAGCGTGATTTTGACCTGACGCTTCCCCAGTTCGGCGGCGATCTGCCGCTCGATGACAATGGGGTGGATGTACCGCGTCTTCTCGCGATGATGCGGCAGGCGGTCCGTGACGTGCCTGGTATGGAGGTTGTGGACGAGACAGCATTGTCGACCTTCTCCTTCGCGAAATTCCTCATGTGGAAGGATCTCGTCGAACGCACCGAGGCGCTTCGCGAGAACCGGGTGGTCCGCCATCTGATCGATACGCCGGAGGAAGCCTTCCAAGGAGGCGGCGGGCAATCGGCGTTCCGCGACGAGCGTGAGCTCGATCATGCTTACGCGCCAGCGGACATTATTTGCCTTCTTCCGTCAGATTCATCCCAGACAGCGGCAAGCCTGGCGGCCGCTGAGGGCCGAGATTTCGTCATTGTCGGTCCTCCCGGTACGGGCAAGAGCCAGACCATCGCAAACATGATCGCGAACTGCCTCGCGGTGGGAAAAACGGTCCTGTTCGTCGCTGAAAAGACGGCCGCGCTCGACGTGGTCTATCGTCGATTACGCGCGCACGGCCTCGGAGATCACTGCATCGAATTGCATTCGCACAAGGCTGATCGCCGACATTTCCTTGGACAGCTCAAGGCAGCCTGGGAGCATGGCGGTCGGACAGATGCGTCGGAGTGGGTCGCGATCAACGAGCGACTTCGATTGCGCCGCGACGAGCTCAATGCCTACGTCGGAGCTTTGCACAATCGTTATCCAAACGGATGGACGACTTATCTGGCATTGGGCGTCGCGCTCAAGGCTGTTGACGCTCCGGCACCAACCTTGTCATGGTTGGAACGAGACGCTCATGACGCGCAGACGTTACGCGAGCTTGAAGACCTTGCGGGCGAACTCGGCTTGGTCTTCGCATCGGTCGAACGGCAGCCAGCACTGGACCTTGTCAGGGTTGGCGAATGGACTTCCGCCTGGCAGGATGGGTTGTTAGCGTCCGCACAATCGTTGCAGAATGCGATCGATCTGTTGGCCAGCTCAATCGACGGGTATCTCGCGAGCATGAGCCTGAAGCCGCGGGAACGGTCGTCACAAGCCGAACTCCAAGCACTGGAAGGTCTAGCGCGAGCACTGCAGAAATGCCGAGGTCGCGACATCACGATCGCATTCGATCGTGACTTCGCGCGATGTGCCGAGGCACTGGAAAGTCTTCGAAATTCTATCGAGGCCTATCGCGAAGCAGAGCGCGGACTTGCAGCATCTTATGGAGCCTCCGCCATTCGAGACCTTGATCCGGACGCGCTGGATCGCCAATGGCGAGAGGCGAGCGCTTCGTTTTGGCCAAACGCGATGCTCGGCAAGCGCAAGATTCAAAAGCTGCTGCAAAGCTATGCCGATAAAGGTACCGTGGAACCGGAGCAGGACCTTCCACTATTGCGCCGCATGAAGGATTGCCTGGCGGCGATCGACCAGAATCTGTTGAACGGAAAACCCTTGCCGGTACACGGCCTGGGTACAGACGTCGGAGTGGTTGCCCAAACTTTGGAACTAGCGCGAGAGTTTCGTGCCACCATGCCGCTTCCGGGACGTGATCAGGAGGAGATACGGTCGGCGCTCCGCATCATCGCACCATGTCTCCACGCAGTGGTTGAAAACGATGGCGTCCGGCAAGGGGGAGACAGGCTTCTTGCCGCAGTCGAAGGCTTTAAGGAAGCGCGTCAGCGCTTCAGCACGATTGCGGGGTGGGATCGCTCTGGTGAGAAAGACGTGGTCGACCTTGCGACGCTCAGGGAGAAGCTTGATGCTCTCATCGGAGCACGACATCTGCTTCGCGATTGGTCGGCCTGGCGCCGGATCAGAAGCCGCGCAATGCACGCGAACCTGTCCTCTCTGGTCGAACAGATTGAGACTGGGGTGATCCGGCCCGATGAAGCGCGAGCTGCGTTTCGCCTCGGTTACGCGAGGTGGTGGCTTCCGAAGGTTCTGGACGCAGACCCTGTTCTGCGGAATTTCCGCCGTTTCCAGCACGAAAACGCAATTCGTGAATTTCGTGAAATCGATGATCTCGTCCGATCACACGCTACCTCACGTGTCGTCAGTGTGATTGCCCACGGATTGCCGCCCGTTCAGAGCGTTTCCCGTAATTCGGAACTCGGCCTATTGCGCTACCAGATGGAGTTGCAACGGCCGAGCCAGTCGATACGAGACATGATCGGCAAGATGCCGCAGAACTTTTCAAAGCTTGCGCCCTGCATGCTTATGTCGCCGCTCTCCATTGCTCAGTATCTCCCACCGAACCAGGCGTTGTTTGACGTTGTGATCTTCGATGAGGCGTCGCAGATAACAACCTGGGATGCTGTCGGCGCCATCGCGCGAGCGCGCCAGACGATTATCGTCGGGGATCCGAAGCAGTTGCCGCCGACGAACTTCTTCGGACGCAACGAGGACGAGGAGGACGTCGCCGACCATGAGAAGGATCTGGAGAGCATTCTTGACGAGGTGAAGGCAGCTGGCATTCCAGTCCGCGATTTGCGATGGCATTATCGCAGCCGAAGCGAGTCCCTGATCGCTTTCTCAAACCATCACTACTACCAGAACCGTCTGGTAACGTTCCCGTCGCCCGCCGTCGAAGACCGCGCCGTGCATCTGCGCAAGGTACCCAACGGCATCTACGACCGTGGGAAGAGCAGAACCAACCGGATCGAAGCAGAGGCAGTCGCAAAAGAAGCCGTTTCCCAAATGAAGGCGGGGTTGAAATTGCCTGAAAAAGATCGCCCGACGCTTGGGGTTATCACCTTCAACGCGCAGCAGCAGTCGCTGATCCTCGATCTCCTCGATGCCGCGCGCCGAGATGATCCGGAGCTGGAGTGGTTCTTTGTCGAGGAACGGGTCGAGCCCACGATCGTCAAGAACCTGGAGAACGTCCAGGGTGACGAGCGAGACGTCATCCTGTTTTCGATCACGTTCTGGAAGGACGCCGCTGGCAAGCTCACGATGGATTTCGGGGCGCTCAACCGGGACGGTGGCGAGCGCCGCCTCAATGTTGCTGTGACACGTGCGCGGCAGGAACTCATCGTCTTCTCGGGTTTCACGGCTGACCAGATCGACCCGACCCGCACAAAGGCACTCGCCGTACAACATCTGAAGACATTCCTCGACTACGCTGAGCGTGGCGCGATCGCCCTGCCGGCCCAGGATATCGGCTCTGTCGGCGGTTTCGACTCCCCGTTCGAGGAGGCCGTCGCTGCGCAATTGGAGCGCCGCGGCTGGCGAGTCGTGCCGCAGGTTGGGATTTCCGGATTTCGGATCGATTTCGGCATCCGCCATCCGGATCTGGCTGGTAGCTATCTGGCGGGCGTGGAGTGCGATGGCGCGACCTATCATGGATCGGCCACCGCCAGAGACCGCGACAAGGTCCGTGAACAGGTGTTGAGAGGCCTTGGGTGGAACATATTGCGTGTCTGGTCGACCGATTGGTGGTTCGATGCAGCAGGCTGCGCCGAGCGACTTCATGCCAGCCTCGAAGCACTGCTGGTGGAGAGCAGGGCGCGCCGTGCCACGGAAACGGAGCACACTGCCACCCGTTGGAACATGGGGCACGAGGTGGAGGGGATTGACGAAATTCATGACGACGAAGCCGCCCCTCCTGTCGAGCCGGCTATCTCGCCTCCAGCGATCGTTGAGACCGAACTCGTCTCTGTGGAAACGCCGCCCTCATCAAGCATGTCTGAATCTGTTGAAACGCAACCACCTGTCGCCTCGGTCGGCGACGAAGCATTGGATGGGCTGCGATATCGTGTCACTGATCTGTCCAGCTTCCGAGCCGATCCCGATCAGTTCTTCGAATTCGGTTATAGAGATACCCTGCGAGGCATGATCGAAGTGGTCATCGAAACCGAAAGCCCGGTACGCACAGACATACTAGCCCAGCGGATTTCTCGGGCGCACGGCTGGTTGCGTACCGGTGGACAGATCCGAGAGAGGATCGACCTTCATCTCCGCGGTCTCCACACGACCAAGGAATCGAGCGGCGAATTTGTCTGGAAGGCGGGAGCCGTTTCCGAAATTATTCCATACCGGCAACCAGCCAGCGAAGATGCACGCAGATCGATCGCCGATATCCCGCTTGCTGAACTCGCTTTTGTGGTACTCGATAATCCCGACTTACTGGACCAATTAGATCCGGCGCGAGATCTGGCTCGGCTGCTTGGTGTCGAGCGTCTTGCCGCTGTTTCCCGTGCACGGCTTGACGAAGCCATTGCGAGAGCGCGGCGGCATATTTCAACCCCCCATTCATTCGAGTAGCCATGTTCCGATTTATCCATTCAAGCGACCTGCATCTTGGCAAGCGCTTCGGCAATTTCTCGGGCGACTTGCCCAGTCGATTGCGCGAAGCAAGACACGCAGTCATCGCGCGGCTCGCTCAGCACGCCCGCGAACAAGGCGCCACCACTATTCTGCTCGCGGGCGACACATTCGACACCGAAACGCCTGCGTCGGATGTCCGAAGACAGGCTCTCGCGGAGATGCAAAACCACGCCCCGATCCAATGGATAATTTTGCCCGGCAACCACGATTCGCTGCAGGCAACGCAGCTTTGGACGACGCTAAATGTAGAAGTGCCGGAAAATGTCGTGCTCGCGGTCGAGCCTCGGCCGGTCGAGTTGGCGAGGGACGTTATTCTATTGCCGGCCCCTTGCACCACACGCCGTCCTGGCCGGGATTTGACTGAATGGATGGATGGCGAAGGAACGCCAGAGGGAGCGCTTCGCATCGGGCTTGCCCATGGCGCAATTCAGAGTTTCTCGGAGGAGGCAACCGCCTCGGATGTTATTGCGGTGGACCGGGCACGGCGAGCCGGCCTTGACTATCTGGCGCTTGGCGATTGGCACGGCGCGGTCGAGGTCGATCAGCGAACCCATTACTGTGGTACGCCTGAACCCGACCGTTTCAAACACCAACGTCCAGGCACCGCGTTGCTTGTTAGCATTGCCGGCCCCTCCGCCCAGCCCGAGGTAACGCCGTTGCCGACGGAAAGCTTTGCCTGGCGCAGGCTGGATCTCCACCTTCTCGAAGGCGACGATCCCGTGTCGGCCTTAGAAACGCTCCTGCCGGATTCCAGGCATCGAAGGAAGACACTCGCACGCGTGGTGGCGACAGGCCGCAGCCGCCTGGCGGCGCGGGCGGCGTTGGCGGGTGCGGCCGAGAGACTGTTGCCGGATTTCGCATTCCTCGAGCTGGATGACATTGGTATTGCGACGGAGTACGAGGTCGAAGACCTTGACCAGATAGATCGCGGAGGCGCGCTTCGCGAGGCAGCGAATGCGTTACGTGCCGAGGCCGACGACGAGAGTCGTGCATCGTCTGAACGTGATATCGCACGGGCGGCGCTTGTACGCCTTTATTCTTACGCACAGGTGATCACACCATGAAAATTTCGGCACTACGCTTATTCAACGTGAAGCGGTTTGCCAATCGTGGTGTTGCCATTGATGGTATTGGCGATGGCGTTAACGTCCTTTGCGCTGCCAACGAGTTTGGCAAGTCGACGAGCTTTGAAGCGCTGCATGCGCTCTTTTTTCAACCACATTCTGGCACTCCCGCCGATGTTCAAAAATTGCGGCCCTACAGCGGTGGCAATCCGCTGCTCGAAGCTGACATCTCTACGGCGGAAGGCCGCTTTCGGATTACCAAGCAATACTATGGCGGCCGATCCGCACGCGTTACCGATCTTGGGACCGGTCGGCTATTGGCCCAGGCAGACGAGGCCGAAAACTTTATTGCCCGTTTGATCAGAGGGGGTACCGCCGGGCCAGCCGGTCTCCTTTGGGTTCGCCAGGGAATTACTGGGATCGAAAAGCGAACCCGCTCCGAAGAAGATGGTGAAAAGCAGGTCCGGCAGAGCTTGTTAGAATCCGTGCAGGGAGAGGTTGAGGCCGTTACTGGCGGGCGCCGGATGGCTGAGATCATGAGCGCCGCGAAAGATGCGCTTTCGGAGATGGTCACCTCCACCGGGAGACCGAAGAGTGGTGGACGCTACGCCGCCGCCATTGAGGAGCGCGAAAAACTCGCTGCGGACGAGCAGAGGCTTTTAAGCGAAGTCACCGTTCTACGAGAGGCGTTGAACAAGCGGATGAACGCAGCAAAGCGGCTTGCCGAACTAGACAGTGCCGAGGACAGGGCAGAGCGGCAAAAGGCAGTCGCGAAGGCGCAGGCTGGTTTTGACGCTGCGAAGGCACATAGCGAGAAGTTAAAGACAGCTGAAGCGGAACTAAAACTCGTTCGAGAACGACGCAACAGTGCGGAGCGGGAGCTCAAGACGTTCTTGGCAGCCCTTGAAAAGGCAAAGGCACTGCAGGAGAGGCTTGTTGTGGACGAAGCGCGCCGTGCCGATGCCCTGCGTAAGCGCCACGAGGCCATTGAGGCAATCGAAAAGGCTCGTGAGGATGTAGATGCCGCGGAGACTGAGGAGCAGCAGGCACGAGATCAGCTTGCTCGTCTGGACGTGGCACTGAGGGCGCGTGAGGCAGCGGATCGTTTGACTCAATTGAAGGAACAACTGGCCCAGTCGGAGGCGGTCCGCCAGGCTCTCGAAGAGGGCGAAGCGCAATTCTCACTTCTGAAGATACTTCCGAATGCCATCGATGAGCTTCAAACCCTGGAAGTTGAAATTGCGAAGCTTCGCGCCGTCGATGAGGCCGCTCGTCCTTCACTTGCGATTCACTACAGTAAGGATGCGGCAGACCTTGTGACCATGAACGGCACGCCGCTGACCGACGGGGAAGAGCGCAGTTACGATGGTCAAGCGCAGCTTGAGGTGCCAGGATTTGGCACGATTACGGTACGCTCAAACCATCAGGCTGCGAGCGACAACCGCCTTGAGCAGGCCGAAGCAAAGCGGCACACGCTACTTGCATCAATGGGTGTCGAAAGCCTGGCTAAGGCACGGGCGCGGCAGGTCAGCGCGCAGCAGGTTGACGCTGACCTGCGGGAGCTGCGGGCTCGGCTGTCGCTTCTCGCGCCGGAGGGACTGTCCAAGCTTAGAGAGGATGTTGCCGCGGATGAGGTGATTAGCGCCGAGCCCGTCGAATTGGAAGAGAGCCCCACGCTGGTCCGGGCAGCTCTTTTCGAATCCGAAGAGCGACGGAAGAAGACACGACAGGCTTTGCGGGAGGTAGAGCCCCAACAGGCACGAGCCGACGAAGCCTTCGTCGCAGCGGAGACGGCGTTGGCTTCGTTGATGGCCGAACAGATCCAGGTCGAAGCGATCCTAGGTCCAGAAGAAGGTCGGGTTGGGCGCGCGCAGGTTTTATCGAACACATTGGCTGACCTCGACGTCGCGCTCTCCAAGTCCGAAACGCATATTGCAAAGCTCGACTCTGCCGCGGTCGATCTGGACGCGGTCGAGGCCGCACTGAAGCGCGCGCTTTCAATCGAGCAGGCAACCGATAGGGAGATCAACGCGCTACGCGAGATCATGGCCGGCCTGAACGCCGAGATCCGTGCGCAGTCAGACGAGGCGGTGGAAGAGAAATGGCGTGAGGCCGCCGAGGCTTATTCTGCCGCGAAGGCGCGCGCCGAGGCGTTCGAGAAGGAAGTAGCTGTTCTCCAGCGGCTGACTGAAGCATTGGAGACTGCCCGGTCTGAAGCCCGCGAACTTTATCTCAAGCCCGTCATGGCAGAACTGGGGCCGCTTCTAAGGCTACTCTTCGATGACGTTTCGATTACCTTCGACGAGAAGACGCTTCTGCCGCACACTATTCTGCGCAACGGACAGGAAGAGGAGGTCGATCGCCTGAGTGGAGGTATGCGGGAGCAGCTCTCTGTACTGACACGACTTGCCTTTGCGAGGCTGCTTGCGCGCGACGATCGGCCGGCGCCGGTTATCCTTGATGACGCACTCGTCTATTCGGATGACGATCGCATTGAGAAGATGTTTGACGCACTCCATCGACAGTCGAGAGACCAGCAGATCATTGTTTTTTCCTGTCGCCAACGGGCATTTCAGAAGCTCGGGGGAAACATACTGCACATGTCAGAGTGGCAGCCGAGCCTATGATGAGTAGCTCTGATTTATGGAATGAAATCAATGCTTCGTTGGCGACGCGGTATTTTAAGCATCTGACTGAATTTGCTTATTGGCACTTTCTCGCCTCTGTATGCTTTTGGTTCGATTCCGTTCAAGACCTTAAAAGTCTCGTGTTGACCGTGGCTACGAGCCTGCAATTCGTTAGCCCCTCCGCGGGAAACGCGGAAGGACCTTGCGCTTTTTTTGCAAATCAAGTCGCCCGCTGGCTGGCCGGGGTATCGGGCGACGTGCGCAATGTGGGCCGGCAATCGCTCCGCGGCCGACGTACCTCCGCTGTTTTTGCAGAGTGATGTTTTTTCCGGTCCGCTTAGCGATAGGTATCCTCAATAATCTCGCAGCCCTTGGCCGCTAGTTCCTTGTCGATCCAGGATGTGTTCAGTGTACCGCCGATGATCGATTTCATCTTGTCGTCTTCAGAGGTCTGCTTATTGCGTGCCTTCTCGGCGATCTCTGCAGCATCCGCCTGGCGGACGACCACGATGCCGTCGTCGTCGCCAACGAGAATGTCACCGGGATGAACGACCGTGCTACCGATCGATACGGGCACGTTGATTTCGCCGGGACCGTCCTTGTAGGGACCAGCTGGCGTCACACCGGCGGCGAAGATCGGCAGGTCCATTTCTCTCAGCGTTGCGAGATCGCGAATAGCGCCGTCGATGATGACGCCGCCGAGTTTCTTTTGAACCGCCGTCTGCATCATCAGTTCGCCGGTAATCGCATTCGTTAAGTCGCCATGAGCATCGAATACGATGACATCGCCAGGCTGCGCCATGTCGAGCGCCTTGTGCAGCAGCAGATTGTCGCCGGCGCGGCTCTTCACCGTAAAGGCAGGTCCGATCAGGTTGCCCTTCGAGATCTTGCGGATGCGAGCGTCGAGCATCGAAGAGCGGTTGAGGCAGTCGCCGATATTGGCGGTTGGCAGGCCGCGTAGGCCTTCGACGAGTGCTGCATCCGGGCGATTGATCTTCGTGAAGATGCGAAATCCGATATTTGACATGGAGGTGATCCTTCCGTTCAGATTACTTTGCCAGCACGGCGAAAATGTCGTGGTAGTCTTCCGGTGGCTTGGCGTTGAAGTGTTCGCGGAAGCCCTGCTTGACGCACCAGGCGAGCTTGTCTTTCGCGGCAATGGACATGGTCGCGTCGACGCCGAGGCTGTTTAGCGTCGCGATGACCTCGTCCATCTCGTGCTCACGCCGCTCGGCGTGGATAACGCCTCGGGCCATCAGGTCGGTTGCCTGCTTGATGAAGTCGTCCGTGGTGAGCGACGCCCGGATCGAATCGAGCACATCGTCTTCGAGCCCGAACTGGCGCCCGGCAACCACTGCCTCGAGAAGCAGCATCACATAGCCCTTCATGAAGATGCTGCGAAACATCTTCGAAGCCGAGGCCTTGCCTGCCGGTCCGTCGATCGCCGTCACCTTTGCGCCGAAGCGATTGAGATAATCAGCGATGGCGACGGCGCCCTTGCCCGATGCCAGCATCGGAACCTTGTGACGGTTTCCGGGCACCGTTCCCATAACGGCGACGTCGACGAAGGTGGCGCGGGGCGAGATGATGCGATCGACACTCGTCTTGGTGTCGGGACCTGCCGAGTTGAGGTCGACATAGATCTGTTCGGGCCGCAATAGCGCAGCGCTCTGCTCGGCGACCGGGACCGCCATGTTTGCGCTGATCGAGCAGACGACGATGTCGACCTTGCCGATAAGATCCGCCGCAGATGCCTCAAGGACCACGCCGGACCTGCCGGCGCGTTCCTGAATGAGCGAGGCATTCGGCTCGCGCTGCCAGGCCGCGTCGAAGGCGCGAATGCCTGTCATCCCCTCGTCGCGCAGGCCTTCGGCGATATTGTAGGAAGCCTCGCCGAAACCAAGAAAGCCCAAAGTCTGCATGGATTGTCCTTCGAGTTATGCTTCCGGCATCAGACCGGAAGAACGCCAGTCACGATTGCGACCACGATGAAAATGACGAACATCGGGATCGAATATTTGAAGAATTCCTTCTGATAGTCGGCGAACGACATCTCGGTGCGGTCCATCAGAAGGAAGAGCCAGGCAACCGTCGGCGAGCCGTAGCGGATGGCCTGACCCATGAAGGAAGCCATGCCGACTTCATGCGGAGTTAGGCCGTATTTGGCGCCGATCGGTGCGATGACCGGAAGGATGCCGAAATAGTAGGCATCGATCGGAAGCGCGTAGCAGGCGATCGCGCCGACCAGTGCGAAGATGATGCCGACGTGGCTGCCAAGCGATTCCGGAATGAGATGCGTCAGCGTCTCGGCGATAGCCGTCGACATACCGCTGCCGCTGAGGACGCCGAGGAAGAAGCCGGCCGCAATGATGATCGATGTCACGGCAATCGCATCGCCGCCATTGGCCGTGATGCGCTCGCGCTGTTCGGCGGCCGTGTAGTTGACGGCGAGCGCGACCGCAGTGGCGATGGTGAAGGCAAGTGCTCCGCCGACCCAGCCCATCAGGACGGCGACCAGTGTTGCGACGGTCAGGGCCAGATTGAACAGAAAGAGCCGCGGGCGCTTCAGCTCCTTGTCATTGTCGAGGATGACATTGACCATCTCTTCGATCTGCTGACGGTCGATCTGGTCCGCAGCCTTCAGAATCGAATCCAAGCCGCCTGCGCTCCTTCTGGCCCATGAAATAGGCAAGGAAGAAAATGTAGACGAGCGATACGGCAAGGATCGGCAGGATCTGAATGAAGAGTTCGTTGACCTCGACCTTCAGAACGGCCGCAGCACGCACGAGCGGGCCGCCCCACGGCAGACAGTTGCCGAGACCGGTTGGCAGGATGATCAGCATTGCCAGGTTTGAAAGCTTCATGTTCATGCGGCGGAAGAGCGGCGCGAACGTGCTGGTGATGATCAGGATGGTCGTTGTGCCGTCGCCGTCGAGCGTCACCACCGATGTCACGAAAACCGTGACCATCAGGATCTTGAGAGGATCGCCCTTGGCGCGGCGGATAAGGAATGTGCAGAGAGGGTCGAACAGCCCGACATTCATCATGATGCTGAAATACATAATCGCGAAAAGGATCATGATTGTCGGGTTGATGGTGCCGAGGTTGACTTTGCCTGCATCGTTGACGGTGTAGAAAAGCCCGTCGCGGAACCAGCCGAAGATCGGATCGATCGATCCGGTGGTCCAGAGCGCCGAAGCGCCGCCGAAGACAATAGACACGCCGATGAGCCCGGCAAAAACGGAAATATGCTTTCTGATCACGGAGATCAGGAACGACGCTATCATCAGATAGCCGAGACTGGCGATCACAAGGTCCTCCCGACGGCGCTTGCCGTCACTGTAAGCGGGGCCGCAACGGTTCCTCCCGGCGACCAATAAAAAAATGTTCTCGATCTGCTCGTTGTGGCAGATTGCCGAAAACCGGGACTGCTTATTGACCCAGCGGCTCCGCAAGTCTATTCGCGAATTTTCAACCTTTCATAACTCTGGGTAATCAATGGACCTTCGCGACCTTCGCTACTTCCTCAAGGTTGCCGAGTTCGGCCATCTCGGGCGCGCAGCCGAGGCACTGAACCTGTCGCAGCCTGCCCTGTCGAAGTGCATCCAGCGGTTGGAAGATGCCTATGGTGTTGCGCTCTTCGACAGGGCAGGGCGCGGCATCGTCCTAACCGAAGCCGGTGAACTCCTGCAGGAGCGGTATCAGTTGCTGGCGCATGACCTTGAGGATATCCGCACTCAGGTCTCGTCATTTCGCAAGGGGATCGCAGGAACGGTGCGCGTCGGCTGTTCGGCGTCGATCGCTCAATTTTTTCTTCCGCGCGTTTGCCGCACATTGCGGGAAAAGGCGCCGGACCTTCATTTGCTAATCCGCACCGCGATGGATGACGTGTTGGAGGACGCTCTCAAGGCCGGTTCGATCGACATCATTGTCCGTCCCGGACGTCCTGTTGAAGCCGACGGATGGATTGTTTCAGCGCCGCTTTTGAGCGACACCGTCGTAGTCGTCGCGAGTAAAGACCATCCGCTAGTTCATGAGGAACCCACTCTGGCGGCAATGTCGAGATTTGCATGGGTCTTGCCGACGCCTGCTGTCTCGACACGACAGTGGCTTGAGCAGGTATTCATTGCTGCGGGGTACCCAGCTCCAGATGCTGCAGTTACTGCAACGCCTCTTGTTGCCGCGCCCTTCATTCTCGAAGAGACTGATCTGCTGAGCTTCATGTCGCGCCAGAACCTGTCGGCATCAACAGGGATAGTCGAGCTAGAAAACCCGGCGACCACACTCCGCCGTCAGTTCGACATCGTCCATCGGTCACGGAGCTTCCTCTCTCCTGCCGTTCGCTATTTCCTGAATGTCATTCATCAGGAAGTCGCCATTGAAAAGCAGCCGCTCTGAGCGGCCGCTTGCCTTCATGCCCTAGGTGTTTGATCCCGGCACATTTGATGGTGCATTATTTTCCTTGGAATGGAGGGAAGCACTATGGGCCAGGTTTTACACGGGAGCGCCACGACGACAGAGGTGGCAATCCGTCGAGCAATACAAAATAGTGAAGAGAGCCTGAGAGCGCTTTCGAAGCGCTACGGGATCAACCAGAAGACGGGCGATGCGAAGAAGAGCATCGAACAGTTGCTGCCGGCATTTCAGTGGGATTTTGCAACTGGCTTGAATGGGCTCAGTTCTCGTAGAACGGACTGGCAGCGTTGACGAACGGCGATGCCACGACTGAGGTGCCGTTGATGGAGCGCGATGACGAGGCCAGGCAGATCGCAAGAGCGCTCGTGCATTTTCGCGTTGCAGAGATAGAGAAGCGGGAGTTGTAGCAGCAGGCGGCAGGTATGAGAAAGACCACCAATCGAAGACGGATGGACGATCAAAGGCGCACCGAAGAGGAGGCCGAGCGTCGCCTAAGCGAGACGACATCCGCATTGGCCTATCAAGCTCGTAAACCAAACCGGCCAAGGGCTCGCGGACATCGATAGCCTTGTCCGCGACATCAACCGGCACATGGCTGCAATTTCCGTGGTCGCGCAGGAGCAGTCGACTGGGCTTTCCGAGGTTAATATGGCCGTCAATCACATGGATCAAGCCACCCAGCAGAATGCTCCATGGTCGAACAGATGAGTGCTGGGGGCGCTGGTCTTGTGAACGAAAGTGCTGAGCTCCGAAAACTTCTCTCGAGCTTTCGGCTGGAACACAGAGCCATGCCATCTCCTGTCGTGGGAGAATACCGACCACCGGACAAGCGCCTGGCATCTTAGCCGGCAAGCCCCCGCGACCCGGCCATGTCGGTCGGCTGCCCGTCTTTTGACTGAGAGCGTCGCGTCCACTGTTCCCAATCATCGAAGGGGCGTTTCTTAGGCCACAGGGTTTCGCAATACGCCAATGCCTTCGAGTTCCACTTCCACGACATCGCCGACCTGAAGGAACCTTGGCGGCTGAAGGCTGGAACCGAACCCTTTTGGAGTGCCGGTGACGATAACATCGCCCGGTTCCAGCCTCGTGAACTGGCTGAGGTAGGAGATCAGCCACGGTATGGGGAACATCATACGTCTGGTATTGGTCGACTGACGCAGTTCGCCGTTTACCCTGGTCCAGAGATCCAACCCCGAGGGATCGGGAATCTCGTCGGCGGACACCATCCAAGGTCCGAATCCGGCAGATTGTACGAAGTTCTTGCCAGGCGTGAATTGGGAAGAGTGTTTCTGCCAATCACGGACGCTGCCGTCGTTGAAACACGAGTAGCCTGCAACATGTGCGAGGGCGTCGGATTCGTCGATCTTATGGCCCGCCCGACCTATTATGACGGCCAGTTCGCCTTCGTAGTCGAATTTGTCAGACACGTCTGGCTTGAGCAGCGGTGTGTTATGACCTGTCTGGGCATTGGCGAACCTGGTGAAGACAACGGGGTATTCAGGCTCGTCCGGGGAAGGAGAATCGCTTTCACGATAGTTGATCGCCACGCAGATGACCTTCTCGGGATTAGGAATTACAGGCTGAAGCACCACGTCGGCGAGGTCGAAATCCGTCTTGAGATCGGATTCCCGACCGAGGTTGTCGAAATGCGATGCGATGTGGCTCTTCAGGTCGGGGAGGCCCGTCCGCAGGCCGAGATCGCAAACAGAATGACCAGTGACACAACCATATCGTGACGCACCGTCGTGGATGCAGCTTACATATCGCATTCGAAAATATCCTCTAATTTCGAAAATACATATAATATCGTAAACAATCGCGAGGTCGATTGGCAAGTATGTCATCTGCTGGCTCCGCATTTTGTTGAGCGTTGGACCGGTCGCGGCAAATCCGTCGATGGTGCAGAAGTTTGAAGCTCCGCCAATATTATGCTCCCAACGCGGGGCAGGCCGGTGCCGCACCGGTCGTCTGGATGCCTGGCGCCACTGGCAGTTCGATCCCGGCCATATCGGACGAGAAATGATATTTACGAAATCGCTTGAAATTTCGAAATTATTGTAGTAGCTCTCTCCGTATGGCGGCGCCAGCTGGAGGGCTGGCGATTTTAGCAATCGGAGGAAAGCAATGAATATCCCCACAACGATGACGGCTGCGCGCATGCATGCGGTCGGTGACGCAATGAGGATCGAAATGCTGGAGATGCCGAAACCTGGCGACATGGATGTTCTTGTCCGAGTGAGAGCCTGCGGTATCGTGCCCAATCTGCACAACATTCTTGCCAATTGGCCGACATGGTTCCCGCATATGCCGCAGCCACCGCTTCCTGCGGTATTCGGCCTCGATCCCGCCGGTGAAATCGCGGCCGTTGGCAGCGGCGTCCGCAGCCTCAAGCCGGGTGACCGCGTCTATGTCAATCCCGGTCGCAGCTGCGGGACTTGCCGTCATTGCCGTCACGGAGATCATATTTCCTGCCGCCACTATGCTTTCCAAGGCTATTTCGGCTTCAGCACGGAGGCGCTGCAGACGTTCGACGACTATCCAATTGGGGGCCTCAGCGAATATATGGTTGCCCCCGCTTCCGCGATCGTGACCATTCCCGACAACATGACATTCGACCAGGCTGCGCGTCTGGGCTACATGGGAACGGCCTATTCGGCTCTCAAGAAGGTCAAGGCGGGACCTGGTGACACCATCCTAGTGAACGGTATCAGCGGCACGCTGGGGATTGGTGCGGCGGTGTTCGGGCTCGCTCTTGGGGTGAACAAGATCCTTGGTACTGGCCGCGACAAGAAGCTCCTTGAGGAAATCAAGGCACTTGCGCCCAACCGGATCGAAGTCTTTTCCATCGACGAAGGCAGCGTAACCGACTTTGCGCTTGCTCATACCGACGGGGAAGGGGTGGATGCCTTTATCGATTGCCTTGGTCCCGGTGCCAAACAGGAGACTTTCCTCCAGGGCCTGCGCGGCCTGCGCCGTGGCGGTGTCGCCGTGGACATCGGCGCTGTCGCCGGGGAAATCCCGATCGATGTCCACTGGCTGATGGACCACAATCAGAGGCTCTACGGGTCGGCATGGTTCACGGCCCAGGAAGGGCAGGAGATGGCGGACATGGTGGCGTCCGGCGTGGCAGACTTCTCCATCCTTGAGACCCACTGCTATCCACTGGCAGAGGTCAACAAGGCGATCTCGGGTATAGCGCAACGTCATGGTGGCTTCTCCAACTACGTGATCCATCCCTAAATACCGGGGCTTGCCGGAAAACCGGGAGGCCATTTGCTTTTAATGTCATGCGGGAGGTTTTCATGACAGTCAGACGTGTCGTCCTCGGCGAGAACGCCGCCGGCAAAGCAGTGGTCATTAGCGACGGGCCTTCGCCCAGGGAAATGGCACTCCAACATACGCCGGGCTTTGTATCGGCTCCGATCTGGACGACGTCCGAGGTTCCCTCGGTACCGTACAATGGCACGGACCCGATGGCAGCTGAAGGCACGTTGCTCCAGCCGCCCGGAGGGTCGACCTTCATGTTGATCACGTTCCCCCCGGACGCCGTCTTTATGTCGCATGACTTCAAACCTGAACTCGCCGGCCCCGAGCACCTCACAGCAGCGCCCGGGATCGCAGAGACGTTCGAAATGGAAAATCCCGGCATGCACAAGACGCCGACGCTGGACTACGGCGTGGTACTCGACGGCCGGATCAGCCTTGAACTTGACGATGGCGTGATCGTCGAGTTGAAGCCCGGCGACACGTTCGTGCAGCACGGTGCCCGACATGGCTGGCGCAATCCGAACGACAAGCCCGCTACCATCGCGGTCGTCCTGCTCGGCGCCCACTAGCGGCGGCGTCTCGAAGATTCTGACATGACAGCGCGGTCGGCCGATTAGGCTTGCCGAACGACGAGGCATGTCCGCATTCGGCTCGGTATCCTTTGAGGAGGAAGATCACGATGAGACTGACAAGACGCAGTATACTCGCGGGAGCAGGATCGGCGGCCGTCCTTGCGGCTGGGTTTTCGGCGCGCGCGGCCGACGATCGGAAGTCTGTCAAGATCGGCTATGTTGTTTCCAAGACAGGCGTGAATGCGCCCGGTGCAGGATCGACGACCATCCCGAACTACGAGCTTTGGGCGGCGGACGTGAAAGCGGCCGGAGGGCTGAAGCTGCCGGACGGCAGTCGCCTTCCAATCGAGGTCGTCGCGTATGACGACCGCTCGACAACAGAAGAGGTTGTTCGTGGCATCGAACGCTTGGCTCGCCAGGACAAGGTCGACTTCATACTTCCGCCGTGGGGAACGGCATTCAATCTGGCGGTGGCTCCGCTGATGGACCGCTTCGGCTATCCTCAGCTCATCGGAACGTCACTCATTCCGGACGAGATCGACGTCCATGCGAAGTGGAAGCGGAGCTTCTGGTTCCTCGGAGCCGCGAGCGGGTACGCTTCCACGTTCGCCGACGCAGTGAAAGCGGCTGGCGACGCCACCAACAAAAAGCTGGCGATCATCTCGGTGGCTGACGGTTTCGGCATTGAACTGGTCAAGGAAGCGCGGCTCAAATTGCCGGAAGCTGGCCTCGAAATCGTGATGGACAAGTCCTACCCCATCGGGACGCAGGACTTTACTGGACTGCTGAACGAAGTCGCCGCATCGGGCGCCGACGTGTTCATGGCATTGTCGTACCCGCCCGACAGCTTCGCGATCGCCAAGCAGGCGCGTTTGAACTCGTTCAATCCGAAAGTCTTCTACACCGGGGTCGGCACGAGCTTCCCCATCTATTCGGACATCAACGAGGGCAAGGTCGAGGGCGTAATGAGCCTCGGCGGGATCGATAATTCACGGCCGGAAATGCAGGCCTATGTCGCGCGCCACAAGAAACTGCTCGGCACCCCGCCGGACTATTGGGCGAGTTCGGTCATCTATACCAGCCTCCAGATCCTTCAACAGGCGATCGAGAGGCGCGGCCTCGACCGCGACGCCGTGACGGAGGAGATCGCGTCCGGCAGCTTCGAGACCATCATTGGCAATGTGAAGCTCAAGAAAAACCGGATGACGGACCTCTGGCTGCTCGGCCAGTGGCAGGGTGGAAAGTTCGTCGGTGTGGGTCCCGCTGACCGTGCGGGAGCCGTAAAGGCCGTGATTCCAAAGCCAGCCTGGGCATAAGCGCAAAGGAGACTCCAATGGTCACGACTCTCGTCGTCGGACTGGTGCTGGGCGGCACTTTCGCGCTGATGGCACTCGGTCTGACCATACAGTATGGCGTCGCCCGCATCATGAACCTTGCTTACGGCGAGTTCGTGATCGGCGGATCGTTCCTGACCTACCTGGCGGTTTCAGCCGCCGGGCTGAACCCATTCGTGGCGTTCCTTCTGGTCGTGCCGCTCTGCTATCTCGCTTCCCATCTCTGCTACGACCTCATCATGCGTCCGCTGGAAAGGCGCTCCCGCAAAACAGGGAGGCTCGAGGTGGATTCGATCCTCGCGACATTCGGCCTGATGTTCCTCCTCCAGGGCGTCTACCTGTCTTCGTTCGGCAGCGGTTTCAGGGGCTATGACTGGCTCGAAGTGCCCGTCGACATTTTCGGCACCAAAATTTCCAGCGGGCGTCTGGTCGGGGCGCTTCTGGCAGTGGCGGTCGGCGGTAGCCTTTATCTGGCGATGCAGAAGACCCGGTGGGGCATGGCAACACGGGCGGTGGCGACGCGGCCGGGCTTCGCGCCGCTCGTCGGCATCGATAACGAACGCCAGGCACGTTCCGCCTTCGCCGTCGGCGGCGCGCTCGCAGCCGCAGGAGGTGTCGTCCTCTCCATGTATCAACCGTTCACGCCCACCGACGGTGTTTTCCTCACGATGAAAGCGCTCGTGGTGGTGATCATGGGCGGTGTGGGAAACCTCGCGGGGGCGATGGCCGCTGGCTTGATCCTTGGACTTGTGGAAGCCGGGGTGTCCGCTGTGGTCGATCCGGGCCTGACACTGGCTGCGATATACGCGATTTTCTTGGCCGTGCTGCTATGGCGGCCGAACGGCCTGTTCGGCTGAGAACGACCATGAAAAACCTCTTCTTCCCAATCGTACTCGCGGCCATTCTGACGTTACTGGCCCTCGTTCCCATGTTCGTCGACGACTACGGGCTTGGTCTTGCGATCGGCGTGATGAGTTATGTCGCCCTTTGTTCGAGCTGGGCGCTGTTTTCAGGCCCGACGCGATATGTGTCGCTCGCCACGGTCGCCTTTTGCGGGACAGGGGCCTACACGGTCGCCGCTCTTGCTGACCATCTACCCTTCTACGCCATCCTGGCCGCAGCAGCATTGGTGGGATTTGTCGCCTCCCTCGTTGTCGGTCTGGCGACCCTGAGACTGTCGGGCATCTATTTCGTCATCTTTACATTCGGCCTCGCCGAGATGGTGAGACAGTTGCTCACCTGGTACGAGGTGAACATCTCGGGCACCCTCGGGCGGTATATCTTCGTGGACGTCGAAGCGTACCAGATCTTCTACATGCTCCTTGCCATTGCCGCCGTCGCGCTCGCGGTTCGGTGGTGGATAGATCGAGGGCGGCTTGGGCTGGCGGTGCGGGCCATCGGTGACGACGAGGTGGTCGCCCGGCATGCGGGCGTAGATGTCACGCGGGTCAAGTTGATCCTGTTCTCCATCAGTTCGGTGTTCATCACGCTCGTCGGGGCAGTGCAAGCGCCGCGGTGGACCTATGTGGAGCCGAGCATCGTCTTCAACCCAACGATTTCCTTCCTCACGCTGATCATGGCCTTGCTCGGAGGAGCGTCTCGTCTGTGGGGTCCGGTCTGCGGTGCCGTGCCCCTGTTCTTTTTGTTCGAATGGCTTTCGGGCCGCTTCCCCGACCACTACTCCATCATCCTCGGCCTGCTGTTCATAGGGATCGTCTTCCTGTTCCCCGAAGGCGTACTCGCCCGGTTCGAGCAGTTATGGAAGCATCTTGTACACCGGAAGGATCGTAAGAATCTGGCCAAGGAGGTGTCCAATGAGCGTCGCGCTTGAACTTCGCGGCCTCCGCAAGGAGTTCGGAGGCCTTGTGGCCGTGAAAGACGTCGACTTCGAGGTTTCGAAGGGCGAGGTCCTGGGTCTGCTCGGACCCAACGGATCGGGAAAAACCACGGTCATGAACCTGATCTCGGGGGTCCTGACCCCGACATCAGGTGAGGTGCGCCTCAATGGCCAGCCGGTGCAGCAGCTGGCCGCTCATCTCAGGGCGCGGCTCGGCATCGCGCGTACCTTCCAGCTCGTGCGTCTGGCACAGTCCCTCAATGCGCGAGATAACATCGTGCTGTCGCTTGCCTTCGGTCGCGACCGATTGTGGGGGCGTGCTGCGCGCGAACGAGCAAACGGCGCGCTTGCCACGGTCGGATTGGGGGGCAGGGGCGACGTAGAGGTGAGCAGTCTGAACTACATCGACCAGAAGAGGCTGGAGCTTGCCCGTGCCATAGCGGCGAAACCCGACATCCTGTTGCTGGACGAATGGCTTGCGGGACTAAACCCAACCGACTTGCGTACCGGCATCGACCTCATCTGCACCTTGAAGGCGCAGGGCATGACGATCATCCTCGTCGAGCACATTATGGAAGCGGTCCGTGAAATCTGTCCCCGCTGCGTGGTGATGAGTGCCGGGCTCAAGATCGCCGACGGCCCGACCTCGCAGGTTCTGACCAACCCGCAGGTGGTCGCTGCGTATCTGGGAGATTTCGAAGATGCTTGAGGCCCGGAACCTGTCGGTTCGTTACGGAAAGCACCTTGCGCTGAACGAGGTCTCCATCAAGGTGGGGCCGGGCGAGTGCGTCGCCATACTGGGGGCGAACGGAGCGGGCAAATCGACATTGCTGCGAGGACTTACCTCCATGGTGCGACTTGCTGACAACGGCGAAGTGGTCTTCCGCGACAAGCAGATCGCAAGGATCGCCCCACATAAGCTCGTCGAGCTTGGGATCGCTCATGTCCCGGAAGGACGCGGGGTCTTCACGGAAATGACGGTCGACGAAAACCTTCGCCTCGGCGCAAATCCCAGACGGGCACGCCAGGGGGCGGACGCTCGGCGCGAAGAGGTGCTGACGCTATTTCCACGCCTTGCTGAACGCAGCCGGCAGCGCGTCGGCACCATGTCCGGCGGTGAGCAGCAGATGGTGGCTGTAGCGCGGGCACTGATGTCGAAGCCGGACGTCTTGTTGCTCGATGAGCCGAGTCTGGGGCTGGCTCCGATCGTCGTGGGCGAACTCTTCCAGGCGTTGAGGCGTGTTCGGGACAGCGGCATATCGATGCTTGTCGTCGAGCAGAACGTCCGTGCCAGCCTCGCGCTTGCGAACCGCGGTTATCTTCTCGAAGCAGGCCGTATAGTTGGGCAGGGTATCGCCGACACGCTGATGGATGACCCGGGTGTCAGGAAAGCCTTCCTCGGGCACTGACAGAGAGCGGATCAAAAACGAGCTTTGCGCCCGTCGCGCGGGCGGACTGGATAACGGATCAAGTGATGGGAAAGATCGATTTCAAGCAGCTTGCCAAGGCTGAATTCCAGGTGGTCGTCATTGGGCTCGGCCCGGTGGGCATCACACTTTGCAACCTTCTAGGAAGCTTCGGGATTTCCGTGTTGGGAATAGACGCGCGCGATGACGTGTTTGCTCTTCCGCGCGCGATCGGCATGGACCACGAGGTCATGCGCGTCTTTCAGGGTTTGGGTGTGGCCGACGATCTCGCCTCTATCGTCGGAGAATACAGGGATTCGGAGTATCGTGCTGCCGATGGCACGTTGCTGCGCAGGTTCATTTCGCCGGCGCGTCCCCATAAACTCGGATGGCCCGCCTATCTCACCTTTGTGCAGCCGCCTCTTGAGCGCATTTTGCGAGACAAGGCAAGAAATTCACCGACGGTGACGATTATGACCGGCGTCGAGGTAGTCTCACTCGACGATCCCTCTAGTCCCCGCCTGTCGCTTCGGGAAATGGACACGGGAGATACGATCTCGGTCAATGCGACGTTCGTCGTCGGGTGTGACGGTGGCAACAGTTTCGTCCGGCGCACTCTCGATATTAGGTTTGAGGACCTTGTGTTCGACCAACCATGGCTCGTGATCGACGTCGTTCTAGGTGACGAAGACGTCAATCTGCCGGAGACGAACGTACAGTTCTGCAACCCCGCCAGGCCACACACATTCGTGGTGCTACCGGGGAACTTGCGGCGCTGGGAGTTCATGCTGCTGCCTGGCGAAACTGGCGAAGAGATCAATCGATCGGAGCGCATCTGGGAACTTCTTTCTCCGTGGCTGAAGCCGGGGCAGGCGGAAATCTGGCGCTCGGCGACCTATAGGTTCCATGCCTTGGTCGCTGAATCCTGGCGCAAGGGCAACGTGTTTCTCGCTGGAGACGCCTGTCACATGACGCCGCCTTTCCTCGCGCAGGGGATGGTTCAGGGTATCAAGGACGCGTCGAATCTCGGTTGGAAGATCGCCAGCGCACTACAGGGAGGTCCCGCGAAATTACTGGATACCTACGAGCAGGAGCGAAGGCCTCTCGTCCACAAGGTCATTTCTATAACCAAAAGCTTGGGTGAGGTCATATGCGAAATCGATCAAGAACGGGCGGAGGCAAGAAATGCGGCGATGAAGGCCCTGGTAGCGGAAGGAAAGGGTACCGTTATCAGGCAGAGCCTCTTTCCCCCGATAGCTGACGGCGCCATCGGCTTTGCAAGTAATGGCCGGCCGGCACCTGGTGCCGGTGAAGTTTGCCCACAGCCGCGCGTGGTGGTGGGCGGTATATCGATACTGTTTGACGATGTGCTTGGGAACGATTTTGTCGTCATTGCCAAGGGCTTGAACATCACCGATGCGGTTCGGAATCAATTATCCCGGCTCGCCATAGCGCTTTTTGAGTTCGGCGTTGCGGATGGATTTGAGGAAGAAGAGCATATATTAGAAAGTTGGCTGTCAGAGCGGGGTTTCCGCGCGATCGTCGTTCGTCCAGACCGTGTGATATTCGGCGCCGTCTCTGACGAAAGTGAACTGACGATGCTACTCGAACAACTTGCCGGGTGGACCGTTTCCGCGAACGATGAAGGTGACCGGACCAAAGCGTGGGTGGATAAATCTCGATATTGAAGTCCGCCATGAATACCGGCGCATAGGCGTTGGCCGCGTTGATCGTGTCGATGCCGCGCAGCCGCAGTTCTTGACCATGCGATCCTGCAGCGTCTGGTTGGCCTCTTCCACGCGTCCCTTGGCCTGCGGGGTGTTGGCGCAGATGATATCGATGTTGAGTTCAGAGAGAGCCCCCCGAACTGCGTCAGGCCGCTCGTCCGGTCTTCTCCGACGCACGGATCGGGCGCAACGCTGTAGAATGCCAGAGGTTTGCCCCATTGCTGCAAATAGGCCTTCGTCGCATGCAGATGGACACGGACGGTGAACAAATAATCTCGGGGGCTGACACAGCAGCTCAAAAGAGCTGATTCAATCAACATTTGTGTGCCATATAAGCGTTTACGTGCCTACTGGGAGAAGCCTCCCGAGCTTTACCGCGTTGCCGACCAAGAAGAGGGATCTTTCGTTAGCCGCAATTCCATTGACGCCCTCTCCTGACAATCGCTCAAGCGACTGAGTCTCGAATTGGCCGAACGATCCCTTGCCTACAGCGGCGCCAAGTCAGTTTGAAATCCCGCCGAGAACGCCGCCAGCGCGATTGCCGTCCAGACAACACACGCGCCGGGATTGCGTCCGAGGCCCATCTCGGCCCGAGCAAATCAGATGCTAAGGCAGAGATATTTGATCTCGATATAGTCGTCGATACCGTATTTCGAGCCTTCGCGTCCTTGGCCCGACTGGATGATACCACCGAACGGCGCCACTTTCGTTGAGACGAGGCACTTACGGGTGTTGATACGGTGACGGTCTCTTAAGTCTGATCCATGGCCAATCCTACGAAAGAGAAATCCGGTCCGATCTCGGTACCATGTCAGCGTCGTGCGAAGTCTATGATAGGACGGCGTTCGCTCAGTGGATACCGAAATTGGCTAGGCGAAAAATGGTAAGACTTGATCCAAGCTCTTCCTCGCATCACCATAGAACATACGGGTGTTGTCCTTGTAGAAGAGCGGGTTCTCTATGCCGGAATATCCGGTTCCCTGGCCACGCTTGGAGACGAAGACCTGTTTGGCCTTCCAGACTTCCAACACTGGCATGCCCGCGATCGGTGAGTTCGGATCTTCCTGGGCAGCCGGGTTGACGATGTCGTTGGAGCCGATGACGATGACGACGTCGGTCTCGTGGAAGTCGTCGTTGATCTCGTCCATTTCGAGCACGATGTCGTAGGGTACCTTGGCTTCAGCGAGCAGAACGTTCATATGTCCGGGCAAGCGGCCGGCCACCGGATGGATGGCGAAACGGACATTTTTGCCGGCGGCGCGTAGCTTGCGCGTCAGTTCCGACACCGACTGTTGGGCCTGTGCCACAGCCATGCCGTAGCCGGGGACGATGATAATGCTGTCGGCCTCGTTTAGCGCACTCGCGACACCTTCTGCATCGATCGCTACCTGCTCACCAAGTATTTCCATGGCTGGGCCGGCAACCGCGCCGAAGCCGCCGAGGATGACCGAGACGAAGGAGCGGTTCATTGCCTTGCACATGATGTAGGAGAGGATCGCACCCGAGGAGCCGACCAGGGCGCCGGTGACGATCAGAAGATCGTTGCCGAGCGTGAAGCCGATCGCCGCAGCCGCCCAGCCGGAATAGCTGTTCAGCATCGAGACGACGACCGGCATGTCGGCACCACCGATGCCCATGATCAGGTGGTAGCCGATGAAGAAGGCGAGTGTCGTCATCAGCACCAGCGTCCAGGTTCCGGCGCCGTTAAAAAACATCACCAGCAGCACGAGCGTGGCGATGGCGGCAACGGCATTCAGCAGATGACCGCCCGGCAGTTTCCGGGCCTTGCCATCCAATTTGCCGGCCAGCTTGCCGAAGGCGACGACCGAGCCAGTGAAGGTGATCGCGCCGATGAAGATGCCGAGGAAGACCTCGACCTTCATGATCGACATTTCCACCATGTCCTTGCGCGCCAGAATGGCGGCAAATCCGGTGAGCGTTGCGCGGGATGCTTCGTTAAGACCGGCGACATGAACCGCCTCGAGATGGGCATTGAAGCCGATGAACACGGCGGCGAGGCCGACGAAGGAATGCAGCGCCGCAACAAGCTGCGGCATTTCTGTCATCTGCACCCGGCTGGCGACATAGTAACCGAGCACCGCGCCGCCAGCGACCATCAGCGCGATGATGAACCAATTGCCGACGCCGGGACCAAAGATTGTGGCGACAACGGCGAGGGTCATGCCGACAATGCCGTACCAGACGGCGCGCTTGGCGCTTTCCTGGCCGGACAGGCCGCCGAGCGAGAGGATGAAGAGAACCGCTGACGCAACATAGGCGGCTGCTACGATACCAATGGTCATTGTGAAGATCCCTGCCACTTAAGTTTTCTGGAACATGGCGAGCATGCGCCGGGTGACGAGGAAGCCACCGACGATGTTGATGGTGGCGATCAGCACCGACAGGGCCGCCAGCGCCACCACCAGCCCATTACCCGAGCCGATCTGCAAGAGCGCGCCGAGAATGACGATGCCGGATACGGCGTTGGTCACCGCCATCAGCGGCGTATGCAGCGAATGCGACACGTTCCAGATTACTTGGAAGCCAATGAAGCAGGAGAGCACGAAGACGACAAAATGGCTCATGAAGCTCAACGGCGCATAGACGCCGACCAGCAGCAGAAGCGCCGTGCCGATGACGAGCATGATGCCTTGGTTCTTGGTCTGCGCCTTGAAGGCGGCCATTTCCCGGGCCCGCTTTTCCTCCGGCGTCGGCTCCTTCACCTTTTCCTTCGGTTTTGCGGCGGCGATCGCCTGTACCCTCGGCGGCGGTGGCGGATAAGCAATCTCGCCACCCTTGGTGACGGTAGCCCCGCGGATGACGTCATCGTCCATGTTGTGAACGATCACGCCATCCTTTCCCGGAGTTAGATCCGTCAGCATATGGCGGATGTTGGTCGCGTAGAGCGTCGAGGCCTGCGCCGCCATGCGGCTCGGGAAATCCGTATAGCCGATGACGATCACGCCGTTGTCGGAGACCGTTTTCTGATCCGGCACGGTGAGATCGCAGTTGCCCCCGCGCTCGGCCGCCAAATCGATGACGACGGAGCCCGGTTTCATCGCCGCCACCATATCCGCGAGCCACAGCTTCGGCGCATCCCGGCCGGGGATCAGGGCTGTGGTGATGACGATGTCGATCTCCGGCGCGAGCTCGCGGAACTTGGCAAGTTGCTTCTGTCGGAACTCCGGCGAAGACGGGGCCGCATAGCCGCCGGTCGCGGCGCCATCCTGCCGTTCGTCGTCGAAGTCGAGATAGACGAACTGGGCACCCATGGACTCGATCTGCTCGGCCACTTCCGGGCGCACGTCGAACGCATAGGTGATCGCGCCCAGCGAGGTCGCCGTTCCGATCGCGGCAAGACCGGCCACGCCCGCACCGATAACCAGCACTTTGGCCGGCGGTACCTTGCCGGCGGCCGTGACCTGGCCGGTGAAGAACCGCCCGAAGTTGCTCCCAGCCTCGATGACCGCCCTGTAGCCCGCGATGTTGGCCATCGACGACAGCGCGTCCATCTTCTGGGCGCGCGAGATGCGCGGCACCATGTCCATGGCGATGACAGTCGATCCGGTGGTCTTCGCCTGCTGCAGCAGTTGGTTGTTCTGGCCGGGATAGAAAAACGAGATCAGCGTTTTGCCGGCACGTAGGCGCTGTACTTCCGAGGCTTCCGGCGGACGCACTTTAACGATCACGTCGGCCGCTTCGTAAAGCGCCGCCGCCGTGTCGACTATGACAACGCCGGCTGTACGATAGGCATCCTCGGAAAATCCGGCCGCTCTGCCCGCACCAGTCTCGATGACGCACTCATATCCGAGTTTGCGCAGTTGGAGCGCGCTCTCGGGCGTCAGTGCAACCCGGGCCTCGCCTTCCCATATCTCTTTCGGGGTGCCAATCAGCAAGTCATCCTCCCAACGCTATGAATTCTAATCAAATCTCTCAGTCAGCAGACGACCACGCGACGGACGCTTTGGCCCGAAGTTCGACGTGCTTGTTGATGTCTTCGAATGCCAGGCGGTGATCGGTTTTGATCTCGATCTTGCCCTGCATGTACCAGTCGACGATGTCAGGCACGCTATGCGGCCGCGGGCGGCTGCGACACCGGATGCGACCCTTCAGCTGCGCCAGCACTTCGTTTCAAGCGCGGCAACTCCGCAGATGATCGAGAACACTCCAGACCAAATGCAGCGGAGTGCCGATCGTGATTTCAGTTTCCAAAACAAACCCGGATAGATCTCTTGAAGGAGAGGGGGCCGGCCAGCGCCGTTTCGCGAGAGCGCTGCGGTGCCGGTCAAGAAAATTCCGCCGGCACAGCAACGCCCCGCTTGACACCCTCCTCCGCCAAACGCTTGGCGGTACCTGCGGTAATGGGAATACCGTCCGCGCTTCGCCTTGCAGCCGTCAGAAATCCTCGCTCTCCGGGCAACAGCACCTCCTTGACGCCGGCCGCCGGCGGCAGGCCTTTGATGGCTCGTGCCAGCGCCGCGATATCTTCCACGACCGCATGCGGCAATCCGAACGCGAAGGGATTGATGGCTATTGCCAAGCCGTTGAAGCCGTTGTCCTTTTTCTGCGAGAGGGCTGCTGAAATCAGCGGATTGCCACCAAGTACGCTCACCAGAACCTCAATCATCAGCGACAGACCGGAGCCTTTTGGTCCTGCCATCGGTAGAACCGCCTTGACTTTGGAAGGATCGGTTGTCGGGACGCCCTCAATGTTCACCGCCCAGTCCGGAGGAATCGGGCGGCCCGCGTCCTTTGCCGCCATGATCTTGCCGAGCGCGACTGCTGCAGTCGACATATCGAAGATGAGAGGGTTTTGTCCTTCTCCAGCCGGTGCACTGATCGCAATCGGATTGGTCGAAACCCCCTCACCCCGTGCTCCATGATAGACCATCAATGGCTTCGAGGCCGCCATGACAATACCGATCATTCCGGCTCGGGCGATCTTCTCAGCGAAATAACCGATGGCGCCTGAATGGCTTATGCGGGAAATTTCGCACAGACCGATGCCGAACGTCCCGGCAAGCTCAATGGCCCTCTTCGTCGCCATCGACATCCCGACTGCGCCCGGAACAAGATTGCCATCCAAACGGCAAATCGCGCCAAATTCATGCGACACGGCAGGCTCGGCGCAGCCCTTTACGATGCCGAGTTCCACCATTTCGATGTAGCGTGGGATGCGCAAAACGCCGTGGGAATCGGCGCCCCGCATATTGGCCCAGACCAGAAGCTCGGCGGACTGTTTTGCGTATTGTTCGCTAAAACCGCCTGCCTGCAGCAGCGCCGCCGCAAAATCCTCGAGTGCCTGCCTGCTGATAGGCTTTGTCTCTGAAGCTCCACTCATGACGCAGTGCCCAGCGGAGACGGAAAGAACTTGTCCAGCCAACCTTTCATCATCGCCTTGGTGCGCGGCGCATCGCCTGGTGCAAGCGGGAAGTGCGCCGTCGTATCGATCAACATGAGTTCGGTTGGCTGGCCGGCCCTCTCGAACATGCGGATGGATTCACTTGTCGGCGTGATGATGTCATTGGCGGTGTGGAACAAAAGCAAGGGGCGCGGCGCGATATTGCCGATGACATCGTCCGCACGGAAATTATACATCGACCACGCAGTTTCGACCGGGATCTCCATGATTGCCTTCGGCGAGAGGTTCTTGCGCAGATGTTCAGGGATCGGGACGGCATCGAAGCGGGACATCCAGAGGCTTTGGCCGGTCTCCTGCTTATGCTTGCGACCGTTTTCGAGAATGCCGATGAACTTATCCCATGATTCGGGCGTCGGGTGCTGGCCGCGGAACTTTCGCTCGCCGTTACCCCAACCACAGGACGAGAGGCAGCAGGCAACACGCTCGTCAACACCTGCCGTGTAGACGGAGACGGCCGCACCGAAACTATGACCCGTTATGCCGATACGCGCCGAATCCACTTCCTCTCGGCCGGCAAGGAACGTCAGGGCGTTCTTGGCATCAGCAACCTGGTCGAAGCAGCGCACCTGCGCACGCTCCCCCTCGCTTTCGCCGCAGCTGCGAAAATCGAACCGCAAGGCGATATAGCCGAATGCTTCCATCATTTCGGCCTGAATCTGCGCGTGACTTTCATCCTTGGAGCCAACAAAACCGTGGCAGACGATGAATGCGGGGAGCTTCTGCCCGGCCTGGCGAGCGTCCGGGATATGGAGCACGGCTGATATCTTCAGTCCGTCCGACATAAACGTGAGCTTTTGTTGCATGACATCTTACCTCGGATTGTTCAGACGATCTTGGTGAAGGGGTGGAAATGTTCACGCCATTCCAATGGCGCAGGCGTGCCCCAGACGTTCATGTCGCGGACGTTACCGGGGCGTTCCAAGTTCGTTATGACGTTGGGTTCGAAGTTCAAGTCGTCAGCAATGTGCGACATCGGACCAGAGCATTCGATCATCATGCCGCTGGCATCGGTGTAATAGGCATAGGTATTGTCGCCCGGACGATGCCGTCCTGGGCCCCAAAGAAGTTGCCGGTCAAAGCGGTCGAGGATATCGCCGAGCCGGCAATACATGTTGAACTCTACAAACTCGAACGAGACATGGTGCAGCCCGGCTGCGGCACCCTTGACCACACCAAGAACATGGTGCTGGCGGTTACCGCCATACATCCAACTGAGCGCATCATTGACCATACGCTCGGACAGCTTCATGCCCCCAACAGCTTCAAGCTGCGCTCTGGTGGCAACCGGATCCGGCGAAATCAGATTGATGTGGTCAATGCGGCGCGGCATGATGCCGTTCGTGGGAAAACGCTGCCCCCGAATGTTGTTGCGGATCGGCGTATGGACCTCGAAACGCAAGCCTTCCGGTGTCGCGAAGGTCACGCCTGCATCCATGCAGGACAGGCTTGGTTGGTGAGACAGAATACGGCAGCCGGCAGGCTCTATACGCGACGCCACAGCCTCGACGTCGGTCTTTGTCAGGGCTTCAAGGCCGATCGTGTGGGCCGAATTCTCGTCTCCATGGACCAGCACCAGCTCAGCCGCACGCCCGTTTGAGCTGAGCCAGGTCTGATCCCTTTCCTGGTGAGAAACCCTCAATCCCAAAATTTCGGTCGAATCACGAATAACCGCATCCGGGTTCGTCACATTGACCTTCAAGTGCCCAATGGCGTGCACGAGGTGCGTCATTTCTTCCTCCCTTGAAATTGCGATGCTCTGTTCCGCTGCAGTTCTGATACGCCAGTTAGATCGTCAATGCAAGGGATTTTCGAAATTATGGAGTTTTACGAAATTTATGATTGGGCGCATTTCGAATACGGTTTTTTCAGAATGGAAATGATAAATTTCGCCAAGATTGATTTTTTCGAAATTATCCCTAAACTTCCATAAGGGTTGAAACGTGTGGCATCTCAACACATGAGCCGGGAGACCATCTTGGAAAAACAAAATGCAGGCGGCGAGACACGAGCCGGCGACGTGCTGCAACGCATGCGACGGGATATCGTAAATTGCGATCTCAAACCCGGTGAGAAGTTGCGCTTTGAAAGCCTGCGTGAACGCTACGAAGTAAGTTTCTCGACCTTGAGAGAAGCCCTCTCACGTCTCTCTGCAGAAAATCTTGTGGTTGCAGAAGGACAGCGTGGTTTTGTGGTGGCACCCGTCTCGATTGCCGATCTCAACGATCTTACGGATGCACGCGTCCTCATTGAACGAGAAGCACTTGCCAAAGCGATACGCAAGGGCGATGACCTTTGGGAAGGCAATATCCTTTCCGCGTTTCATCGAATGGAGAGGCTCCAGCAGCGCATCGGCGGAGAATACTATCTTTCTGATGAGTGGAGCGTGGTGCATGGCGAATTCCACTATTCGCTTGTTGCTGCCTGCGGCTCGCCAGTGCTGCTCGAAATGAGAGCCAAGCTTTTTGAGCGCGCACATCGGTATCGACGCATGTCGTCACAGTTTCGCACGAAATGGCGGGAGAAGGACGTTGAACACAAGATGATCGTTGACGCTGTCATGGAGCGGAATGTCGATACGGCATTAAAGTTGATCGAGCTTCATATCCGGGAGACGAGCGCGAACGTCATCGAGCATGCCGGTCATCTATTTCCGGAATTGACGTCGGAAGCCCGACGGCCGACCAAGAAGCCTCCGAGCGTCGCCGCCGAATAAGCGCTCATCGGAGTGGCTTTTTACCTGTTCCGTTGAAAAGAAGGCGATCAAGGAGTAAGGCCGAGGCTACCGGTTATCGTTCTGAACTGACCTCCCCCCGATACTCGCGGTGATCGTCTCCGTCCGGCGACCGATTGAGACATGACGTCGTCACGTCAGCCAACAACTGCCGTGCCCAGCGATGCAAGCCCGATTTATGGGTCCGCTCTGTCCAATACATGTCGATGTCGATTGCAATGTGAACCGGAAAACGCCGCACGCAGAGTCGCCCGCCGTAGGCACGTGCCAGCCTGTTGGGAATGGTCGCAACAAGGTCCGTGCCAGCAATCATTAGTTCAATACTATCGTGACTTGGAAGGGTGAGCTGCGGCGTGAGAAAGATGTCGTGTTCACGCAGCGCCGCGAAATAAAGCGCCTGCCATTGGCCGTTGTGCGTGACGGCGACATGAGCGGCTTTGCGGAAGCGCTCAAGCGTCAATTCATCGGCGGCAAGCGGATTTTGCGCATCCATGACACAGGAATAGTGGTCGGAGAATATCCTTCTACGGAAATAGCCTTCTCCGAGGATGCGGACTGGCCCAAGCACGATATCGGCGCTGTTTTCCTTCAACTGCTGCTTTCCGTTGACGGCCGATTCCAAGACATTGAGCACCACCTTCGGCGCCGCCGCCCGCAAGGCCGGGATGAACGTTGGCAGCAGCAGGAAGCGCTCGTGGTGATTGCATGAAAGTGTCACTGTACCGTCCGCGGTCTCGGGATCGAATTCCTCCGGTACGGCAATCGCCAGCATGCGGTCGACGATCTCGCGCGCTTGCGAGACGAGATCCTTGCACTTGTCCGTCTCGGCAATGCTGTTGCCCTGCCGCACAAAGAGGGGGTCGCGGAATGCGCGGCGAAGGCGGTCGATCGCATAACTCACCGTGGACTGGCTGATATCCAACTGCACAGCCGCAGCAGAAAACGACCTTGCGTCATGGACTGCAACAAGCACATGCATCGATCTCAAATCGATCTGGGCCAAATCGTCCGGAATCATCGCTTTTCCTGGGTCATCGAAAAATCCGATGACATTCATCGTATCCATCCAATTGTCGCAAGGAAAGTCTCTTTGTAACTTCATCGCTGAGCAACTCGCTGGAGGGCGAGATTGGAGGAGATACAATGCCTGCAAACGATCAAAGATCTGTGCCCGCAATTTCGGATGTCTCGTTCGGCGAGCTTTTGAAGGATCCTTATCCGACTTTCGAACGCGCTCGCAAAATGGCTGCCATCGTCAAGATCGAAGCCGCCAATATCATGGTTGCGACCCGCTACGACGACGTCGTGGCCATGGAACGTGATTCTGAGACATTCTCGTCGGTCAATCCGCAATCCCTCGTCAACAAGGTCATGGGCCACACCATGATGCGTAAGGATGGGGAGCTTCACGCACGCGAACGCAAGGCCATCGAGCCAGCGCTGCGACCGGGCGCGGTCAAATCCTGTTGGGCACCGCGACTGGAAATCATTTTCGACGAGGTGGTCGCCACTTTCGAGAAAGACGGCGAGGCTGATCTGCTGAATGCGCTCGCCGCCCCGATGGCCGGCCGGGCATTGGCGGAGGTGCTCGGTTTCATCGACATCGACTGGCAGACGATGGCGCTCTGGTCGCAATCCTTGATCGACGGCGCCGGCAACTACTCGGCCGATCCCGAAATCTCCCAAAAGGCGGAGGACGCCGCACGCGGCGTTGAAGATGCAATCCAACGCGCGCTGCCCTACCATCGTGACCAGCCGAACGGTTCCGTTCTGTCTTCGATGCTCCATGCGGAGGATCCTCATAGCCTCGAGCAGATCTATGCGAATATCAAGGTTGCGGTTGGCGGTGGCCTGAACGAACCACGCGACTCCATCCTGACGCTGTTGCTCGGACTTCTCGAGAACCCCGATCAGCTGGAACGGGTCAAGGCTGACCCGAACCTTTGGCCGACGGCTTTCGAGGAATCCGTCCGTTGGATCTCGCCGATCGGCATGTATCCGCGCCGAGTGACGCGAGACGTGGTTTTTTCCGGCATCCAGCTGCACGAGGGGGACCAGATCGGCTTATGCGTCGGCGCGGCCAACCGCGACGGAAGCCGCTTCGAGGCTCCCGACCATTTCGACGTCTTCCGGGAAAAGAAATCGCATCTGGCTTTCGGGGCCGGCCCTCACTTCTGTGCCGGCGCCTGGCTTGCCCGCCATATGGTTGGTCGTCTTGTCGTACCCGGACTATTCGAACGCCTTCGCAATTTGCGTCTTGCCCGTCATGACGAGGTGCGCGTTCACGGATGGGTTTTCCGCGGGCCGACCACCCTGCCCGTGACCTGGGAGGTTTGAGAGGAGGAAAAAATGGCCAACGTCACATTCATACTTCCGGACGGAAGCGCACGTGCATGCAACGCATCCCTGGGTCTCAGCCTGATGGAGGTTGCCCTGCAGAATTCGGTGACGGGTATCGTCGCCGAATGCAATGGCGCCGCCGCCTGCGCGACTTGCCACGTGATCATCGATGAGGACCTCGCGAGCAGGCTCGATCCTGCCAGCGACCACGAAAATGACATGCTCGATTTCACCACCGCGGCCCGTGAACCCGGCAGCCGACTCGGTTGCCAGATCAAGGTGGACGCTCGGCTTGACGGCGCGATAATCCGCGTCCCCAGGGGGATGTAAACCATGGCCACGCGCGTTGTCATTATAGGCGCCGGGCAAGCCGGCTTCGCCGCGGCGGCAACACTGCGGCAGGAGAAGTTCGAAGGTGTCATAACGCTGCTCGGCGCTGAGGAGGTGACGCCCTATCAACGCCCGCCGCTCAGCAAGGCATACCTGCTCGGAACGCTTGCGGCCGAGCGCCTGTCGCTTCGCAATGACGACTTTTACGAGCGAAACGGGATAGACCTACGGCCCGACGAACCCGCACTCTCTATCGATCTCGCCTGCAAGACCGTCGAGACATCACGAGCGCAATTGCCCTACGATCATCTCGTTCTTGCCATGGGGTCCAGTCCGGTGCGCTTGCCGGCGTGTATGACGGAAGGCATCGACAGGATCTTCTACCTGAGGAGCAAGGCAGATGCGGATGCACTGCGACCACTTCTCGTTCACGGCGCTCGCCTTCTCGTCGTCGGCGGGGGCTATGTCGGGCTAGAAGTGGCAGCGGCCGCACGCCAGGCTGGTGTCGCGGTGACGCTGGTCGAGATGGCGCCACGTATCCTCAACCGCGTGGCCGCTGAACCGACGGCTGCCTACTTTCGGGAATTGCACCGCTCCCAAGGCGTCGACATCCGCGAGGGTACCGGCCTTGCTGGGCTCAAATCGGACGGTGCGGCGGTCATGGCCACGTTGGAGCACGGGTCGTCTCCGTCTTTCGACGCGGTTGTGGTCGGGATCGGTGTCCGACCTGAAACAAGTCTTGCAGAGTGTGCCGGCTTGGACACGCAAAGTGGCATCCTTGTCGACGCATTCGGCCACACATCCGACCCTGCAGTCTGGGCCGCAGGCGACTGCGCCGCGTTCGAACATGCCGGTGAGGTAATTCGGATCGAGTCGGTCCCGCACGCAATCGACCAGGCGGAACACGTTGCACGCAATATCCTCGGTATGAATGTTCCCTACCATCCCCGCCCCTGGTTCTGGTCAGATCAATATGCAACGAAATTGCAGATCGCTGGTCTCAATCGGGGCTACGATCGTACGACGACCACACTGGGCGCTACAGAAGCCAGCATGACCGTGTCCTATCTGAGCGGCGACCGGCTCCTTGCCGTCGACTGCCTGAACGATGCACGCAGCTTCATGCAAGCCAGGCGCAGTCTTGGTCTCTAAAGGTTACAACGATCAAGGTCACGGTGTCGTGGCAATAGGCTCGGCATCATTGTCGAGGGGGACGCTTCGAGCGAGGCGCGGCCAATAGTGCGCCACCGCTAAGCTCAGGTTCATGAGCCGGCTCGCAGCACCCCATCGAGCTCCCGGCAGGGCCTCGAAGATCGGCGACGAGACCGTAGTCGGCGACCTGGCACATCGGCGCCTCCTCGTCCTTGTTGATGGCGACGATGACCTTACTGCCCTTCATGCCGGCCAGATGCTGGATCGCCCCGGAGATGCCGGCGGCGATACAAAGCTGCGGGGCGACGACCTTGCCGGTCTGACCGACCTGCCAGTCGTTCGGCGCATAACCGGCGTCGACGGCGGCACGGCTGGCGCCGACGGCAGCGCCGAGCTTGTCGGCAAGCGGCAGGATGACTTCCTTGGACTTCTCCGCCGCCAAGCGCCCGGCCACCGGAGATGGTGATCTTCGCCGAGCTCAGTTCGCGGTGCATCCCTGATGAAGGTGGGCAGGTCAGCATTAGCCGCGGCGGCGATGGCTTCGACCGGCGACGAACTGCCTTCGGCCGCGGCGGCAAACAAGGCGGTGCGCACGGACCGGGAGAGGAGATGCGTTGACGAAACCCTGCCGGATGCGCTAACGTTAGCAAGAATGGAGACCAAGATGAAGATTGTACGCTACCAGGCAGCCGATGGAATTTACTACGGGGTCGAAAGTGAAGACAGGATCGAACGGATCGCTGGTGATCCGTTCCAGATTATCGAGCGGACCGGCGAGGTGGATCCGCTCTCGGATATCCAACTGCTATGCCCGGTCGATCGACCCCGGATCTTTGGGGTTGCCTACAATTACCGAGAGCACACCAGTGAATCCGGAAAGGAGCAGCCGACGCTGCCCGTTCTGTTCATGAAACCCAGCACGGCAGCGAGCGGAAACGGAGATGCCATCGAATATCCGTGCGACGGTGAAATCGTGCATTATGAAGCTGAACTTGTCGCCATCATCGGCAAGGGCGGACGCCACATCAGCAAGGAAGATGCCCTGCAGCACGTCCTTGGCTACACATGCGGCAACGATATCAGCGATCGCATCATTCAGCGCCAGGAAAGCAAATTCGGCTGCCTGTTGGCAGGCAAGGGCTACGATACCTTTGCCCCGATGGGTCCGGCCATCGTAACCGATCTTGATCCGACCGATTTGGACGTCATCCTTCGTCAAAACGGGATGGTCAAACAGTCGGGAAACACGCGAGATCTGGTTTACTCGGTGGCCGACATCGTTGCTTATCTCAGCCGCTTCATGACGCTTCTGCCAGGCGATGTGATCATGACCGGCACGCCGGCCGGGGTTGGCCCGATCCAGCTAGGCGACGAGCTCGAAGTCGAAATTCCCGGCATCGGCATCTTGAAAAATCCTGTCGTCGCCGCTTCTCATCGGGCCTAATTTCGCATCCGGAAAGATTTTGGTTGACCTCATATTTCGGAATGCTATCAATGCAAACGTTAGCACTTGACCTTGGTCACGGCACTTGCCTGGACGATTGGGCAAGTCGATCTACGACGGCAAATTGAGGGTGGAGAAATGGCACGAGTAAGATACGTCTCGAATTCGGAGCTGGCCGAAACGGAGCCGGCGCTCAACGCGCGCCTGCTGAACGAAAGGAAAGTTCCGACGGGAAACATCTTCCTTGCGCTTGCCAATGCGCCGGCGATCCTCAACGACTTCCTGACCTACGCAAATGCCGTGCGTGCAGCCGATCTCAGCCCCAAGCTGAGAGAAATGGCCATCCTTACGGTCGGCTATTGCACAAATTCGGAATACGAGGTGAAGCACCATCATTCTCATGGCCTCAAGGCCGGACTGTCGGAAGAGCAATTTCACGCAATACCGAACTTCGAAACTTCCGAGCTTTTTGACGAACAGGAAAAGGCCGTGATGGCGTTTGCCAAGGAGTCGACGCTCAACGTCGATGTTTCCGACGAGGCATGGAAAGACCTGGCGAGGTTTTTGACGGAAAAGCAGCTTGTCGAGCTCGCGATCAACGTTGCTTGGTATAACTCCGGTGTTCGTCTGATGGGCGCGCTGAAGATCGATCTCGAAGAGGGGTATCGATGATGGGTCGGTCAGCGGGGCGCTTTTGGCCTCGCTGGCTCGCTACATGATTTCGGCGGCGGCTCATCTTCGCAATCCGGAGCTATCAGCGTCTTGCCCTCGGCTGGCGGATGAATCGCGGCCAAACAAGAGAGGTGCGCGTTGCGTGAGACGTGCACCTCTCCGCTATTGAGCAGGCGTCACCGGGTTATGGAGCGCCCGTGCTGCCGCGAATGACCAATTGGGGAGGGGAAATGAAGCTGTAGGGTTTGCTGAGGTCACCCTTGTTCTGAAGGTGGTGCAGGAACCAAAGCCCGCAAGCGGTTGCCAACTCCGAAACAGGCAATTGGACTGTCGTCAGTCCCGGACCCCACCACCGATATCCAAGTTCATCGCCGAACCCGATGACCGAAATGTCTCGGGGAACGCTCAAAGCCTGGTCCTGGATTTCATCGATGACGCCGGAGGTGTTTTGGACCGCACCGATCACGAGCGCCGTCGGTCGATCCTTCAGGGAGAGAAGGCGCCGCACCGCCTCCCGTCCGAATTCGGGCGAGGAGGGCGCCCCCAGTTCCTCATGAACGACGATCGTTTGGCCAGAGTTTCTTACGGCGTCCCGGAAACCCTGCACGCGAGCCGCGCCGGTGGGCAGTTCTTCCGTGCCGCCGATATAAGCAATCCGTTTGTGACCTTCGTTGATGATATGTTCAGTGCTCTCGTAAAGCGCCCGTCTGTCATCAATCCCAAACCATTGATCGCCGAGCAGCGGCGCCTTTCGCAGCAATTGGATATGAGGCGTCATCTTCAGGATTCGCGCAGAATCGGGATGAGGCTTGGCGCTCGGGACGAGAATGATCCCGGCGACGTTCACACTCGTCAGTTCCTTGATGTGGCGAAGCTCATGCATGCGATCGTCGTCGGTTTCACACAAAGTCAGTTGGTAATTCGCCGACAGAAGGCAGCGCGAGAGAGCATGGGCGATCGTTGAATAAAAGCTGTTCCTGATATCTGGGACGATCAGTCCGACGAGATTACTCTGAACGCCGCGCATCATCCGTGCGGCGCGATTGGCAACGTAGCCCGCTTGAGCTGCCGCTTCGTTCACCTTTCGCTTCATCTCGGCGCTGATGCGGCGATCGTCGGCAAGAGCGCGCCCCACGGTCGAAGGGGAAACTTGAAGTACCGCGGCTATGTCTTTAATTGTTACCATTGTGCTCTGGCTCGAATGATCGATTTGGCCAACGATAGCATTGACGTCGCAGATGTCAAACTTTCCATACCGTTTAAGTAGCAATGATTTAATTTTTGCCCGTGACGTTAGGGCGCAATGACCGGTTACTGTATAAAAATAGAAATATTTCAGGCGATTAATCCTGTTGCGGGGATCGCCGCGCCAGCGCCGCTGCGGTCGCGGAGGAGCTTGGGCGCCACTTAACGTCTCCAAAGCCGTTGACATGAGGGTCGTGCTGTGGGACGAATGCTGTGCGAACGTTAGCGCAAACGGGAGGAGGCATAACGTATGGATGTTCTGGTATTCCTGGCATCGGTCATCACGTCAGCAGGACGCGGATGCCGATGACCGCCGCTCTCTTCTTGCAATCCGCTGTCGGCGGCGTCCTGTTGGGCGGGATCTATGGCCTGCTGGCGATGGGTCTCAGCCTGAGCTGGGGCCTGTTGAAGCTGGTGAATCTCAGCCACTTCGCGCTGGCGTTCCTTGGCGCTTACCTGACCTACCAGCTCGGCACCGTTTATGGCGTTCCGGCATTCTTGAGCGCTCTTCTGATCGCTCCGCTGTTCTTTGCGCTCGGCGTTGCCTTGCACAGCGTGTTCGTGCGCTTCAAGGTGAAGGAGTTCGCCTCTCTGCTGGTGACGTTCGGCGTCACCATCCTGATCGAGTCGCTGATCCAATGGATCTGGTCGGCCGACTTCCTCCGTTACGAAACACCCTATGCCCAGGCTACCATCCGTCTCGGTCCGATCTTCGTGCCCGTGCTGGAGCTTTCGGCCTTTGTCTGCGCCGGCGTGCTTGCTGGAGGCGCCTGGTACGCGTTGAACAGGACGATGCTCGGCAAGGCGCTGCGTGCCGCTGCCCATGACGCCCCCGTCGCGTCGGCTTTCGGAATCAATGCCACGCGCGTGTCATATATTCTGGCTGGCCTTTGCTCGGCGACAGCCGGGATCGCCGGCGTCTTCATCGCCCTGATCGGAACTTTGGCTCCATCTCAAATCGAGGCCTGGATCGGGGTCGTATTTGCCGTCGCCATCATTGGCGGATTGGGCAGCCCCATCGGAGCACTGGGTGCCGGAGTACTGATCGGCGTGGCCGAGAGCCTTACCATGTCCGTCGTCAATCCCGCTTGGGCGCCGCTCGTGGCATTCAGCGTGCTCATCGTCATCCTTCTGCGCAAACCGGTGATTTGACCATGAAAAAGCTTCTCATCACAGCGCCGATCGTGGCGGTTTTGGCCTCGCTGCCTTATCTGGGGATGGCGGATTACTACCTTTCCTACCTGTACATCATCTTCTTCTGGGTCGTGCTGGCAACGAGCTGGGGCATCCTCAGCGGTTACACCGGCTACTGGAGTTTTGGTCACGCCGCATTCTTCGGGATTGGCGTCTATACGACGGCCACGCTGACGACGCAGTTGTCCTGGCCTTTCGTCGCCACGATCCCTGCTGCGGCCCTGCTGGCGGCCGCAGTCGCCGTCCTGATTGGCTTGGTCGTCTTTCGCTCAGGCGCTCTGCGCGGCGAATTCTTCGCGCTGCTGACGCTTTCGGTGACGTTTGTCATCGCGGCCGTAGTGTCGAACACCTCCCTTGACTCCGGCACAGGCGTCTTCCTCTCGGGGATCGAAATCCCGATGATTGGCGCGACGGCGTCCGGCTCCCTCTACATATTCGGGCTTATCGCGGCTCTTGCGGCGCTGGCGACCTCATACTTCATCTTTCACAGCAAATTTGGTCAGGGCTTGCTGGCAATCCACGACGATGAAGACGTCGCAGAGGTGAAGGGCGTTCCGACGTTCCGCTATAAGCTGATCTCGTTTGCCGTCTCGTCGGCGCTTGCCGGCGCAATGGGTGCGATCCACGCCGTATATGTCGGATACGTCACGGTTGGCGAGACATTTGCTGTGACCGTGCCCCTCTATGTCGTGCTCATGAGCATTCTTGGCGGTGCTCGCCATTGGGCAGGACCTGCCATCGGCGCGGTCATGATCACCGTGCTGCAGAGCGCTATCGTCAGTGGCGCTCATGCGGAATTCGGCCGTGCGGGCGTAGCTCTTGCGCTGATCGTCGTCATCCTGGTGCTGCCGTCAGGCATCGTTCCCAGCCTCATTCGCAGGTTCGCCGGCAAGCGCAGCGGGATTGGCGCAGGCGAGGCGGCTGCCCAGGCCGTTACCGAGCTTGCCCCATCAGCCGCGGCAGGTTCCGATCCGGTGCTTCTCAAATGCGAGGACGTCACCAAATCCTTTGGTGGGATCCGCGCCTTGACCGGCGTGAGCCTGGACGTCTGGCGGGGTGAAATCCTGGCCCTGGTTGGTCCGAATGGCTCCGGCAAATCCACACTGATCAACATGATTAGCGGCCACTACGCCATGACCTCCGGTAGGATCACACTGGAGGGCGAGGAGATTTCCGATCGATCACCGCACTGGATCGCGCAGCAGGGCGTGGCACGGACTTACCAGATCCCGCGTTTGTTCGACAATTTGACCGTGCTGGAAAACGTTGAGCTCTGCGCGAAATTCGGCAGTGCGGATGGCATGGGCGCGGCAGCGGCCGATGCAGTCGCCAGGGAGGCGCTCGCCTTCACGGGCCTGGCCGACAAGGCCAACGTTCTGCCCGACGCATTGAACCTGCATGACCGAAAGTTTGTCGAATTCGCCAGGGCGCTGGCTGCAAAACCGCGGCTGCTCCTGCTCGACGAGGTGCTTTGCGGCTTGAATCCGGCCGAGGTCGACCACGCGGTCGAAATGATCAAGCGGATAAAGGCCGGCGGTACGACGATTATCTTCGTCGAACATCTCATGCGGGCGGTTGTCGCGCTGGCAGACCGTGTCGCGGTGCTTGATCAGGGCAAAGTTCTGGCACTTGGACATCCAAGCGAAACGATGCGGGATCCGGCAGTGGTCAGCGTATATCTGGGAGGCAGTCATGCTGCTTGAGGTCGATAAGATCGAGGTCGGCTACGGAGATGCGATCGCTCTGTGGGACCTGTCCATTAGTGTAAGGCCAGGCGAGATCGTTTCGGTCGTCGGCCCGAATGGCGCAGGCAAGAGCACGCTGGTAAACGCCATTGCCGGCATTCTTCGCCCGCACAAAGGAAAGATCGTTATCGAAGGTAACGACGTTTCCAAAGTGCCGAGCCACCGGGTCTGCGACTACGGCATAGCGGTGGTCCCGGAAGGGCGCCGTCTCTTCACCGCGATGACGGTCCTCGATAACCTGCTGCTCGGTGCCTACCGCTCGCTCGCTCGTGCGGAGCGCGACGCCACGCTCGCTGAGGTGTTTCAGCTTTTCCCTGTTTTGCAGGAGCGCCAGGCTTCATTGGCTGGCTCCTTGTCGGGCGGGCAGCAGCAGATGGTTGCGATCGGCCGTGGCCTGATGGCCAAGCCGCGCGTGCTGCTCATGGACGAGCCGTCGCTCGGGCTGTCGCCGTTGATCGTCGGCGAGATGTTCGAAATCATCCAGATGATCAACGAGCGTGGCGTAGCCGTGCTGCTCGTCGAGCAGAACGTGAACAAGGCGCTTGAAATAGCCCATCAGGCCTACGTGATCGAGCAGGGCCGTGTGACGGCCTCCGGAGCGCCTGAGGTCCTCATCAACGATCCGAGCATCAGGGAGGCCTATCTTGGCATCTGAAACTTCGAGCAGAAGAGTTCCCGTGCATATCAGGCGAGTCGTGACCGAGCACGGCAATAAGGGTGCTGCCCGGTTCGCTGAGGACGGTGCCGTGCCGCGCACTGATATATTCAAAACGGTCCCTGGATTGGTGTCGCGAATGATCTGGTCGACATCGGCTTCGACGGCCGTTCCATTCGACGGAACCGATCCTACTTCGCAGGTGACAAGCTTCGTCCCGGAGCCCGGCGAAACGCGTTTCCTCGTGCTAACGTTCCCACCGGATGCTGTTTTCATGTCTCCGGATTTCAATGGCCCGGCGGCTATGGCAGAAAATTTGGCGGTCAGTCCCGGTTTGGCCGAACGTTTCGAGCCGGATGGCAAACATCAAACGCCGACCGTCGATTATGGCATCGTGCTCGACGGCGAGATCTGGATGGAGCTCGACGACGCCAATGAGACCCGCTTGAGCCAGTTCGACACCTTCGTACAGAACGGAACGCGTCATGCCTGGCGAAACAAAAGCGACAGACCGGCAACCATCGCCGTGGTGCTCGTTGGCGCACGGACCCCCGATACGACGGATTACGATGACGGCCTGTGAGCCTCGATGATCCAAAATTTCAACCTGACTTTGTGGACCAGCTGAACATGATGAACACCGAAATTCGAAAAGTGCAGGGCCGTCGCGTCTGGGATTCCCGTGGCAGGCCGACCGTTGAGGTAGAAATCGAGCTGGTCTCCGGTGCCATCGGCCGGGCCATCGCACCCGCCGGCGCATCGACTGGGACCGGCGAAGCGCTCGATCTTCGTGACGGCGGCAGCGCCCTTGCCGGCCTGGGCATCAACAAGGCCCTGACTGCCGTCAACGGCGAGATCGCTAAACTGCTGGTTGGCCGGGATGCCAGGCATCAAGCCGAACTGGATCATGCCATCATCGAGCTTGACGGCACTAAGAACCGGAGCAGACTGGGTGGAAATGCATCTGTCGCGACGTCGATGGCGCTGCTTCACGCCGCAGCGGCGGCGGCCGATCAACCGATCTGGCGGCATCTTGCAGGCACCAACAAGGGAATTACCATGCCGCTGCCGGAGATCCAGATTTTCGGCGGCGGAGCGCACGCAGCGCGTCGTGTCGACGTCCAGGATTTCATGATCATGTGCCCTGCCGCCTCGACATTCTCGGAGGCCTTGGAGTGGACCGCTGAAGTCTACCGCGCCGCCGGTGAACTTATGAAACGTGCCGGCAAGCTCCAGGGCGTGGCGGACGAGGGAGGCTACTGGCCAGCCTTCACCAGTAATGAAGAGGCGCTCGATGCCCTGGTGCGTTCGATCGAGGCAGCGGGCCTGAAGCCAGGCGCCGAAGTTGCGATATCGCTCGACATTGCGGCTTCCGAATTCGGCCGTAAGGGCAAGTATTCGCTTGCGCTTGAAGACCGGCAGCTCGATACGGCCAAGATGATCGACATGCTTGGCGGCTGGTTGAAGGCATATCCGATCGTCTCGATCGAGGATCCGCTCGCCGAGGACGACCCTGATGGTTTCAAGGAATTTACCGCCCGCTACGGCTCCAGTTGCCAGATCATCGGCGACGACTTCTTTGTCACGAATGCGGCGCGGGTTACCGAAGCGATCAAGGAAAAAAGCGCCAATGCGGTTCTGATCAAGCCGAACCAGGCGGGCACGATCACAGAGACGTTCGACGCGCTCTCGGCTGCCAAAAAGGCGGGCTTTCGGACAATCGTTTCGGCGAGGTCCGGCGAGACGGAAGATGTGACGATCGCCCATCTGTCGGTCGGCTGGGATGCCAGGCAGCTCAAGGTCGGGTCGTTCTCGCGCTCCGAGCGCATGGCAAAGTGGAACGAGGTACTCCGGATCGAGGAGGCTCTTGGAAAAGAGGCTTCATTCGCTGGCTGGTCGGCGCTGAACTTGGCTGAAAAGCCGGCTGCGGTTGCCGCGGCAGGTTAGACGTTGGAGGGGCCGGTGGCGGGTCTCGCTCAAAAACGAACATTGACAAAAGATCTGGCCATTTTATGCTAACGTTAGCAACGCAAACGAGGATGACATGCTTCCGGCTGTTAATTTGAAACCTCCCTTCAACATCACGCGCTTCAGCCACGTCGTGCTTGAAGTCAACGATGTGGAGCTTAGCCGCGATTTCTACGTGAATGTCGGCGGCCTCGTCGAAACGGAATTCGCGGACGGTGTTTCATACCTTCGCGGATTGTCCGAAGCCTGTCATCACAGCCTCGTCCTGGCGCCTGCCGGCGGGCGGCCGACATGCAGGCGGATCGGATATCGGGTATTTCTGGAGGAGGACCTCGACAAGGCCAAGGTCTTCTTTGATGAGAAAGGGCTTCCGGCAGAATGGGTCGAAGTTCGAAACCAGGGACGGACCCTGCTGGTCAGCGATCCGTCGGGCGCTCGCATCGAGCTTTGCTCCAGCATGAGCGTCCATCCCCGCAAGTTTCTCGAGGTGCATGAACATCGTGGCGCCCGGGCCCAGGGCCTCGACCATTGCCAGGTCATGGTTGCCGATCCGCTCGGTCTAAGCGCGTTCTACGGTGAACTCGGTTTCCGGACGTCCGAATATATCGCGGCAGGCGACAATCTCATTGCGAACTTCATGTATCGCAAAGGTGTCTGCCTCGACCTGGCATTGGTGCCCGGGATCGGCCCGCAGTTGCATCATTTTGCTTATACGGTTGGGGAAAGCAGCGATATCTTTGCGGTGTGTGACTTTGCCAGCCGTTATGGATATGGAGACAGCGTCGAGCGCGGCCCCGGGCGCCATGGCCCATCGGGAGTCCTGTTCGTCTATCTGCGCGATCCGGATGGACATCGGGTGGAGTTCTTCAACAGCCACTACACCACGATCGACGCGGAATTGGAGCCCATTCGTTGGGACGCGTCATCCCTTAGCACCAATGTGCATTGGGGGATGCCGGCCGTCTCGAAATGGTTCTTCGAGGCCAGCGAATTTACCGGAGTGCCGCTGAAGCATCCCGAGAAAATGCCGAACCCTATGACGCTGGAACGCTACGCAGAAGAGCTGGCTAAGAGCTGAGACCTGCCGTCGCATCGCGGATGGCAGGAGACTGGCGCGCTACGACAGGCGTGAGCGCGGTGATGTGCTGGAAGCACTTGGGAGGATGAGATGAGTGCCAATTCCATTTTACTGAATAGACGTGCATTTCTCGGGTCTGCCGCCGCCGTGGCAGCGTTCAGTTCGATGCCGAGGGCTTTTGCGCAAGCGGGCCCGATCCGCGTCGGCGGGACGCTGCCGTTGACAGGTCCGCTGGCGGGCGTCGGCGCAATCCATAAGCTCGCGGCAGAGGTGTTCGTCGAGCAGATCAACGCCAAAGGCGGAATTCTCGGCCGAAAAATAGAGTTCGTCCTTCTCGACGACCAATCGCTGCCCGCCAATGCTCGAACGCTCTATGAGCGCCTGGTGACGGCCGATAAGGTCGACCTGCTGATGGGGCCGTATGGCACATCCTCGATTATCGCAGCGATGGGCGTCGCCGCCCGGTTCAAGAAGATGCTTGTTCAAAGCAGCCTGGGGGACCCGAGTCTCGCACCGTATCCGCTGCAGTTCCCATCGCTTCCGATCGGGGCCGAGCCGCAGTTGACCGACACCGAGGTCGTTCTCGATGCCTATGCCAGCCTGCCGACCCCTCCGAAGACGATCGCATTCATCACCAGCAAATTCCCGTCGGCTCTGACGATCGCCAAGGGCGGCCAGCAAGTCGCCGAGAAGCGTGGCATCAAGAACGTGCTGGAGCTTGAATACGAATTCGGCACCAAGGATTTCGGCGCCATCGCCAACCGCATCAAAGCGGCTGATCCGGATCTGTTGTGGTCCGGTGCGATCGGCATGGAGGCCGTGCAGCTTCTCGATGCCATGAGCCGGATCGAATACCAGCCAAGGAACCAATTCTACTTGTTCCCGGCACCCGGCCCGACCGCAGCGCACCCCAAAGCGAACAGCTTAACCTCGCTCACCTGGTTTGAAGAGCACGAGCCGTTCCTCAAAAATCACGGCGCTCAGGAGTTCGTAACCGCTTATGACAGCAAGGCGATGGCGGCGGGCTTTCCCTATCCGCACGCCGAGTATCAGGCCGCTGTCGAATATGCTGCGTGGCAAATCCTTACAGCGGCAGCAGAGGGAGCAGGCAAGCTGGACGATGCCGCAATGGCTGCGTGGCTGCGCGCAAATTCCGTCGAGACGGTCGTTGGGCCAAGGACTTTCGACGGCAAGTTTAATGCCGGGAAGCCATCGACAAAACTCAAGCAGGTTCAAGGAAAGGATTGGGTGACTGTCTGGCCTGCGGACTTCCGACCGGCCGGCAAGGAGTTCCTGGCCGCCCTCTGACGAAACCGCTCGGCGCTGCCGCGCACCCTGTCTGAAACTGAAAAATACATTCGGTCGGGCACGGTCCGACCGATGTCCCTATGGAGGAGTTAATGGTTAAAACTATGATCGCCGCCCGGCTGCATGCTCTGCATCAGCCGATGTCGTTGGATGAAATTCCGGTTCCCGCGCCCCGGCCCAACGACGTCCTGGTGCAGGTCAGGGCCTGCGGTATCGTGCCCAACATGGCCAACGTCATCAACAATTGGCCGACCTGGTTCCCCCACCAGCCGCTGCCGAAGTTTCCGGCAGTGTTCGGCCTGGACCCGGCCGGCGTCGTCGCCGAAGTCGGCGAGGCGGTCACCAATGTCAAAATTGGCGATCGTGTCTATGTCAGCCCTCTCAGATCCTGCGGTTCCTGCAAGGCGTGCCGGTCGGGCAACCGCAGCCAATGCCGCTACTACACCCTGAACGGCTACTTCAGCACCAGCCGCGATGGTCAAAGAATCTTTGATCTTTATCCCTATGGCGGCTTCAGCCAGTACATGACGGCCCCGGAATATTCACTCGTATGCCTGCCGGATAATCTTAGCTTCGAACAGGCAGGTCGCTTCGGTTACCTCGGGACATCCTATGGCGCGCTGAAGAATGCGCAGGCCGGACCCGGCCAGGTCTGCCTCATCGACGGGATCACCGGTACGCTCGGCGTCGCGGCCACCAAACTTGCCCTTGCAATGGGTCTCTCCAAGATTCTGGGCACCGGCAGAAATAAGGAACTGATGGATCGCATAAAGGCCATCGCTCCCGATCGCATTGACACGATCATGCTCGGCGAAGGCTCGACGGGAGAATGGGCGAAGGCCCAGACCGGCGGCGAGGGAGTCGATTTCGTTATCAGTGCGCTGGGTGCCAGAGCCCCCGCCGCGACCGTGGTCGACTCGATGCGCGGCGTGCGCCGAGGCGGCCGTGTGGTTGTCGTTGGTGGCGTCGCGGAAGATGTTCCGGTCGACGTAAAGTGGCTGATGGACGAACAGGTTCAGCTCATCGGCTCGAACTGGTTCAGCGCTGCCCAGGGGCAGGAAATGGCCGACATGGTCCGCACCGGGGTGCTCGACCTTTCGTATCTCGAGCACAAGATCTACCCGCTCGAGCGCGTGAACGAAGCCATTTCAGGGATTGGCGAGCGCGATGGCGGCTTCAGCAATTACGTGGTCGTTCCGCCGATCCCTGCCTCCTATCAGTAACAATGACCGGCGCCGGCGATAGCCGGCGCCTTCCTCACGCGAGAAGAGAGAACATGTCCAAGAAAGATATCGCGGTCCTGGTCGGAAGCCTTCGTCAGGCTTCGATCAACCTGAAGCTCGCCCGTGCAATGCAGAAAGTGGCGCCTGATCAACTGAACCTGGAAATCGTACCGATCGGCGATCTTCCGCTCTATAATCAGGACTTGGAGACGGACACGCCGCCTGCGGAGTGGACGTCCTTTCGCGAGCGCATCAAGGCTTGCGACGGCGCGATCTTCGTGACGCCGGAATACAATAGATCCGTACCCGCGGTCTTGAAGAATGCGATCGAAATCGGTTCCCGGCCGTTCGGCAAAAGCGTGTGGGATCACAAACCCGGTGCGGTGGCCGGGGCTTCTCCGGGTCTCATTGGCGCTGCCGCTGCAGCACTTCAGCTCAGGGTTATCCTGACCAACATCAATGTGCCGACCATGCCGCAGCCTGAAGTTTACCTCAGCACGGCCGACAAATTGGTCGGTGATCACGGCATATTCCTCAACGAAGGAACCCAGAAGTTTATCGAGAGCTTCCTGGTTGCATTCGAAAGCTGGGTCGCTCGGTTCTGAGCTGAGGCAGATGCAACGTCTCATCGCCATCGCGGAAAACAGCGCGATGGCTTTTGCGCTCTCATTCACTAAGGCTCATCTGACAGACGAAATCCAGCGGGCGTATCCTGGTCGGCCGGCCGATGCGACGCGCGATCACGGCTTTGAGAATGTTATCCTCGGCTTTGCAGTGATGCCATGAATTCGCGCTTCTGACCCATTCCATAAGGACCCGCGGCAGTCGGGGGTAGTAGCGGCAAAGAATATTCCGCTGCCTGGCGGCGTGGGGTCCGTTATGGAAACCAGGCTTGTGCCACGTCAACGAGCTTTTGCCGAGGCGACACGATCAGCGGGATGGCGACTTTGCGGACAGTTTCGCGCTGACATTCGTCGGTGATATATTCGACGGGCGATTTGCCGTCGATCCGGGCGAGGAGGAGGGCGGGCAGCAAGCCTGCGGCCCGCGCCTCGAGGGCGTCCCGATCCTCCCAGTCGACCTGATCCATGTAGGCTGCCGTCAAAGCTGCGAAGGACGATGCGAGCTCGGATGCCGCCTTTCCAATAACGATCTTCTTCAACAACAGATGGTTGAGGCAGAAGGCCAGGTCGAAGGCCGGATCGCCGAACCAGGCGCATTCGGCATCCAGGAACACGGGGCCGTTCTTCCCCAGCAGAATGTTCTTCGGGCTGACGTCGCCGTGGACCAGCGCCAGCTTGGTTTCGGCCGTGCGCCGAACCAGTTCTGCAAGACGATCACCGACGAAAGGGTGTTTGGCGGCAGTCGCCACCAGGTATGGCTCAAGCCGGAGAGCGTAGAAGTTCGGTCCGGAGTCGAACTTTTCCGGCAACCCTGATGTCCGGGCACTGACGGAATGGATCTGTCCCATCCGCTGGCCCGTTGCCTCTGCCGCCTTTCGGTCAACGCTCCCGTGAAGCAGCTTGGTCTTCCAGAGTGGGTACTCGTCGCCGGCGAGAAACTCCATTGCGAAAACACCGGACGACGCGTCGTGCGCGAGAGGCTTCGGAACGGCGGAAGGAAAATGCTGCGCGACGAAGGAAATCCAGTTCCATTCGTAGACATTTCTCGACACCGGCGCCTGCCAATCGGCAGTGACCTTAAGCTTGGGAAGTGCGCGTTTCACACAGATAAGCCGGCCGGGAAGCTCCACACGGTAGATATCCGAGGAAACACCCCCCGTCAGGGGCTTGTAGATCGCTTCCTCGGAAGCGCTCTTCAAACCGCTCTTCAGCAAGAAATCGTCGAAAGTCGTCGTCTCGGCTACAGACATGAATAGAGTGTCCTTGCGGCGTTAGCGGCGGGGGCTGTTGCGGGCTTGTTCAGGCATCTCTCCGGAGAGAACCCGGACGACCTCCTCTGCTGCCCGGCGGCGCAGCTCGATCAGCGAAGCATCCGAGGAGAAGGCGACATGCGGGGTGATCATCGCGCCGGGGTGAGCGATCAGCTCCGGTGGAACGTGTGGTTCATCCTCGAGCACATCCAGGCCGACCCCGCTCAGAATGCCGGAGTCCAAGCCTTCGATCACAGCGGCAGTATCGACGACGCCGCCTCGGCTGACGTTGATCAGCAGGCTTCCACGACGCATCCTAGAGATGGCGTCCTTGTTGATCAGATGGCGCGTCGCAGGTGAAAGCGGCGCGTGGATAATGATGATATCGCTCCTGGCCAGAAGCGTGTCGAACTCGGCAAGCTCCACATCGGCAGGGACATTCGAGGCATAAGGATCGTGTGCAACCACCCGGCATCCGAGCGCCTGCATTTTTGCCGCCGTCGCGCGACCGATGCGACCAAAGCCGACGATGCCGCAGGTCAACTCCGAAAGCCTGCGGAGATTTGCCGAAGCGGGATCCCAGCGTCCTTGACGAACGTCGCGATCAAAGTGGATCAGGCCACGAGCCCAGGCAATTGCAAAACCGACGGCATGGTCGGACACTTCTGCAACGCAATAGTCGGGAACGTTCGTGACCCAAATTCCCCGCTCCGTCGCCGCATCGACAGCGATATTGTCAAGGCCGACTCCGAGGCGAGCGACGATCTTGAGATTGGGAGACGCAGCGATTGCCGTCTCGCTGACCTGAGCCCAGCAGGTCAGGATCGCGTCCGGCCGATGCTCTGCCGCCAAAGCGTCGATCTCGGCAGAGGGCGAGGGTTCGGCAGGGCCGCTGACGAGGGTGAAACCGGCCCTCTCGATCACCTCGCGCTCCACCTTGTCATCCGGCCAGGCATAGTCCGTCAACAGCACGGTCCGTGTCATGATTTCCTCCCAGTTGTGCAAACGTTAGCGCAATGTTTTCGCCGAGGTCAAGAAAAATAGGCTTAGGCCATCCGTATTGGCGCTTTGCTACCCGCTGTTTCGCAGCCCCGCGGCAATGCCATTGATGGTCAGATGCAGCGCCTCTTCCGTGTCCTGGTCGCGTTCGCCGGCACGGTGGCGGCGAAGAAGGTCGATCTGCATGTGGTTCAGCGGATCGAGGCAGGGAAAGCGATGATGGATCGACTGTTTCAGCGCCGGATTGTTCTCCAGCAGCGAAGCCTGATCCGTGATGCCGTAGAGTGCGGCCGTCGTCGCTTCCCATTCGTCTCTTATGCGCGCGAAGATTTTCTCATGGCCGGGAGCGTCGGGGGCAAGGTCCACGTACCGTGCCGCGATCGCCATGTTGGTTTTGGCCAGCACCATCTCCATGTTCGCAATCAGCGTCTGGAAGAAAGGCCAGTCCCGATACATCCTTTGAAGGGTTTGCAATCCATCGGGATGTCTGGCCAGCCACTGTCTGACGGCCGAGCCAAATCCAAACCAGCCCGGCAACATGATGCGGCTCTGCGACCAGCCGAACACCCAGGGTATCGCACGAAGATCTTCGATGCGGCGTGACGAACTGCGTGAGGCTGGGCGGCTGCCAATATTCAGCTTGGCGATTTCGCCAATGATCGTGGCTTCCCAGAAAAACTGTTCAAACCCCTCGGTCTCATAAACCAGAGAGCGATAGGCGGCAAAAGCCAGGGCGGACAGTTCCTCCATGGCGTCAAAAAATTTGGGATCCTGCTCTTGTGCGTCGGAAGGCAGCAAGGACGCTTCCAGCGTCGCGGCGATAAGAAGCTCGAGATTTCGGCGGCCGAGTGCCGGGTTGGAATATTTCGCCGCAATGACTTCACCTTGCTCCGTCAGCCGGATCGATCCGGCAACCGCGCCAGGGGGCAGGGCGGTGATGGCTTCATAGCTTGGGCCGCCGCCGCGGCCGACGGAACCGCCGCGGCCGTGAAACAGGCTGAGGCGAATGCCTTCACGCTCGAAGAGCTGAATGAAGGCCATCTCAGCCTTATAAAGCTCCCATCCCGAGGTCAGATAACCGCCATCCTTGTTGCTGTCGGAATAGCCGAGCATGATTTCCTGTTTGCCGCCGAGTGCCCTCAGGTATGCCCGATAGGTTTCGATGGCCAAAACCGTCTGCATACCGTCATGCGACCGGCGAAGATCCGAGATTGTCTCGAAAAGCGGTATGATGTTGACTGACGCCGCTTCTGGCTCATCGGGCCGGAACAGCCCCGCCTCCCGGAACAGGACCATGACCTCCAGAAGGTCGGAAGGGCTTGCCGCCTTCGAGATGATGTAATTCGGGATGCTGGCGCGGCCATAGTGCTTATGGGCTTCGGCGGCTCCACGCAGAACGGAAAGCTCCGAGGTCGTCTCGGCCGAATAGGTCTTGAGCGGTGTAACCAGCAACTGGGAAGACCGGAGTTCGTCGGTGAGCAGGCGGATCCGCTCGCTCTCGGCGAGCGCCTCATAACCTGTGCCGGGGCGCACGTTCTCGAAAAGCTCATGAACGACTCGCTGATGAACCTCGGAATTCTGTCTCAAGTCGAGGCTGACGAGATGAAAGCCGAAGACGCCTACGGCGCGCTGGAGGCTGCGCAGTTTTCCAGCGGCGATCTTTTCTGCACCATTGGCTTTCAGGGATTTGCTGATTGTCGCCAGGTCTTCGGCGAATTCTGTGGGGCTCTGGTAGCAGGGGGCGGCCGCTACCGGTTCGCGAACCAGCTCCGTGCTGCCGAATATGCGGGCCGTGGCCGCCAGGCGAGCATAGATACCCGAGATCGCCAGGCGATATGGCTCGTGCCGGCGCTGCTGCGATCGATCGGGAGAGTCGGTCGCGAGGCGCCGAAGGTCCCGTGAGACCTTCACATACCGATCATCCAAGGAAAGTTCCGCTCCGAGGCTGTGCAGTTCGCCGAGATAGAAAGAAAAAACCCTCTCACTCTGCAGCCGGAGCGCCTCCCTCAGGGTCTCGCCGTTGACATAGGGGTTGCCATCGCGGTCGCCGCCGATCCACGAACCCATGCGCAGGAACGGCGGCAGCGCCTCTTGACCGAAGCTCCAAGGCGAAGCTCGAAGCTGATTTTCGAGAGCTTCATAAACTTCCGGGATAACGCGAAAAATGGTGCTGTCGTAATAGGACAAGCCATTGAGGATTTCATCCACGACCTGCAGTCGCCGACCTCGCAAGCTATTCGTTTGCCAAAGCGTCGTCGTCGCTCTTTCCAAGTCCTCCCGATATCGATCTGCCTCGTGCGCGGTCAGGCTGGCCTGATCGAGCCGGGTCAAGCATCGGGCAAGCTCCTGCTCGATATCGATAATGCTCTTTCGTCGGACCTCGGTCGGGTGCGCTGTGAAAACAGGCGAGACGACCGCTTCAAACAGCAGCTTGCGGATATCTTCCGCTTCGACCCCTGCGGCGGCGAGAACGGAAAGCGATCTGGCAATGGTTCCCGGCATGGCAGCTTCGGCATTGGCTGTGCTGAAGCGCTGCTCTCTGGCCTGGTAAGCGTCTTCGGCGATGTTCACGAGCTGGGAAAACTGGCTGAACGCGCGGATCACGCGCTTGAGGGTGCGGGGAGGCATGTCTGCGCAGAAGGGGGCGAGCTTCTCGTTCAGGCGGGGGCTGGTCTTTCTGCGGCCGGTCACCGAAAGGGCCCGGACCTGTTCTACGATCTCACGGACCTCCCTGCCGTCGCTTGCTTCAATGGCGTCGCACAACAGGCGGCCGAGCAGCCGAACATCCTTCACCAGGGCCCTGGCCGTGAGACGCCTTCCCGGCATGCCTGCTTTTCTCACCTGAAGGTCCAATTGCGTATCCCTCATGCTAACGTTAGCATAAAACTGGCAGGATTTGGCTGAAGAGTCAAGGACGCTTGCAATCGAACATCAGCGAGCGGTCGAATAGGCCCGGATTAGCCCGCAGCGCCTTTCTGGTAAAGCGCCACCTCTTCCAGCAGCCATGCGCGGAACGCCGCGACAGGACGAAAGTCCTTCCTGCTGAATGGCGCGACCGCATAGTAGGCGCTGGGGCTTTTGACCTGATGCGGAAAGGCTTGGACGAGCTGGCCATTCGCAAGCTCGGAGTCGATGAGGAAAAGCGGCATCAATGCGAGCCCCAGTCCGGCAATGCAGGCCTGGGCCACGTTGCTGAACTGTTCGAACCGCATGGCCTGCGATGGGGTGCCGCTGATCTCGAGGCTCTCGAAAAAATGGCCCCAGGCCCCCGGACGGGACGCCATCTGCAGTAGCGGCAGGCGAAGCAGATCTTCGGCCTTCAAGATCGGATGCGAACTGAGAAAAGACGGGGACGCGACCGGTGCCACCATCTCCTCCATGAGAAATGTGCTTTCCGCCCCTGGCCAGTCAGGCTGGCCGATATAGATTGCCATATCGATGTCGTCGCGGTCGAAATCGAACAATCCTATGCGGGTCGCGAAGTTCAATGTGATCTCCGGATGTCTTGCGACAAACTGCGGAATGCGCGGCATCAGCCAGCGTGTGCCGAATGTTGGCAAGATCGCCAGGTTGAGCTGATCGTTATGCTGTTTTGTCATGGCGTGCAGTGAGGCGGAACGGATTTCCGCGAGAGCGCTGGCAATAGCCCGCGCATAATCGGCGCCGGCCTCCGTGAGAATTACACCACGGCTGGTGCGCTCGAAGAGTAGAACGCCCAGCTGTTCTTCCAGGGCGGCGATCTGCCGGCTGATGGCACCCTGCGTCAGGGAAAGCTCCTCGGCCGCGGCAGAGAAGGTGCTGAGCCGCGCGACGGAATCGAAAGCGGCGAGAGCGGAGGTCGAGGGAAGGAGCCGTCGCGAGAGGTTTGCCATAGGCTATTACTACAGCTCATAGGCCGATGAGTAAACCTCGCTTTCCCGATGACGGAAAACCGGCTTTCATTTCATCAAATCGAACTGCCAAAAACCTCAACGGGAGGATAACGATCTTGGCCTTTTCTTGGAATGACCCTTTTCTGCTCGATGACCAGCTGACCGAGGATGAACGGATGATCCGCGAGTCCGCTGCGGCTTTCGCACAATCCGAACTCTTGCCGCGCGTCCACGACGCCTATCTCGAGGAAACGACCGATCCGGAGCTGTTCAGGTTGATGGGGCAGACCGGCCTTCTCGGTGTAACGCTGCCAGAAGAGTACGGGGCCGCGAACGCATCCTACGTCGCTTATGGCCTTGTAGCTCGCGAGGTCGAACGTATCGACTCCGGATATCGCTCAATGATGAGCGTGCAATCCTCACTGGTCATCTACCCGATCTTCGCCTACGGCTCTGACGAGCAGAAGAAGAAGTATCTGCCGGGCCTCGTCTCGGGTGAGCTGATCGGCTGTTTCGGCCTGACCGAGCCTGATGCCGGCTCCGACCCCAGCAGTATGAAAACCCGCGCCGAGAAGATCGAGGGCGGCTACCGACTGCGCGGCTCGAAGATGTGGATCTCGAACTCGCCGATTGCGGATGTTTTCGTCGTCTGGGCAAAATCTGAGGCTCACAACAACGACATACGCGGCTTCGTTCTAGAAAAGGGCATGAAGGGCCTTTCGGCTCCGAAGATCGGCGGCAAGCTTTCGCTGCGTGCCTCGATCACGGGCGAAATCGTGATGGACGGCGTCGAAATCACCGAGGATGCGCTCTTGCCCGGCGTTTCCGGTCTCAAGGGGCCGTTTGGCTGTCTCAATCGGGCTCGCTACGGCATCTCCTGGGGCGTCATGGGAGCGGCCGAGGACTGCTGGTTCCGCGCTCGTCAATATGGTCTGGACCGTAAGCAGTTCGGCAAACCCCTTGCAGGGATGCAACTTTATCAAAAGAAGCTCGCTGATATGATGACCGACATCACGCTCGGACTGCAAGGTTCGCTTCGCGTTGGCCGCCTGATGGATGAGCACAAGATGGCCCCGGAGATGGTCTCGCTCGTCAAGCGCAACAATTGCGGGAGGGCGCTGGATATCGCGCGGCAGGCCCGGGATATGCATGGCGGCAACGGCATTCAGATCGAATACCATGTCATGCGCCACGCCCAGAACTTGGAAACGGTCAACACATATGAAGGCACCCACGACGTCCACGCCCTGATCCTTGGCCGGGCTCAGACGGGCCTCCAGGCGTTCTTCTAATTCCCCATAAACTGTTTGGCAGAGATCGTCCTTCAATCTCCGGATCAACGAGAGGCAGCATGCCTATAGCGAATAAGATATCTACCGTCGCCGTCATCGGCGCCGGCCAGATGGGGACTGGCATCGCGGAAGTCGTGGCGAAACACGGGTACGAGGCAATGGTCTACGACCTCGATGGCAATCGAGTGCGAGCGAGCATCGAAGCAAGTGCCGGATATTTCGAACGGCAGGTCGAATCCGGCAAAATGCCGGGCGAGGCGGCTGCGCAAGCGATCTCCCGAATAAAGGGAGCGTTCTCACTCTCGGATCTGGCGAGCGCCGATTTGGTCGTCGAAGCGGTCAGCGAGAATGAAGACGTCAAGAGAAAGGTCTTCACGGGCGTCTGCCCCGTCCTGAAGCCCGAGGCGATCGTGGCGACGAACACATCGTCGCTTTCCATAACGCGGCTCGCCGCGTCGACCGACAGGCCCCATCGTTTCATAGGGATACACTTTATGAATCCGGTACCGGTTATGAAGCTGGTCGAGCTGGTTCGCGGCATCGGTACGGATCAGGAGACGTTTGCTATAGCGAGGGATTTCGCCGAATCCATCGGCAAAACCGTCACCGTCTCCGAGGATTTTCCGGCTTTCATCGTAAACCGCGTCCTCATCCCCATGATCAACGAAGCGATCTACACGCTCTATGAGGGTGTCGGAAACGTTGAAGCCATAGACACCGGCATGAAACTCGGCGCCAATCATCCGATGGGGCCGCTCGAACTGGCCGACTTCATCGGTTTGGACACATGCCTTTCCATCATGCAGGTCCTTCACGAAGGGCTGGCCGATAGCAAATACCGTCCGTGCCCGCTGCTGGTCAAATATGTCGAGGCCGGCTGGCTCGGGCGCAAGGCGCAACGCGGGTTCTATGACTACAGCTACACGCCGGCTCGGCCAACTCGCTGATCCCATCGCATTCCAACATCGAGACTTGTCAGGCATTTATCATGACCGAAGAACACGCAGACGAGAGCCGCGAAAGCATGGAATTCGACGTGGTGATCGTCGGCGCCGGCCCGGCCGGTCTTTCGGCGGCGATCCGGCTGAAGCAGGTCAATCCGGAGCTTTCGGTCGTCGTGCTCGAAAAGGGCTCGGAAGTCGGCGCCCACATCCTCTCCGGCGCCGTCGTCGACCCGATCGGCATCGACCGGCTGTTGCCCGATTGGCGTGAAGACAGTGACCATCCCTTCAAGACCGAGGTCACATCAGACCACTTCCTGCTGCTCGGGCCGGCCGGCTCGATCCGGCTGCCGAATGTGCTGATGCCGCCGCTGATGAACAATCACGGCAACTACATCGTCTCGCTCGGGCTCGTCTGTCGTTGGCTGGCAACGAAGGCCGAAGAACTCGGTGTCGAGATCTATCCGGGCTTTGCCGCCACCGAGGTGCTCTACAATGACGAAGGTGCGGTGATCGGTGTTGCCACCGGCGACATGGGGATCGAGAAGAATGGCGAACCCGGCCCGAACTATACCCGCGGCATGGAATTGCTCGGCAAATATGTGCTGATCGGCGAGGGCGTGCGCGGCTCGCTCGCCAAGCAACTGATCGCCAAGTTCGATCTGCAAAAGGATGCCGAACCACAAAAGTTCGGCATCGGCATCAAGGAACTCTGGCAGGTCAAGCCCGAGAACCACCGTCTCGGCCTGGTGCAGCACTCCTTCGGCTGGCCGCTCGGCATGAAGACGGGCGGCGGCTCCTTCCTCTATCACCTCGAAGACAATCTGGTCGCCGTCGGCTTCGTCGTCCATCTCAATTACAAGAACCCCTATCTCTATCCCTTCGAGGAATTCCAGCGCTTCAAGACCCATCCAGCGATCCGCGGGACCTTCGAGGGCGGCAAGCGGCTCTCCTATGGGGCGCGTGCCATCACCGAGGGCGGTTACCAGTCGGTGCCGAAGCTGTCCTTCCCCGGCGGCGCGCTGATCGGCTGTTCGGCCGGTCTCGTCAACGTGCCGCGCATCAAGGGCAGCCACAATGCGGTGCTGTCGGGCATGCTGGCGGCCGAGAAGGTCGCTGCCGCAATCGCAGCCGGCCGCAGCCATGACGAGGTGGCCGAGATCGAAAACGAATGGCGCAAGGGCGATATCGGCAAGGACCTGAAGCGGGTGCGCAACGTCAAGCCGCTGTGGTCAAAGTTCGGCACGGCGCTCGGCGTGGCGCTCGGTGGTCTCGACATGTGGACCAATACGCTGCTCGGCTTCTCGTTCTTCGGCACGCTTGGTCACGGCAAGACCGATGCGCAGTCGCTGGAGCCGGCCGCAAACCATAAGCCGATCGCCTATCCGAAGCCGGATGGCGTGCTCACCTTCGACCGGCTGTCCTCGGTGTTCCTGTCGAACACCAATCACGAGGAGGACCAGCCGGTGCATCTTCAGGTCAAGGACATGGGTCTGCAGAAACGTTCGGAGCACGATATCTATGCCGGCCCGTCGACGCGCTACTGTCCGGCCGGGGTCTACGAATGGGTGGAGAAGGACGGGCAGGACACCTTCGTCATCAACGCCCAGAACTGCGTGCACTGCAAGACCTGCGACATCAAGGACCCCAATCAGAACATCAACTGGGTGCCGCCGCAGGGCGGCGAGGGACCGGTTTATCCGAATATGTAGGACAGGATGTTGGTCCGCGGGCATGGGAATGATGAAGGAGTTACCGATGCAATTTCCGCTTGAAGGCGTTCGAGTCGTGGAACTGGCGCGCATCCTGGCCGGTCCATGGGCTGGACAGACACTTGCCGACCTGGGAGCAACCATCATCAAGGTGGAAAGCCCGGAGGGCGACGATACGCGCCGCTGGGGACCCCCCTTCATCAGGGATGGCGATGATGTCGCTGCAGCCTACTTCCATAGCTGCAATCGGGGAAAACTGAGCATAACGGCGGATTTCAACTCAGCGGAAGACGTCGAAAAGCTCCGCGCCCTGATCGCGAACGCGGACGTCGTCATCGAGAACTTCAAGGTCGGCGGGCTGAAGAAGTTCGGTCTCGATTACGAGAGCCTGAAGGCGATCAATCCAAGACTGATTTATTGCTCAATTACCGGCTTTGGCCAAACCGGCCCATATGCCGGTCGTGCAGGATATGATTTCATCGTCCAGGGCATGGCGGGCATCATGGATTTGACCGGTGAGCCTGATCGGGAGCCGCAGAAAATCGGCGTCGCGTTCGCCGATATCTTCACGGGACTCTACTCAGTCATTGCGATCCAAGCCGCGCTGATCCTCAGAAGTACGACCGGTGAGGGACAGCATATAGATATGGCCCTTTTGGACAGCGCGGTGGGCGTGCTGGCTAATCAGGCGATGAATTTCCTGGCCTCCGGAAAGACGCCGACGAGGCTTGGCAATGCGCATCCCAACATCGCGCCGTACCAAGTATTTCCGGTATTTGACGGCAACATTATTATCGCGTGCGGGAACGACGCTCAGTTTGCACGGCTATGCGATATCCTGCGGCTATCCGGTGTGGCAGATGACGTCCGTTTCAAGTCGAATGCGGGAAGAGTTCGCCATCGAGAGGCGCTGACATCGGTCATGGAAGCACAGACGAAACTGTTCAAACGGACGGATTTGCTAGCCGACCTAGCGCGCGTGGGGGTTCCGGCCGGACCGATCAACACTGTGGAAGACGTTTTCGCGGATCCGCAAGTCGCGCATCGAGGAATGTCGATCATAAATGACGGAATTGCAGGCATCCGGACACCAATCATCTTCTCTGGAACTGCGCTTACCTCCCACAGGAGATCGCCCAAGTTGGGTGAGCACAATGGCACGGTTCCGTTTGATTGGTCATCGAAGACCTAGCTCGGCGAATGCGTGTTGAATATCGACGTGAGATGCCTGCGCCATAAGCCCGCCGCGGCGCAGTAGGCAGCTTTGTCGGCACAGCTAACACATTGGCAAAGATGGAGATAGGCCATGAAGATTCTCGTGCCCGTCAAGCGCGTCGTCGACTACAACGTGAAGATCCGGGTGAAGCCGGATGGTTCCGGTGTCGAGCTTGCCAATGTGAAGATGTCGATGAACCCGTTCGACGAGATCTCGGTGGAAGAGGCGCTGCGGCTGAAGGAGGCCGGCAAGGCCGGGGAAGTGGTGGTGGTGTCGATCGGCCCGGCCAAGGCCGAGGAGACGCTGCGCACCGCGCTCGCCATGGGTGCCGACCGGGCGATCCTGGTCGAGACCGAGGATGCCGTCGAGCCGCTCACTGTGGCCAAGATCCTTAAAGGCGTGGCCGATGCCGAACAGCCGGGTCTGATCATCGTCGGCAAGCAGGCGATCGACGACGATTCCAACCAGACCGGCCAGATGCTGGCGGCCCTGCTCGGTTCGGCGCAGGCGACCTTCGCCTCGAAGATCGAGATCGGTGATGGAAAAGCGACCGTCACCCGCGAGGTCGATGGCGGCCTGCAGACGATCGAGATCAAGCTGCCGGCGGTGATCACCTCGGATCTGCGTTTGAACGAACCGCGTTATGCCTCGCTGCCGAACATCATGAAGGCGAAGAAGAAGCCGCTCGACAAGAAGAGCCCTGCTGACTTCGGCGTCTCCACCACACCGCGGCTGAAGGTGCTGAAGACCGAGGAGCCGTCCGGCCGCAAGGCCGGCGTCAAGGTCAAGTCGGTCGCCGAGCTGGTCGATAAATTGAAGAACGAAGCCGGCGTGCTTTAAGGCAGGAAAGAGAGAACACCATCATGACCATTCTTCTTCTGGCCGACCACGACAATGTCAGCCTTTCCGACCAGACCGCCAAGGCGCTGACGGCCGCAAGCCAGATCGGCTCCGATATTCATATTCTCGTCGCCGGCAAGGGCGCCAAGGCTGCGGCCGATGCGGCGGCCAAACTCGCCGGCGTTTCGAAGGTACTGCTGGCCGAAAGCGACGAACTCGCCAACAATCTCGCCGAGCCGCTGGCCGACCTGATCGTCTCGCTTTCTGCCGGCTACGACACGATCATCTCGGCCGCCACTTCGGTCGGCAAGAACGTGCTGCCGCGTGTGGCTGCCCTGCTCGATGTCGCCCAGGTCTCCGAGATCATCGAAGTTGTCAGCCCCGACACCTTCAAGCGGCCGATCTATGCCGGCAATGCCATTCAGACGGTGCAGGCAAGTGATGCCAGGAAGGTCATCACCGTGCGCACCGCCTCGTTTGCCTCGGCATCTGAAGGCGGCTCTGCCTCCGTCGAGGTGATCCCGGCGGCTTCCGATCCTGGCCTGTCGACTTTCATCAAGGATGCGCTGTCGGCTTCCGACCGTCCGGAACTGACCTCTGCCAAGATCATTCTCTCCGGCGGCCGGGCGCTGGGCTCGGCGGAGAAGTTCAAGGAAGTCATCCTGCCGCTTGCCGACAAGCTCGGTGCTGCCGTCGGCGCCAGCCGTGCGGCTGTCGATGCCGGTTATGCGCCGAACGACTGGCAGGTCGGCCAGACCGGCAAGGTGGTTGCGCCCGATCTCTATATCGCCGCTGGCATCTCCGGCGCCATCCAGCATCTGGCCGGCATGAAGGATTCGAAGGTGATCGTCGCCATCAACAAGGACGAGGAGGCGCCGATCTTCCAGGTTGCCGACTACGGTCTGGTCGCCGATCTGTTCGAAGCTCTGCCGGAACTGGAAAAGGCGCTCTAAGCGAGGGGACTGAACGTGGCGCGCGCGGTGGGACGTCCAATCAAACGAGGGGTAGACCTTCTCCCGAACCAGATCGACAATCTAACCCGATGTGTCGGCGGCTCGGGGTGTTTCAAGGCGAGAAAGCCAGCACAGCAATCTTAGTTATTCTCAGCACGAGCCGCAAGCCGACCCCGGCGAGCGCGCGAGCTTTTGGCGCCGCGGCTGACCGGGACCACTGGGTCTCAAGCCAGTGGCAAATGGGCGTAAGAACAACCCGCCAATGTTCGAAGGCAGACTTGAGCATGATGGCTCAGCATTTCCAAAGGAGTTCTCGTCGGTGAACGACGGTTAGCGCGGCGATACCTGCCTCATTGGCCGCACGCAAAAAAATTTGGCGAAATTGCTCCGGAGCAATCTGGCCGCTGATCGCATCGACGCAGGCCTTCACTGCGCTGACGTATTCCTCGCCGTCATCCGAAGGCCAGTTCTTAATCAGGATATGCGCTGCGTCGCCGAGCGTGCACACCACCTTGTGGGCTGGTCGGCCGCGCAGGGCAAGCCCGACTGGCGTGAAGGTCGACGATGTGTTCCAGTTCATTGCTCTTGACCCCTCACGGCATGGATGCGCAATCCCAAGTGGACTAAGCGCGTGCGAAAAGCCTCCTGCGGCAGCTCCGATGATCAGCTAAGGGGCGTGAACAGCGCCGACCTCCTAACCCCTCTCCGGATTTCCGGCCAAGATTGTTATAACGCGTGTACGGTGCGCGAAAAGCGACCCAAAAGAATTAGGTCGCCCGCGCATTACAGGTCTCCTCGACGATCGACTTCGTGACCTGGAGATATCGGTCTAGCTGTCAGTCCACAGCCGTTTCGGCCGATTGGGCAGCTCCTATGTCGCTGGCACAGCGTGAGCTTTCAAGGTCAGCCCGCTTGTTGCTATGGTGTTCACGTTCCGGGCCAAAAAGATCGCATAATGGATCGAACGGAACTGGCCGGGCAGCGAGCAAAGAAGATAAGTGTTGGCAGGGACATCGCTACTTACAAGGTGGTTACGGTTCGATCCGTTCAAGGTGATCAATTTTCCCCTCAAGCATCGCCAGATGTTCGGAGCACACCGTCTCGACCAGCTCAAGCAATGAAGAAGTTTGCATTGAAAGCCAGTTGAGAGCCTCCTCGCTGATTTCGTAATGCTTTGAGTACCGTGCCTTGACATAGGCCTCGTTCAGCGTGTTGAACCAGGCGCGCTCACGATGCTGATCCCTGGGAAATGCCTCAGCAAGACGCCGATCCTGTTCCTCGGCAAGCGAGCGGAGGAATTTGATGTTGTGGGAAGGCGGGCCGTAGTTAGTGAGGGTGAGGAGAACACAGGCGTAGGCCTGTTCCAGAGTCTGATGCAAATCGAATGCTGCCACATCAAAATTGCCTCTGCTGATATGAAAAGCGGCGCCTTCTGAAAACTGTTTAAGTAGCCTCGCGCGACTTTCAAAATGGCCTTTCGCAATCCTCAATCGATCCCCTGGCGAGAGCGGTTGAGGCTCCGCAAGCGGCTCGTCATCCAGTTCGTAGAGTACGATGCCTTCCCTCCGGATATCGGAGAAGAAGTATTGCCCTTCCTTGAGGTAGGTGTTCACCTCGCGCCTGGAGTGGACGATGAAACTCACGGGCGTTTCGATCGACTTGTCGTGGATAAGCCGGTCAGCGGCCTTGTACCAGTACTCGGCGAACTCGCAGAGCTTGCGGTTGTTGACGATGATCAAGAGATCGAAATCAGAGCGATATCCCTTCATCGTAAAAGGTTCATCCACCCAGCCACCCTTGGCGTAGGAGCCGAACAGAATGATCTTGAGGATCCTGCCGCGCTTCTTGAATTCTGCCGTACCATCCTTCAACGCGTCCTCGAATTCCTCGTGGAGAATTTCCAGAACGCGGCCAATCTCGCGCTGCTTGCGAAGTGGCATGTGGTTGAGGGATGATTTCATCATGAAGAGCAATGATCGCGGGCGGGTGGAAAACATTATGAAAAATTCAGATCAGGCTCGATTCTACACTTGTTACCTCAAACCACAACCGTAAATGGCCTAATGATGCGCCGTAGACAGAGCGAGTCGACGGCTCCAGCCGCTTCAAGGTGGTCAGCGCGCGATGCCCACAAGCCCAGCCGAGCGAACGGATTTGCGCGCTCGGCGTGCCGGCGGACGTATCGCGGCCAGGGAGTCAGATCGACTTGCGAAGCGGCTTGAAAGCTGCGCGCAGATCGGCCTTGAAAAGTGCCGGCTGTTCCCAGGCTGCGAAGTGACCACCCTTGGGGGCCGGTTATAGAAGATCAGCTTAGGGTAGGCCTTCTCGACCCAGCTCTTCGGCGCTTGGTAAATCTCGTCGGGGAAAGCACTGACCGCGACCGGTGTCTTGATGCCACGGGGATCGAAGAAGCCACCCGACGGAAAGTGCACATTGTCCCAATAGAGGCGCGCTGACGACATCGCGGTATCGGTCAACCAGTAGAGCGTGACGTTGTCGAGGATATGCAGGCGGATCCGGAAGAGGACAATGTTCTCTCCGAGTTCGAAGCCCTCATCCGGCAAGCGCGGCAACTGGAAAGAAAGCAACAACTCGAGACGCAGACCTCGGTCTCTGACGTCCCTTATGACGCATCCGAAAACCGGTAGTTCATCCTTGTGTAAATCTGTTCGAAACCAGTCGCGATGAGATTGGCGTGAGAGATATTCGGGTCGTTTGCCGTCGGTTGCGCAGTTTCGACGACAAATGACTTAACTCCCCGAATGGCACCCTCGTTCAGGCGCGCGGCGATGAGCGCCTTCTGCGCTCCGCGATTGCGAAACTCGGGAACCGTTGCGCCACCACCAAGCCATGCCCAGCCATTTGACGCATACATCGCGCCGGTCGCAATCGCTTTTCCTTCCAGCTCGGCAAAGAAAGAGGTCCAGCCTTCCTTGCCGACGATTGCCGACCAAAGTGGCGTCAGGTTCGCTGGAAAGCTAAATCCGGCGCACATCATTGATCCGAAAAGCTCGGCTTCGGCGACATTGACCTGTCGGTGGTGATATCTCCAACGTGGGGAAGTGGAACGGTAGGAGCCGCTCGTCGTAGCTTTGCCCAGCCATTCCCCTCGGGGAAAAGACTATTTTCCCTTATCCAATCGCGCGTCCGTGGAGGAACGGCGTCAGGGTCTATTTGCAAGTAGCGGCGGCCTGCCTTCTTGCTCATCCACGCGTAGGCGGCGTCGAGGTCATCGGGTTCTGCAATGCCGAGGATACGATTGAGACCGATGGCGGGCGCACTGGGCAGCGATATTGCGCAGCCTGCACCCAATTGCATGCAGCAAAACTGGGCCTGGTCTACGAGCGTCTGGGATGCGATCATGAACAGATCGACAAATGCTTTCGCTTCGATGACATCTTCTTCCGGCACAGCGGGACGCGATGCTGACGGGCGTTCCATGGCGGTGTCCTTGAACTATCTTGAAGCCAAACAGACATCACCGCGGCCAGACCGGCCACGGGACAAGGAGGCTGGAGCTGCGGGCGGAGTTAGTGCAGGAAATTTACAATCGCGGTGGCGGTGGCAGACGAATGCGTTTCCAAGGCAAAATGGCCCGTATCAAGGAAACGAACCTCGGCATTTGGGAGATCCCGTTTGAAGGCTTCTGCGCCGGCGGGCAGAAAGAACGGGTCCTTGTCGCCCCAGATTGCCAGGAATCTTGGCTTGTACTGGCGAAAATACGCCTGGAACCTCGGATACATCGCCACGTTGCTCGCGTAATCGAGCGCAACGTCGAGCTGGATTTCTTCGGCATCCGGGCGCGCCATGTAGAAAGCATCAAGCCAATAGCCATCGGGTGACACGTCCGACAAATCCGAAACGCCATGCTCGTACTGCCAGCGGATGGCGGCGGGTTTCATGATCTCGCGCAGGGCGTCTCGGTTGGCGTCCGTCGGCTCGGACCAGTATCGCCTGATCGGGTTCCAGACGTCGCTCAATCCTTCTTCGTAGGCATTGCCATTCTGGGAAATGATGGCCGTTATGCGTTCCGGATACATCATTGCAACGCGGAAGCCGATGGGCGCTCCTATATCGAAAGCGTAGAGGGCAAACCGTTCGATGCCCATGACCTCGGTAAACCTCTGGATGACGCGGGCGAGATTGTCGAAAGTGTAGGAGAAGTTCGCGCGTGCGGGCGCTTCCGATTGGCCGAAACCTGGTATGTCGGGCGCGATAAGGTGAAATCGATCGGCGAGCTGCGGAATGAGATCTCGAAACATGTGGCTTGAAGACGGAAACCCGTGCAGTAGCAACAGCGTCGGTTTCGTCGGATCGCCCGCCTCGCGATAGAATATTTCGTGACCGTCGATATCGACACAGTGATAGGTTGCGCTTCTCATCTTGTCCTCGCTTTAAAAGCCGAAATCGCTGAGACCGGCGTGGTCGTCCGGCCGCCGGCCGAGCGGCCAATGAAACCGGCGATCCTGGCTCTGGATTGGTGCGTCGTTGATGGAGGCGAAACGCTTTCGCATGAGGCCATCGGCCTCAAATTCCCAGTTCTCGTTGCCATAAGACCGAAACCAGTTTCCGCTGTCGTCGTGCCATTCATAGGCAAAGCGAACCGCGATACAGTTGTCGGTAAAGGCCCAAAGCTCCTTGATCAGCCTGTATTCGAGCTCGCGTTGCCATTTCCGGGTGAGAAAGCCGACGATCGCTGCGCGGCCGGTTATGAATTCGGAACGGTTGCGCCATTGGCTGTCAGGGGTATAAGCAAGCGCTACCCTTTCGGGGTTCCGGCTATTCCAGCCATCCTCGGCGAGCCGCACCTTTTCCGTTGCGGAGGCGATCGAAAAAGGTGGCAGAGGCGGTCTTGTCGTGTCCATCATTGCTCTCCAAGTTCCTTCAGCCGAGCACGCAGTTCTGCATTCTTCGCTTCCAGTTGCGCGAGGCGCTCACGTAACGGCGTTACCGCTGTCTCAACTTCCAGCTCGGTGTACCGAGGTATGATATGCTGAGGGCAGTTCCAATCGAACGCTTGCAGCCGAAGCCGGAAAATTCGCTCCGCCTTTGCCCGGTAGCCGGCGTCGAAAACAAGCTCTGTCAGAGCCGGGTCGGAATCGAGTGTCAGCTTCTCGACATGCATGTAAATCTTGAGACGCGCTCGCCGTGGGTAATCCACCAAAAAGAGACAGGCCCGGTCGTTTGCCGCAAAGTTTCCGGTGCTGATGTACTGGCGGTTCCCCCTGTAATCGGCGAAGGCCAGGGTTTTCCGGTCGACGGCTTTCAAAAAGCCCTGCGGCCCGCCACGGTGCTGCACATAAGGCCAGCCGGTTTCCGAGACGGATGCAATGTAGAAGCTGTCTCGTGCCGAGATGAAGGCAAGTTCGCTTTCGGTGAAACTATCGGACTCGCGATGGTGATCACCCAGCCAGATCTGATCCGCCCCCATCTCGGCCTGTGCCAGCCGTACATTCGGCGTGATTGCAACTTCCAAAAAATGGTACGGCATCGGCGATCTCCAAAATCCGGAATATTTGTCTCGCTATGCGGCGGTGCGACCATGGTTTGGCGGACCCTCGGTCGCACCGCCAGCGACCATGCATGATGGTCATTTCTTTGCGATGTTGCGATCAAGAAAATCGTTGATAAGAGGAGCGGCGACGTCCAGCTTTTCTTCGAGCAGGAAGTGACCCGAGTTCAGGATATGGACCTCGGCATCCGGAAGATCTTTGAGATAAGGATGAGCGCCGGCCTCGGGAAAGATATAATCGTTCTTGCCCCAGACGATCAGCGTGGGTGGTTTGCGCTCGCGAAAGAAGCTTTGAAAGTCAGGGTAGAGCGGCACGTTGGTGCGGTAGTCATACAACATATCGAGCTGTATGTCCTTGTTGCCCGGACGGTCGAGGAGAGCCTGATCGTGAACCCAGTTGTCGGGGCTGATGCGTGACACGTCTTCCATGCCGTCGGTATACTGGAATTTGGTCGTTTCAAGGGTAACGAGGCCGGAAAGCGCCTCGCGGCTCTTGTCTGATCCGTCGGACCAGTAGGTCTTGATCGGGTCCCAGAATTCCTTGAGCCCTTCCTCGTAGGCGTTGCCGTTCTGGATGATCAGACCGCTGACCCGTTCCGGATGTTTCAGCGCCAGACGATAGCCGACGGGCGCGCCGTAATCCATGACGTACATCGCGTAGCTTTTGGCGTCCAAATGAGCCATCAGTTTATCCACGATGTCGGCGGCTCCGGCAAACGTATAGGCATACGTGCTGCGATCGGGAGAGGCGCTTTGCCCGTAACCCGGATAGTCCGGCGCGATGACGTGGTACCGGTCTGCCAGAAGCGGGATCAGATTCCGGAACATATGGGAGGACGTCGGAAAACCATGGAGCAGCAACACGACCGGAGCGTCGGCTGGGCCGGCTTCCCGGTAGAAGATATCGAGGCCGTCGATCTTTGCGGTCCGGTAGTGAATGGGAACCGGAGCTTTGCGGTCTTCCGTTGTGGCTTGTGCGGGAACCGCTGATACCACTGTTGCGGCGGTTATGCTGGCGGTCGCCAGCATCAGGCATATGATCAAACTGCGCATGATGGTCTCCCAATAATCGAGATGAAACAAAGTGGCTTCGAATAGGGGGCTGAGTCTGGCCGTTAAGACCGCACTTCAGCCCTCGCGATAGGCAATGTCAGGCCGTCGCCTCCGGTCAGGGGGGTGCGGCAACATGGAATTTCGATGCACGTAAATGTTGTTTGAACGCAACGGTGGACCAGCCGACGTCGCGGTTCATCAAGGGCTTCGATGTTTAGGAGTAAGCGGGTTTGTAATCGCTCTCAATTGCGATCTAGGTCACGCGCAACTAGACGAAGGCATTGCAGGCATAGACCTTGGTATATCGATTTGTCCTTACGTAACGTACGGAAATCCCCTAATTATTTCCCGCGGACGATAGTAAAGTCGGGCCTTTTGGGTCCCGTCTCAAGCTCTGCACGGAGAGTGTTGTGGATATAGAGCCGGAAACCGATCCCATTATCGACCTGATCCCCGCAATGGTGTGGTCGGCAACAGCGGGTGGCATGCTCGATTTCGCCAATCAGCACTTTCTCGACTTCATCGGAGCGCCGCTTGAGGAAATCTCCGGAGAGAGGTTTTATGGGATATTCCATCCCGACGACACGTCACATCTCGCTTCGGAATGGCATAAGATCATGGCCTCGAAGAATGCGAGGGAGGTTGAGGGGAGGCTCAGGCGCGCAGACGGCCAATATCGTTGGTGCACGCTTCGGCAAAAGCCACGGCTCGATGCTGAAGGAAATGTCGTGAGATGGTATGGCGTGGTCCTCGACATCGAGGACCGCAAACAGGCCGAAAACGCATTGAAAGAGACAAAGACTGCACTTGCAGCCAGCGAAGAGAACCTCAGCCTCATCATCAATTCCCTGCCTGTCCTCGTATGGTCGGCACGACCGGATGGCAGCGCCGATTTCGTCAATCAAAGCTGGTTGGATTATGCAGGCCGTCCTGCCGACCAGATCCTCGAGTGGGGTTTTCTGGACCTTTATCATCCTGACGATATTCCGGGCATGGTCGACATCTGGAAGAGAGACCTTGAGCATTCCGACCAAACGGTTCTGAAGGGGCGTATTCGCGGAGCAGACGGCAACTACCGCTGGTTCTATTTCTCAGGCCGCAAGCTGGTTGATGCCAACGGCGTTGTGCGATGGTTCGGCTGCAATATCGACATCGAGGATTTGCAATCCGCAGAGAATGCTCTTCGAGAAAGCGAAGCCGCGCTCAGGGAAAGCGAACACAAGCTCAGCCTTATCATCAACACGATACCTGCGATGGCTTGGTCTTGCACCTCGGATGGTCGGCTTGAATATTTTAATCGAAACTTGATCGATTATGTCGGTCTACCTTTCGAAGAGATCGTCGGCTTCGGTTTCTATCGCATGTTTCATCCTGATGATGTCGAGCCGATGCGCATGGCTTGGGACGATATCGTTGCCTCAAAAATAAGTCGTCCGGTAGACGCCCGCATCAGACGCGCCGATGGCGAATATCGCTGGTTTAACCTTCGACAATGCCCCCTCCTGGATTCAGATGGAAATGTCGTGCGATGGTACGGCGTCGTCGTCGATATCGAGGATCGCAAGCGAGCTGAGGAGTCCTTGCGACAAAGCCAGAGTGATCTGGCGCATGTGACGCGAATGACAGCCGCTGGTGAGCTCGCCGTTTCGATTGCCCATGAGGTTAATCAGCCGCTGATGGCAATCGTCACGAACGCGGGCACATGCCTGCGCTGGCTCCAACCGGGACATACTGATATCGATCAGGCTCGGCTGGCTGCTGAGAGGATTGTCAAGGATGGTCATCGGGCCGGCGACATTATCACGAGTATCAGAGCCATGGCTCAGAAGTCACCGGCCCGGATGGAGCAAACCGACTTGAAGAGCGCCTTGCGTGATGTTCTTGACCTTTTGAGAGAGGAACTCCGCCACCGGGAGATCGAGATCGATCTCGATCTCCCGGAAAGGTCTCTTGAGGTTTTTGGAGATCGAACCCAGTTGCAACAGGTCGTTTTGAATCTGGTCATGAACAGCGCCGAAGCAATGGCTGCTTCTCCAAGGGAAAGGCGTATCGGCATCAGGTGCGCAGGGGACGAGCAGAAAATTTTGAGCGTGAGTGTTTCGGACACGGGGCCCGGTGTTTCACCCGACGAGTTGGACAGGGTTTTCGAAGCATTCTACAGCACGAAGGGCGACGGTATCGGAATGGGCTTGTCGATATGCCGTTCAATCGTCGAAGCGCATGGTGGCCGCATTTGGGCTTCAGCGGTGGAGAACGGGGGCGGGGGCCTGTTCACGTTCACCTTGCCAATGGCGGAGGGCGCTGTCGTCTATGATAGATGATCGCAAGAGGGGGCGACCCACAGTTATTGTTATTGATGACGACGAAAGCGTCCGCGACGCTTTGAGAGGATTGTTCGAGTCTGTCGGACTCGTCGCGGGAACGCATGGCTCGGTGGCAGAGTTCCTTGCAGCGGATGATCCTGAGCGTGCGGGCTGCATTGTTCTGGATATCCGCTTGCCGGGCCAAAGCGGCCTCGAGTTTCAAGAGGCGTTAGCAAAAAGCCGGCACCCAAGGTCAGTGGTGCTGATCAGCGCTCATGTCGATGTGGCGATGGCTGTCCGCGCCATGAAAGCGGGAGCTATCGATGTCCTTACCAAGCCAGTACGCGAGCAGGACCTGCTCGAAGCCGTAAACCGCGCTTTGGCAAGTGATAGCGCTCGACGCGAAGAGGCAAATCAAACGGCTGCATTTCGCCTAAGGTATTCCAAACTTACCGAGCGTGAGCGGCAGATTATGACTTTGGTTGTCGCCGGGAAGCTGAACAAGCAAATTGCGGCTGAGGTTCAGCTCGCTGAGGCCACCGTGAAGCTTCACCGCGGTCACATGATGCGAAAAATGCACGCATCGTCAGTTGCAGATTTGGTGAGGATCGCCAGCATTCTGGAGGACTGAAAGCAGCTATTTGGAGGAAACGTGACTCGATCAATGCAAGAGCTGAAATCCTTACATCGGCAGATGGCGATTGAGCCTGTGCTTGCGTGCCATAATCCGGACTTGAAAACCTCACGTTTCGATTTGAACGTCTGCTCCTGAGTGAAGGGCACCGGGAGCTGCCGTTCCGCTCACGGCCCCATATTAGCCGTTCCGCTGAAGACACGCCGACTTCCGCCGCTGAACAATTTCAGCGTGTTAGCTTATGAAGAATTATAGGGTCGATGGTTCTGATCCTTTCAAGACCAATACACCGCAGCCCTAAGCGTCACGGCCTTATCTGCACTCGGTTGACTACAAATCCTGCTACCGGAATTGTGCGGAGGATCGTCGGTGGATATAGACTGGTGGTCCGGCAATCGTTATTCCGGATGTAGCAGCACATCATCAAACCATCCCGTGGATTCTCCAAGGCCTCATATATTGAAAAAAGTGCAACGCAGTTTTGCCGTCGAGTACAAAACCGGCAGGCGAAAACTCGATCCCAGGTCAAACTCGATCTGGGGCAATATGGATCTAAAGTCGGTCGCTCGCGCCCTGGAGGAAGAGGCAACGCCGTTTCTGTCGGGTAGCTCTCAGGGTGGCAAGCGCGGCAACGATATGTCTTTACCGGCACCAGATCAGGCCGAGCCGTTGTTGACACCGCCTCTCGGGCCGTCGACAACTGCATCAGATACACAGGAGATGAGCATGGCCGACGAGACTGATACGACAACCAAGGCCGATGGGCCGACCGTTATTGAAACGCCTACTGCGCCGAAGAAACAACGCAAACCCCGCGCCAAGAAAGCGGTGGCACTTCAGACACCGTCAGCTGACGCTGCGGCAGAGCCGGCAGCTGCTCTGGCCGGCGCCAGTGGTGGCAAGAGGAGAAGGCGCAAGACAAAGGTGATCGAAGCTGCGGCGAGCGCCAAACGTGCACCTGTGCGCCGTGCTCCAAAGGCCGTGCAGACAGCCCCAACCGCGCCGATGACGGCGATCGATGAGATGGCGGATCTATTGCAGCTGGAAGAGGAAAATCAGCGACTTCGCAAGCTTCTGGCTGAGAAACTTCGCGCTGAAAATGCCGATCTGCGCAAACGGCTCAAGCTCGATTGATATAAGCAGCGGTCACCGCCGGCCGCTTTTCGTTGCTATCGAGACATTCATTTTGGCGGCGAATGCCGTTGCCGGAATTAAGGCTCACTGCCTGCTTGCGGGATAAAACGCGAGGTTGGATAGATGGCGTCTCCCTGGAAATTTCTTGCCCGACTGATCTCACCGGGGCGCGACCGAAAGAGAGAAGAGGGCTCGACCAACGAGGTTACGCCGGACTCCTCAGCTATTGCGAGTAAGACTGAACCGCCTGCCGAGGAGAGCCCGAATACCGCTGGCCGACCGGCAAGCGAGGAGTTGCCTCGTCAGGATAAAGCCGCTGCAATTTCCGCAGCACCTGTGCATTCCGAAACCGAAAACGGTGGCCGCGATAAGGCCGACCGCGAAGACGCCAAAATCGCGGAGGCCGCTGATCCAGCTCTATCCGGTGATACTGGTATCGAGATCACCGCGCTACATAATACCCCAAGGATCAAGCGAACTGTCGAAGTCGCACCGCGCAAGCAAAGGAGCCGCGGCAAGGAAGCGGTGGCGATAGCGAACGATCGCCAGGTTCTCCACATTGCAAACGAGATGAGCCTCGATGACGAGATCAGAGTGCTTAGGGGGCTGCTGGCCAGAAAGCTGAAGCTGCAAAACGCGCAGTTAAGAAAAATGCTACAGCGGTTTGAACGGTGAGCGTGGCGCGCTGCCTGCCCTTTTCCCGGGATCGATTGCGAGCCTGTTGCGGGTGGACGAATCTCAGATTTGAATAGGGTGTCGCCGCTTCGAGTCCTTTCAAGGCGTCGCACTCGGTCGGCAGATTACTGCGCCGGCCATGCCAACGATTAGCGCTTTCGCAGTTCAAGCTGATAATCTTCGGATCATGCTGCCCGGGAAGGCGATTGTTTCGGATGCACGCTCCCCTGTGATCATGCCGACAATGGCATCGATCATCTTTTCGGTCGGCTGTTCGTAGCTGGTCAATCCGTATGCGGGGCCACCGCCCAGTTCAATGTTGTCGAAACCGACGACCGCGAGATCGTGTGGAACTCGTAGTCCAAATTCGCTTCTGGCGACATCCATTGCTCCGAGCGCCAAAATGTCGTTCTCACACATCAAGACGTCGATGCGCGAACCCGGCGGGCTATCGCTCAAATAGGCCCGGGCTGCCTCTGCGCCGGCCTGAGCGCTATATCTTTCCGCGGTCAGTTCCATGACGCCTTCAATACCCTTCTGGCGCCAGCAATTCGCAAAGTGACGGCGTCTGCCCAGAGCGGTCGAAAGGGTTCTCGCTCCCGTCATGAACCCCGGGCGGCGGTACCCTTTGTCGAACAGATATTCGACGATTTCGTTCAAAGCGACTTCGGTATCACACGCGATTGCCGGCACGCCGGGAATTTGACTGTCTCTGGCAAGGACAAACATTGGGGGAAGACCTTGACCGAGCCGCCGATCCCCCAGCGTTTCCTCACGAAAGGCGGTTCCGAACAGAATGACGGCGTCGAATTGCCGTTGGTCGGCATTGATCAAGGCGTGAACGTGATCGAAATGGCGGTTGATATTGATCAGGACGGTCAGGAGACCCTCCGCCTGCAAACGCTCGGTCAGCATCTCCAGAACGGGGAGCTTATGTGGGTTGGCGAAGTCGTCGACGAAGACGGCGACCTGGTGCGTGATGTTCGTCGCAAGACTGCGGGCAAGCAGGTTGGGTGAGTAATTCAGAGCCTCTGCCGCCTGAAGCACTTTCTGTCGGCTGGCATCCGTAATCGACGCACCTGGAGTGAAGGCGCGGATCACCGTCCATTTCGATACGCCGGCGGCTTCCGCCACCTCTTTTGCTGTCGCCCGCTTGCGCATCTGCCGCCTCCCTGATTGGAATGAATATTCCACAAAAAAATAAAAATGGAATGGATGCTTGATTTTTGTTGAGGATAAAGTAATTTTGCCGAGCTTGCTACCGGGTGCAAAGGGAGTTGCAACCGGTAGCATTGGGAAGATCCACCCGGTGGATCGTTTTGGGAGGGTAAAATGAAATTTGGTCTGAAATCACTTTTCGCAGGCGCAGCCTTTGCGGCGGCGATTATCGGGTCTTCGGCACTTGCCAATGCCGCCGACATTCGCATCGTCGCCGTCACTCACGGTCAAGCCAACGATCCATTCTGGTCCGTCGTCAAGAACGGCGTGACCGCAGCGGCGAAGGACATGGGTGCCAATGTCGAATATCGTGCTCCGGAAACTTTCGACATGGTGTCGATGGCGCAGCTTATCGATGCTGCCGTCAATCAGAAACCCGATGGGCTGATCGTCTCCATTCCGGACGCCTCGGCGCTCGGTCCCTCCATTAAGAAAGCCGTCGCTGCCGGGATCCCGGTCATCTCAATCAATTCCGGCTCCGATGTTTCGAAAGAGTTGGGCGCGCTTCTGCATGTCGGTCAGGACGAATATACCGCCGGCAAAGCCGCCGGCGCAAAGCTCCAGGAACTCGGTGGCAAGGAAGGCCTGTGCGTGAACCAGGAAGTCGGCAATGTTTCGCTAGACCTGCGTTGCAAGGGCTTCGCCGATGGTTTCGGCGGCAAGGTCACGGTGCTTCCTGTCAGCAACGATCCGGCCGATGTTCGGGCGAAGGTCAAGGCAGCGCTGAGTTCCAACACAGCCGTCGATGCCGTTATGGCGCTCGGCGCCAGCACAGCCGGTGAGCCGGCTTTGGCAGCCGTCGAAGATGTCGGCATGACCGGCAAGATCAAGGTGGCAACCTTCGACCTTTCGGCTGATTTTCTGAAGGCTGTGGCAGACGGCAAGGCCGCTTTCGCGATCGATCAGCAGCAATTCCTTCAGGGCTATTTGCCTGTCGTGTTTCTGGCCAATTACGCCAAATACGGGCTCATCCCCGGTGGCAACGTTCCCTCCGGTCCGAACCTGATCACCAAGGAAAAGGCCGCTCAGGTGGTCGATCTTTCCGCCAAGGGGATCCGCTGATCGAGATTGCCGAAAGGCATCCTCCCCGAAGTTCCTCCCCGTTACCGGGGAGGGGCTTTGGTTCGATGGAACGCGCTGCGAGGCAGCGCAGCTGAAGCGCTAAATCACATTCACAGGGAGAAATCATGGCTTCGCTTGAGCAGAAAGCGGCGGTCGCGCCGAAAGCCGATGAGCGCATCAAGCAGGTGGGCTTTCTGACGCAACTGATGCGCCGGCCCGAGCTAGGTGCGGTGGCCGGCCTGGTGCTCGTTATCGTATTTTTCTTTCTCACCGCAGACCCCACGATGTTTTCGCTATCGGGCGTGATGACGATCATGGCGCCGGCTTCCCAATTGGGGATCCTCGCTATCGCGGCCGCACTCCTGATGATCGGCGGCGAGTTCGACCTCTCGATCGGTTCCATGGTCGCGTTCGCTGGACTGGTCTTTGGTGTCATCCTGACGAACTTCGGGCAGCCATTGTCGGTCGCCATCGTGATGACGATGCTTTTCGCGGCCTTCATGGGCGCGATCAACGGACAGATCGTGATCCATACACGTCTGCCATCTTTTATCGTGACGCTGGCGTTCCTCTTTATTCTCCGCGGGCTGACGCTTGTCGGCCTGAAATGGGCGACCGGTGGCTCGACACAGCTCCGCGGCATCAGCGACCACGTCAAAGACAGCCCGCTGCTTGGAATTTTCTCCGGCGAAGCCCTGAACGGCGCCTTCCTATGGCTTGCGGATCATGATCTGATCGACAAGTTCCCCAATGGCGTGCCGAAGGTAACGGGCGTTCCGGTTTCCGTCTTGTGGTTCGTAGCCCTTGCCCTGCTTGCGACCTGGATCTTACTGCGTACGCGCACCGGCAACTGGATCTTTGCCGCCGGCGGCGATCCCAATGCGGCGAGGAACTCGGGCGTCCCGGTCCACAGGGTCAAAACCGGCCTCTTTGCGCTGACGGCATGTGCGGCAGCTCTCGTCGCGATCATCACCGTACTCGATGCTGGTTCCACCGATGCCCGGCGCGGGTTCCAGAAGGAATTCGAAGCCATCATCGCGGCCGTTATCGGCGGGTGTCTGCTCACCGGCGGCTACGGCTCGGCGATCGGGGCCTTCTTCGGTGCGATTATCTTCGGCTCGGTTTCGATCGGCCTGACCTATACCAAGTTCGACTCCGACTGGTTTCAGGTCTTCCTGGGCTCAATGCTGCTGTTGGCAGTGCTCTTCAACAATTTCATTCGCCGCAAGGTTACCGGGGAGCGCTGATCATGGTTGATCTCAACATTCGAACTCCGGTCATCGAAGTGACCGATATCGTCAAGCACTACGGTTCGGTGATCGCATTGAACGGCGTTTCCATGCAAGTCTCAGCCGGGGAGGTGCTTTGCCTTCTCGGAGACAATGGCGCGGGCAAATCCACGCTGATCAAGACGCTATCCGGTGTTGTCCGCCCGAGTGGCGGCGAGTTCCGGGTGGAGGGAAAGCCGGTCGATTTCAGGAGCCCCCGGGATGCACTCGATGCGGGGATCGCGACCGTCTACCAGGATCTGGCGATGATCCCCCTGATGTCGATCACCCGCAATTTCTTCATGGGGCGGGAACCTCGCAGAGGTGTCTTCCCATTCCGCCACATCGACTTCGATCACTGCAATGATGTCACGCGCGAGGAAATGCGCAAGATCGGCATCGATATCCGTGATCCCAACCAGGCCGTCGGCACGCTTTCCGGCGGTGAACGCCAGTGCGTAGCCATCGCACGAGCAGTCTATTTCGGTGCCAAGATCCTGATCCTGGACGAACCGACCTCGGCACTCGGTGTGGCGCAGACCTCCATGGTGTTGAAATACATCCATCAGGTCCGGCAGAAAGGATTGGGCGTAATCTTTATTACCCACAATGTCCGCCACGCCTATGCGGTGGCCGACCGTTTCACCATCCTCAACCGCGGTCAAACGCTTGGCACCTACGCAAAGGCGAACATCGCGATGGACGAACTCCAGAACCTGATGGCCGGTGGCAAGGAGTTGCAGCAGTTGTCCGAAGAACTCGGCGGTACGATCTAGCCTGCGGTCACACCACGGGCGTGTGCTCGACCAGAACAGCTACGCCTTTCAATTCACGCAATAACGATGGAACACGATCATGAACGATCGATCACGAGAAGATTTGCCAACATTTTCGCTCGCCGCCTGTGCGGAAATGCTCTGGCGCGACAAGGCGATCGAGTGGCGAGCCTCCCGCCTTAAGGAATTGGGTTTTGGCGTAGGGCTATGGAATTGGCCGGATCACGATCTGAACAAGCTGGAAGCAACGGGCGCGACCTTCACGATCATGAACGGATATCTCTCCGGCCGTCTGACGGACGACGAAGGTGCTGCCGAACTTCTCAAGACAGCACGCGAAACGGCGCAGATCGGTAAGCGGCTCGGCGTGCAAAGGCTCAATCTGCACGGCACCGGTCTGGGAGATGGAGGTCTGCCGGTCCAGCCGGTCGACGTTGTGACCGGCGCCATGTGGCTAAAGGCGCGCGACACCCTCTGCCGTGTCGCCGACATGGCCGAAGAAGAAGGCGTCACCTTCACCCTCGAAAACCTCAATCTGCCGGTCGATCATCCGGGCGTGCCATTCGGGCGCGCCGAAGACACGCTGGCGCTCGTCTCAAGCGTCAATCATCCGCGGGTCCGCCTCAATCTCGATCTCTACCATGCCCAGATTGGGGAGGGAAACCTGATCGAGCTGTGTCGCAAGTGCCTGCCTTGGATCGGCGAAATCCAGGTGGCCGATGTGCCCGGCCGCTGCGAGCCAGGTACCGGCGAAGTCAATTATAAGATGATCGCACGCGCGCTCAAGGACATGGGCTATCGCGGCGCCATCGGCATGGAAGCTTGGGCTTCCGGCGACGATGAGGCAGCGCTCGACCGCTTCCACGATGCCTTCACGGTTTGAACGATCCGACAGTTAACCCTTACAAATACGGAGAAATATCGATGATCAGGCTTGGAGTGATCGGCGCCGGTCGGATAGGCAAGGTACATGCTGCCACCATCGCAGCGAACCCGAAGGCAAAGCTCGTTTATGTGGCCGACGCTTTCAGGGCCACGGCAGAGGCGCTTGCTGCCCAGACAGGCGCCGAGGTCGCTGACGCAGAGGATATCATCAAGTCGCCTGCGGTGGATGCGATCCTGATAGCAACGCCGACGCCCAGTCATGCCGATCTCATCGAGGCGGCTTCGAGGGCCGGCAAGGCGACCCTCTGCGAAAAGCCGGTATCCTTGTCGGTCGAACGCATAAATGGCTGTCTTGACGTTGTCGAGAAGAACAATTCCATCCTTATGATCGGTTTCAATCGCCGGTTCGATCCCAATTTCGCCAGTGTGGAGGCACGGCTGCGTCGCGGCGATGTCGGGGACATCGAAATCGTCACCATCACCAGCCGTGATCCCACTCCGCCGCCAGCCGAATACGTCAAATCCTCCGGCGGCCTGTTCCGCGACATGATGATTCACGACTTCGATATGGCCCGTTTCCTCATGGGCGAGGAATTCGTCGTGGTAAACGCGCTTGGATCGTCTCTTGTCGACAAGGCGATCGGGGCCGAAGGTGATGTGGATACTGCCGCAGTACAGATGCAGACCGCGTCGGGTCGAATCGCTGTCATCACCAATTCGCGCCGAGCAACCTATGGCTACGATCAACGTATCGAAGTCCACGGTTCTGCCGGCATGCTTGCGGCACGGAATATCCAGGCAACCAGTGTCGAGCTTTCCAACGCCAGCGGCATCAGCGGCGACCCCGTCCAATATTTCTTCCTTGAGCGCTATGCGCAGGCCTACGCCAACGAGATCGATGCTTTCATCGACGCGATCGACAGCGGCAACAGATCCCTGAGACCAGGTGGACTGGATGGACTTCAGGCCCAGAAACTGGCGGAGGCGGCGACCGTGAGCTGGCAGACGGGCAGGCCCGTGCAGGTCGAGTAGCAAGGTTCGATGCGATGCAGCCGTGTCTTCCCGTTGCTACGGAGGATGACATGTCGCGTCCTGATAGTGCTCGGGTGGCACCGAGATTACGGGAAGACGGTTCTTTAAAAGGTGAGGCGCCATGCTACAAGACAAAGGCCACCGTCCTCCCGCGACGCTGCAGGAACTGAAGTGTTTTATTGCCAAGCGGCAGCTCGTCTTTCCCAACAGTCTCGAGCAGGTCGCCAGGCTGATGTTGGAACGACCGGAAATCATCGCCTTCGAAAGTGCTGCCGCGATTGCACGCAGATGCAGCGTTTCACCAACGACCGTCCACCGGCTTGCACAGCACATTGGGTTTCGGACATTCGCCGAGCTCCGTGCAATGGTACGAGAACACCTCCGCAGCTCCGTCACACATTCTCCTGACCCGATGTTGATATCACATGCGCCAGCAGAGTTCCCCTTGGCGGAGAAGCTGGCATCCTTGTCGAGGTGGACGATATGATCCTCACGCCGGTCATCGACGCGTTCGAGAGCTACCCCAAAGCTCCGCCATTCCTGGGGTCTGTTGGACGGCGAGCGGGACGCGGTGGCCAATGCAGCAAACCTGTCGGCGCTGGTCTTCGAACTGGTTCCCGATCTCAACTGGGCCGGCTTCTACTTCCTGAAATCGGAAGATGAACTGGTTCTCGGCCCGTTCCAGGGCAGGGTCGCCTGCGTGCGCATTCCGGTCGGCAACGGTGTGTGCGGCACGGCTGTGGCTGAGGCGCGCTCCATGCTGGTGCCGGACGTTCACGTCTTCCCGGGCCACATCGCCTGCGATGCAGCCTCCCGCTCGGAATTGGTGACGTCGCTCATCAAGGGTGGAAAGATCCACGGCGTGCTCGACCTGGATAGCCCGACACCCGGCCGCTTCGACGCGGAGGACCAGGCAGGCTTCGAAACGCTCGCCGCGATCTATGCCGCAGCTGGCGGCGCGCCGCATCTCAACCGGTACTAAAAGGAACCCTCTGTTCTGTCTCTACAGCTGCGGCGAGCCTTTCGGCAATCTCCATTAGGGGTTCCACATATCGGGCCGTCGCCTCCTTGATCGAGAGAGCGGACCGGATCCAGATGATCGAGATGCATGCTGTCATTACGCCGCCTGGCATCACCGGTACGGCAATTGAGGACGTACTGGGTCGGAATTCGCCTGCCTCGCGGGTAGCATAGCCCTTCGCCCGGATATCGGCCAGAAAATCGCTCATATCGATGGCTTCCAGAAATGAAAGATCCTCAGGCACAGCGAGCCTTCGGATATGCTCGACGACAAGCCTGCGCTCCTCATCGGAGATGAACGCGAGGTAGGCCCGTCCCGCCGAGGTCCTGAGGACGGGCATGCGGTAACCGATCATGCCCCTGTAATGACCATCGCCGCGCTTTTCGTAAACACTCAGGTCGTGCGGGCGCATGCTCGAGGAATTCGACACCGGCCACCCCGTCGTGCCGTGCATCGAAAGCGATTACTTCGCCCGGATCGTCAGCGCCTTTGTCGCCGGCGGTCAGGGCGCACAGGGTTTGGTTGGAGATGCGCCATCGGTGCTGGTCGATGCGGACCCTGTCTGCAGCTTCGCTGTCGCCTGGCTGGAGCATGCCAGCGCGCTGATCGGCTCCGCTCCGGCTGGCTCATGCTCATCCCCGCCGGCTCCTTGAACTCGCCGAACAAAACCCAATGGTGATGTTGGTATGGCCATAGCAATATGGCTATCGGCGGAATCAATGCATGAGCCTCTCCAGTGTTGATTGGCCTGGCCATAACCGGCCTGACAGTCGCCCCGACCATCGCGCCCGGGATACGGAGCTGCGCATCGGCCCCGGCGGCGCCGGCGTCTACGACCGGATCGCGATTACGACAACGGCGCCGGTTCTTGGTTCCGACAAACGGAAAATTGCAGCCCCACCCCGATGGCTTGGGCAGAAAACACCCCACACGCTGAAGATGTAGTCGTGAAATCCCAACACCCATTTCCGATTATCCTACGATGCACCTCGCGGCAGCAAGCGCGCCCCCGGCCAGCGGGTGCTGTCGGCTGCACTATAACTTTTTCCCTCTTGCCTGATCGAGCAGAATACGATTATGTATACAATATTGGCTACAAGTAATGGCTTTGCTGGTCCGTGCCTCTGCGGATTCCGACGGGGGCTATTTTGGAGACAAATCGACTGCCATACGGACTTGCCGCTTCTGCCTATACGAAATCTGCGAAGACAAGCGCCTCGCGCGAAATTGAAAATGGGTTGCTGTCTATCGAGCAACACGGGCTGGCGCTGCCAGAATTGCATTTCGATCGACATGAACGGTTCCGGGTTCGAAAGGCGGGGCCGAGACGATGGAAAGTACAAAGCTCGTGACCGAAGCGATATTGTTCGATTTTCGACCGCAGAAGGTTCGAAAAACTTCAAATGACCTACCTGAAAGGTGGAACGGTAGAATGTCGGCGTTTCAAAAAAAACCCAAGAGTGGTGTGCTCGGTGCCGAACTGGAAACTGCAACTGTCCACCTGTCCTGTGACCAGGCTGAGCAAATTGCGTGCCACCATTATGGCCTTGCTGGTCACGCAACATGGCTATGGGGCGAGAAGGACAGTAATTTTCGCCTGACACTTGAGGATGGCACCGCATATCTTTTAAAAATCCTCAATCCGGCAGAGAATCCTCTCGTTACCTCAATGCACAGTTTGGCGCTCTTGCATGTGGAGGAGGTCGATCCGGGAATTCCCACCCAGCGTGTCATTCTCACGCGTAACGGTGCTGCGGACTTTCGCTTTGTGGCCGATGACGGCACCGAACGGGGCGTCCGCATGGTCACGTTCGCGCCGGGCGTTGCGCAACGTACCGCGCCACAGTCTCCTTTGCAGCGCCGGCGGGTTGGCGCGATGCTTGGACGTTTGCAAAAGGCCTTGAAGAGCTTTTCACATGAGGCCGCATTACATCGCATCACCTGGGATTTGAAACATGCGGCGGGGATGCGTGAAGTTCTGCCGACATTTTGTGATGTCCATCAGCGAACACGCCTCGAAAATGCGATCAACGAGTTCGAGGAGGCGATCGTGCCTGTCATGAACACGTTGGATGCCCAAGTAATCCACAACGACTTCAACATGGAAAATATCCTTGTCGATACGACAACGCCGGATACGATCACTGGCATCATCGATTTTGGCGACATGGTGCATGCTCCGACGCTTTTCGACGTGGGTGTCGCGGCTGCCTATCAGATCGGGGATGAATCTGATCCGATAGGGGCGATGTGCGATCTCATCAGCGGATATCGCAGCGAATGTTCCCTGTCCGATGGCGAAATCCCCCTCATCTATAAGGCAGCGGACATGCGGTTGGTGATGCGACTTTGTATTACGAGATGGCGCGCACGGCTGTTTCCCGAGCACGCTGAGCGCTTGACCACCCAAAATGCGGGCGTTTGGGCGCAATTAGCACGCCTTGACGCAATTCCAAGAACCGTCGCTATCGAAAGACTGCGCGAAGCCATTCGGTGATCAAAAGGATGAAAGAAACCCTTTCCCACAAACCGAGCGCACCAATGGTCAACGGTTTCGATTCGGCGCGGCTCTGCAGCCTGCCGGAACGAGAGCGAAGGATGATCGAGCGGCGACAGATGTTACTGGGACCGTCGTATCGGCTCTTTTATGAAAACCCAGTCCATGTCACGACGGCCAAAGGCGTATGGCTATATGGACCGGACGGAGAAGCCTATCTCGACGCCTATAATAACGTACCGTCGGTCGGTCATTGCCACCCGCACGTAGTGGAGGCAATAAGTTACCAAGCGTCGCAACTCAATACCCACACACGCTATCTGAACGAGCAAATCCTCTCTTACTCAGAAAGGCTTTTGGCGACATTTCCGGCCGAACTCGACCGCGTCATGTACACCTGCACCGGAAGCGAGGCGGTCGATCTGGCACTACGGTTGGCACGTCATTATACAGGCGGTACCGGTATTATCATTACGGAGAACGCCTATCATGGCGTTACGGCCTCGGCGGCGGAAATCTCGCCGTTGCTTGGGAACAGCGTACCCCTTGGCCAGCATGTTCTGACAGTGCCGGCACCCGACACCTATCGCGCCAATGGTCGCGATGTCGGCGCGGCATTGGCAGACGACGTCGCTAAAGCGATCGGCCACATGCGACGCCGGGGTATCACGCCAGCCGCCTTTATCGCCGATAGCATCTTTTCCTCGGATGGCGTTTTTGCCGACCCGCCCGGTTTCCTCAAACCCGTTGTTGATGTGCTGAAAAAAGCTGGCGTGCTTTATATCGCTGACGAGGTGCAGCCCGGTTTCGGGCGACTAGGTACAAACATGTGGGGTTTCGCACGTCACGAAATCGTCCCAGATATTGTCGTAGTGGGCAAGCCGATGGGCAACGGAATGCCAATCGCAGCAGCCATTGTGAAGCCGGACATCCAGGAGTGTTTCGGCCGCGATATACGTTACTTCAACACATTTGGGGCCAGCAACGTTTCTTTGGCCGCTGCCTCGGCGGTACTTGACGTTATCGAGAACGAAAACCTTATGCAAAATGCGCGCAAGGCAGGGGACTACCTGTGCGCAGGAATGAGGAGCCTGAAAGAGGCGTTCGCTTCGATTGGAGATGTACGGGGCAGCGGTTTGTTTCTCGGATTGGAGTTTCTTCGCAATCAGGACAGCCGCGAGCCAGATAGCGCCCTCGCGCTGAAAGTTGTTAGCAAGCTTCGTGACCGGCGTGTGTTGATAAGTGCCTCCGGACTGAATGGTAATGTTCTCAAAATTCGGCCACCGCTCCCTTTCTCTCGCGAAAATGCTGATATGCTGCTCAACGCACTGCAGGATGCCCTTGTCGAAACCGAACGCGAGGGCTGGAACAGTGGGCGGTGAGTCGATTTCGAGGAGGTAGGGAACAGTGATGCGCTTGCCATCCCGCGCGCCAAATCAGCGTTTTTAACTTGCTGAATGAAACGTAGCTACCGCCGGCGACTCTATTGCCGGTCGGTCGTTCTGCTCCTTTCAAGAGCAAAGTAGAGTCAGCGCCACGGCAAGCCAAGTCAGACAAACTACATGATCGCGAGGCGCGGGAGTGAAAGCCGAATGGACAGTCCTGCTGGCGTCCATGACCGCTCGATATCAATATTAAGGCTCCGTGCTATTCGTTGCTCCAGGATGCTTCCGAAGCCGGAAGAAGCCGGAATTGGATCTCCTTGCGTGGGTCCGTTCGTTTCAAGCCAAACCAACTCGACGGTGTCGGACGAGACTGCTGTTGCGATCTCGACGGCTCCGCCGTCGATAGAGAGCGCTCCGTACTTTGCCGAGTTTGTCGCAAGCTCGTGAAGCAGCAGCGCGAGATTGGTGATCTTCGCCCGGCCTACATCGAGGTCATTCCCATGGAGACTCCATTGCCGGCCGTCATCTTGGCCATACGGCGCAAGAATGTTCGAGAGAAGCTGAAACAGCGTGGCTGGCGGATCTACAACGGACTGTTCCGTTAGACTTGGCAACGTTATCTCATGTGCGCGGGCCAGAGCCATGAGCCTTTCCATCGTGCTGGAGGCGAGATCGCTGGGCGTGGCCGCGGTCCGGGCGGCGAGGGTGATAATGCTGCAGATGATTGCGAACAGGTTTTTTACCCGGTGATGCATTTCCCTGAGGAGCAGCTCACGATGTTCGGCTGCCCGTCTAAGCTCCGAGATGTCACGGGCGATCTTCGACGCTCCGATAATTTCGCCGCTGGCGTCCCTGATCGGGGAGATTGTCAGAGAGATGTCGATCAGTTTGCCGTCTTTGCAGCGTCTTACCGTTTCAAAGTGATCGACGCGTTCACCGGCTTGAATGCGGCTAAGAATGGCCGGCTCTTCATCGAGGCGATCCTTCGGGATGATGATGGTGACAGGCTGACCTATGACCTCGTCTGCGGTATATCCGAATATTCGCTCCGCTCCTTTGTTCCACGTCATGATGACGCCGGACAAGCTCTTGCTGACAATGGCATCGTCTGACGATTCGATAATGGCCGCAAGAAAGGCCGCGGCGTCATAAGTAGGCCGAGCCGCCGCCGCGGCCGGTATTTGTTGATCACCCAAACCCATAATTCACCTAAGTTCCTGGCAGAAAAGCGACTTCGCACGGTCGCCGATCTGAAACATATCGCAATGCCGCCTGCATCCCTATAAATATTAAAGGCTTTCGAGCGAACTGCGCGGAAACGCACAGATCTTGTGGTCCGGTCGATTCTTACACGTGTAAGAGAGATAATTCGAGGGTTTTGCGAAGCTTCGATGTAGCCCGGCAAGGAGGCGAGGCTATGCCAAGGATCACTCAAACGGGGATCACGAATAGATTGCTGCGCCTGCTTCCAGGGGAGGCGTTTGAGCATATTGCATCTGATCTCAAACACGTTGAGCTCCCCCTCGGGCGGCCGTTGGTTGAAGCCAACAAGGTGATCGAGTGCGTCTACTTTATAGAGAGCGGCTTAGCCTCAATGGTGGCTGTGAGTTCAGACGGCAAACGTACTGAAGTCGGCCAGATCGGATACGAAGGTATGACTGGATACCCTGTTTTGCTCGGCACCGACCGAACGCCGAACCAAATATTCATGCAGGTCTCGGGCTATGGTCTTGTGTTGTCGACCAGCCGCTTTCACTCTCTCGTTGCTAACTCGGAAGCTCACCTGATCTTTCTCCGTTACGTTCACACCAGAGAGCTGCAGCTAGCTAATTCCGCCTTGGCGGCTGCACGATACAGCTTGCACCAGCGATTGGCTCGCTGGCTACTCATGTGTCATGACCGTCTTGTCGTGGACGACATGCCTCTAACGCACGAGACTCTATCTTCGATGCTTGGGGTCAGGCGTTCGGGTGTGACCGATCAACTGCACATCCTCGAAGGAATGCGGGCCATCAAATCGACTCGCGGCAACGTCAGAATATTGAACCGTCAGATTCTGATTGATGTTGCGGGCGCTTCCTACGGCGCCCCCGAGGTCGAATACGAACGGCTGCTAAGCTCAGACCGGTCAATCGAAGTGTTGATTTCCACCGAGAACTGACCCTGCGTTAGGGAATTGGGGGTGCGGACGAAAACTTGGACCACCAGGAGGTAGTTCATGTATTCCTACGCAGACAGACTTCGCGCAGTCGAGCTGTATCTCAAGCTCGGCAAGCGGGTTAAGGCGACGATCCGGCAGTTGGGTTATCCCGCCAAGATCGCCCTGAAGAATTGGTGCCGTGAGTACGAGCAGCATCTCGACGTGCGTGCTCGCAGCGTGGCTCGAGCGCCGAAATATCCCGAGGCTGAGAAGCAGGCGGCGCTGCCGCAGGCGCTCATGACATCAAGTTACCAGCTCTGCGAATGCATGCTGCCATCATGCCGCGGCCTCGTAGCGTGCTGAAGCCGGGCTCTCGCGGCCTTCAAGCCGAAAGCGTGCGATCATGTCAGTAAGTGCGAGCGTCTCTGACGAGAGCTGTTGGGTGGCAGCATTCGTCTCTTCCACCATCGCCGCATTTTGCTGCGTCATACGATCAATATCGTTCACCGACGCGTTGATTGACTGGAGTGTTGTTGCCTGTTCGTGGCTTGAGGAGGCGATCAGTTCAATATGGCCAACGATGTGCACGATCTCGCTAGAAATCTCCATCAGCGCATCGCCCGTGCGGCCGACGAATTCGGAGCCCGACGCAACCTCTCGGACGGAATTGTTGATGAGTTCGCCGATTTCCTTGGCCGCGCGAGCCGATCGCTGCGCCAGTTCCCGCACTTCCTGCGCCACGACAGCAAAGCCCTTGCCGGCCTCACCCGCTCTCGCCGCTTCGACTCCCGCATTCAGGGCCAAGAGATTGGTCTGGAAAGCAATGGAGTCAATCGCGCTGACAATCTGAAAGATCTTGCCCGACGCGTCCTCAATCCGCCCCATGGCCGAGACCGCGTTTCGGACCACTGAAGCCGAGGCGTCCGCGCCCTGTTTGGCGCGTTGGACAAGCGCAAGCGCTGCTGCTGCCCGTCCTGAAGAGGTGTTGACGGCGGAAGAAATCTCCTGCACTGCCGCTGCGGTTTCCTCAAGGGCAGCCGCCTGCTTCTCCGTTCGGCTGGCCAGGTCATCAACGGCTTCCGCCATCTGGCGGCCATTGTCGCTGATGAGGGAAGACGTCTCGCGGATCTCGCAGAGCGTCTCTCTGAGACCCGCCACAGACATGTTGAAATCGATGCGGATCCGGTCGAGTTCGGGGGCAAAGGGCGTATCGATCGCAAAATTCAAGTCCCCGCGCGACAGCCGCGTGAGCCCTTCTGCGAGCGCCTCGATTGCGGCGTCAACCTGGACCTTGGCGCTACGTCGCTCGAGTTCGTTGCGGGCGCGCTCGGATTCCGCGTCACTACGCGCGGTCTCGGCTTGTTGTTCCATTTCGACCTTCGATAGCGCATTTTGTCTGAAGACGGAAAGCGCGCGGGCCATTTCCCCGATTTCGTCGCCCCGTTTCTCGCCGGTGATTGCGGTGTCGAGCCTTCCCTCTGCGATCTTGCGCATCGCTGCGGTAATCTGGGTGATCGGTCCCTTCAGGGTAACGACCAGCGCGGCACCCGCGATCATAGCAATCAGAATGCCGATCACAATCGCGCCGCCAGATATCCTGTTGGCTTGTTGACGATCCTGGCCAGCATTTTGCTTCTGCGTGTCGGCGAATTGCGCAAGCAGGTTCCAAGTGTTGTCGATCTGCCCCGCAGCGCTATCGAACTCAGCCAGCTTGCGCGCCTCACCTTCAGAGAGCGCCGCAGCGTTCGCCGCAAGCAGATCGAGAACGGGTTGAGCCTTCTTCGGAATTTCGGCAAAAACCGGATCGTCGGTGACCACGCCGGCGAGACGGCCGAGCTCGGTCTGATACATGTAGATCGATTGCTGCACTTTTTTCACGCGCGCGTCGTCTGGTTTGCCGGCGAGTTCGGCGAAGCCGACGCGGATCTCGTTATTGCTGTTAACGATAGCACGCAGTTCGTTGCCGACATTCGTCGCCTGAGAGATATCCTTATCAGACGCGGCAAGCGCGAGTACGGAGGCCCGCATCAGATCGTCGCTAATCGTCTTGAGACTGTCGCCAGTCGCAGCAAGATTGGAGACGGCGGCATCCGTTGTGGAGACATCCAAAGTGTCCGGCGACGCCTTCGAAGCGTTGGCGATGGCATCTACAGCAGCGGCATACTGCGTGGCGAGGGCTTGTCTGTCGGTCCCTATCGCAGGCGAAAGCTGCTCCTTTGCGTTCTGCAAATCGGGCGCATATTTGGCTAGAAGGCTAAGCTTGTCAGGCGGCGTTGTAGCATTTGTATAATCATTGCGAAATTTAGTCGCAACACTGGCGGCCGCGATGATGGAGACTGAATTAGTCAGGCCGCTCTTGTTGGCATTTTCCATCTTTTTCGCACTGGCCATCAGCATGAACGAGCGCTTGCCAACCTCCCCTTGCAGGTCAAGAAGTGCCGCGGAAGCAGCGTCCACATCACTGAGAATTTTCTGCTGTCCCGTTTCGATTTGCCAGATCGCTTCGATCTTTTGCGGAATGATTTGCGATTGATCAAGCGCCCGTTCGAGAAGCTCCACATCGGTCGTCGACCTTAGAGTCTCAATCGTCTCGTTCAGGTTTGCCAATTGCTGTTGGGCGTCCGCAAGCGCAGTATCACGAGCTTCCTGCGACGGCTTCATCAGAAAACCTGTCATGCTTGAAGAAACATGTTTGAACCCATTCAGGGATTGCAAAACATGGTTGGAGATCTCCATCCGCCCTTCGAGAAGGCTCGACGCGTAGTATCCCGTCAATCCTACTGCGCATAGGCTAATGACGAATGGCGCCAAAAGCACGAGCACCTTCGTCTGAATGCGAACCCGCGACATCAAACCATGTATCATGAATGCACTCCCAAATTTGAAGTAAAGCTGCCATCATTTTCTTAAGGACGCATGAAGCGACTCCCATGGACCCGAACCGCGCAGAACAACACCCGTGACCCTGTTGCACGGATCAGGTCGCATTCAGGATTCAAAGTTTCAACGAATCAGCCCCTGACGCGCTCGTAGTTTGCCCGTCCGAAGGCTGACATGCGGTCCAGCGTTGGCGGCGATCTGGATCGTGTCCCGGGGGTTGGTGTAGCTGACGGCTGATTGCCGTGCTTTCCGACGTCGGGTCGGAAGGGATATCAACGCGCCACAGCGGGCAGGCTGATTTGCGGATCATCGCTCATTTGGGCCATTGTCTCAAGCGTCAGATATCTCCCACGCTGGACAGTCCACTCGTCGTTTGCCTCGCGACGACCTCCGTCCGGCGTTTGATTTAGCCGTTGAGGCGCTCAATTGGATTCGTCGAGTGCGACTTCGCCCGGTGTTCTTTCGGAAAGGTCATATAGGCGAGCTGAACTGATGAGGCGGATGCCCCCGGTTTGGCAAGAAGATTTTTGACGGTCGTCCGCGAACAAGGAATTCTATCGGTGGTGTGTCAGGCCTCTTGGTGTGGCTGGTTAGCCAGGGGCCGGGATGCAGTTCGAAGAACAGGGACCACATCGGTTCAGATCTCGATTGACAGGTTCGTATTCCCGAATTCCCTGTGTGAAGAGTAGTCCCTTTATGCGATTGACGTGGAAGACGCGCTCGGCAATCAGATTTTTCCGCTCCCGTCCAATCCGTCGGTTGTCGTCTTCCGCGGGTGTGAGAAGCCTGACCATTGAGCACGCACGCGGCTCGCCACGTTTCCATTCAATCAAAGCGCGGATCAGCGTCTCACCGTCGATGCGGTCGGTCTTTGCCCGGCGATGCCGGCGCGGCATGGCAATCGATGCGGCTTCTACAATGTGGCTCTCTATCCAAGCTTCCTTGCTCAGCACTCGTCCCAACCAGCAGCCATCCAGCCCGACCTCTTGGATCACGACCAATGGGTACAATGTGTTCTTTCGCCGTTTGACCTTCTGGCGAAGCGCTGCAAAGCATGCAAACAAACCGGCGATATCGCCTCCGCTGACGGTGTGGCGGGACATTTTCTTGCTGCCAGGTGACAGAGCCGTCACCAGCCATGTTGACTTGCTTAATTCCAACGAGACGAAAATTGCGCCAAGATCGACGAGAGTAATGGTCTGCGCTTGAGATTGATCTGCTGTCATCGGCATGGTTGGCCTCCAGAGAGTTTTCTAGCGACCTCACTCTGCCACCGTGCAGGCCGCTACTCACCCCTGATGGGATCTCAAGGCGACATGTATTCTGGCGCTTCCTAAAGCCGATTGATTTGACATCCATGAGGGACACCTCGATGTGAAAGATTTCCGCCCCTCGATTGAAAAGGTAGTGACGTATAGGCGCTCTGCAGCTCCTCGACATCTCGGTCCTGGTCCACCTATCGAGAGATCGCCGCGGCTCAGCTCTCGCTGGATAGTGCGCTCTTAAGATCTGTTTCTATAAAGTCACGCCCTTTGAACAGGATCGGCATCTTGAGAGTGTCCGCGCAAGCATAGGACAGGCAGTCGGCGAAGTTGAGTTGGGCGGGATGGCCCTTTCCCTTGCCGTAAACGGCAAAGGCTTCCACCGCGCGCCGGGCGATGGCATCGGTGATTGGAACCACGGTAATTTTGGCCGCTTGAAGAAAAGCCTCGAACATCTCTTGGGCATCAAGGACTTCTAGCCCAAGAATACGCGCCAGATTGATGGTCGCCTCAAGCCGGACATGCGCGCCGGTTTGACGCCGTGCGGCGCCGTCGATCGCGTCCAAGTAGATATCAGCTTCCGGCTCTCCGGCAAGGATGGCGACGAAGGCTGAGGTCTCGATGAACATCATTGACCCCAGAGTGCGTCACGCTCCTCTTTCGTTAAGGGTGGGGCAGGTGGGAGCTTTGCCTTGGCAAGTGCCCGCGCACGAATCTCTGCGACGTGCTGTTTCAAGGGCATAGCTTCGTCAGCTCGCTCAATCTCGTGCTGCAATGCCAGCTTGATAGCCGCAGTCAGGTTGGAGGCGCCACGTTTGCGCATAACGGTTTCCGCTAGGGTACGAACTTCCTGATCTCGGATACTGAGCATGTGGCGTCCTTGTTGTCATGACAATGACTGTATATACGCATGGACGCCGTTTGTCCATACGCGTGCGCGTTCGAGATTATATTGTTCGCCACGCATCGGGGGAAATCGTCGTCGCAGCATTATTGCACGGCAAGCATCGGGTAGTTCGAGTGGCCTTCCGCCTCGTCTCATTTGGTTAATAGAGCGTGGGGCAATTAGGGCCGTCCCGTATGAAAAGCCTTGATTGATTAGCCACGTTCATAAGCCTATGCGAATTGCCATGCCTAATCGAGCGATGGCAACCGCGCTATATTCAACTGGGCTCGTGACGACGAGAGTGGAGCGCCGAAATTATTGCGGTTTGATGCTCCGACGAAAACAAGTCCGCGTCGGCCGTCTGCACGGCGGCCCTGGGTTTCTATCCAGCGAATGCGGTTGTTAACTGGCGAACAATTAATGAGGAATGGCCATGAACTGGTCACAGGATGAGCTTGCGAAAATCGATCAGGCGGACGATCTGAAGAAATCGCACCATTTCGCGAGGATGGCGCGACCTACGGCACCCCGACATGGATCTGGGAAGTCGTGGTTGATGGTAGTCTCTATGTGCGTGGCTACCATGGCCAAAAGTCGCGCTGGTACCAGGCCGCGCTTCATCAGAAAGCTGGCCGGATTATTGCCGCCGGCATGACGCGGGAAGTCGCCTTCGAGCCGATCGACGGGCCGATCAACGACCGCATCGACGACGCCTATCGCGCAAAATACGGCAAGAGCCGGTATCTGGCGCCTATGATTAGCGCTCGGGCACGCTCGGCGACCATGAGGATCGACCTCCGCGAGAACCGCTGAGGGTGAGGTCGGATCGCAATGAAGTTCGGGGCGCGCAATCCTGAGAAGCACGGCGTCTCATCCGCATCTTAATGATGCTGGCCGTCGAACACCAACTCCAAGGAAGGAACTGCAACATGATTAAGCGCAATCTGCGGCAACTGAAGATGCACGGCATGGCACAAGCCGTCAGCGAGCTCACGGAGCAAGGATCGCCAGCGTTCGAGGCGGCAATCCCCATCCTGTCGCAGCTCCTCAAGGCCGAGACCGCGGAACGTGAAGTGCGATCGACTGCCTACCAGCTCAAGACGGCCCGCTTTCCTGCCTATCGTGATCTGAACGGCTTCGACTTCACCAGCAGTGAGATCAACGAGGCGCTGGTCCGTCAGCTTCATCGCTGCGACTTCCTCGGCAACTCCAACAACATCGTCCTCGTCGGCGGTCCCGGCACGGGCAAGACGCATATCGCCACGGCCATCGGTGTCCAGGCCATCGAACATCATCACAAGCGGGTCCGGTTCTTCTCGACCGTTGAGCTGGTCAACGCGCTGGAACAGGAGAAGGCGCAAGGACGGTCTGGACAGATCGCCAACCGGCTTGTCCACTCAGATCTCGTCATCCTCGATGAGCTCGGTTACTTGCCGTTCAGCGCGTCAGGCGGTGCGATGTCAATCGGCGGGCATGCTTCGCAAAGTCCGTGGTGGGGCAACGATCGAGGCAGGAAGCCATTTCGAAAGCGATTTCCGGTTTCGCCAGCAGCAGGAGGGCGACGCCAAGCGCCGCATGGCCGAAGCCGCCCTTGAGCTCGTCGAGCCCGGGATGACGATAATGGTCAACGACGGGTCTATGGCGTCCGTGCTTGGTGAAATGCTGCCGCAGAAGAGGCCGCTAACGGTGATCACGAACAATGCGGCGGTCATCGATCGACTCAAGACGGAGTCAGGGATCGACCTCATCGCAGTCGGTGGAAGCTATTCGGTGAAGTTCAATGGGTTTTTCGGCGTCGTCGCCGAAGAAACACTGTCGCGTCTCAGCGCAGACATCGCCTTCATCTCAACGCCAGCCGTTTCCGGATCCCGCGTCTACCATATGGATGACGACGTAGTCCGCGCGAAACGAGCGATGATCGCAAGCGCCGCGCGCCGATGCCTGCTCGTGAACCATAAGCGCTTCAATCACACCGCTCTTCATGTCCTTGCCGCGGTCGAGGAGTTCGAAATTATCATTACCGACCAAGAGCCACCTGTTGAGGTGCGCTTGGCTTTAGAGGCGGCCAAGGTACCTCTTCAAGTGGCATCGTAGGATGCACTGGATTCTCCCTGACAGTACACCAGTGAGAGTTCCATAAATACCCGATATGCCACATGATTGAGATGACGCTCGGCGGTTCGGACACATTCAGGAGCAACTACAGGAAACGAGAACCGGCAAAGGCAGCTCAACAGCGCTATGGCATTTGTCATTCATTTGCATTAACATCTCATCTGAAAGTCGGAGATCGCAATGGCTGCAAATGCACTGGTACAAACTCGTATTGACGCCGAGATTCGGGATCGTGCCTCCGCAGTGCTTGGAAATATGGGGCTTACGGTATCGGACGCGGTTCGTATCTTGCTCACCCGGACAGCCAACGAGGGTGCGCTGCCACTGGAGCTTCTTTCAGGCAGCGAGGCCCATGACGCTTGGTTTCGCGCCAAGGTACTTGAAGCGCTGAACGATACGCGACCGGACGTTTCGGACGATGAAGTCGAGACCCATTTTGCTGAACGTAGAGCGGCCGCTCGCCTTAACGCGGGCGCGCGCAAATCGTGAAGCTCACCTGGTCTGCGTTCGTGTTATCGGATCGCGACGCCATCTTCACATACATAGAAGCAGAAAATCCGTCAGCCGCCATTCTGGTCGACGAACGGATCGCTGCTGCCGTCCGTCGGTTGATAGATTTTCCAGCGAGCGGCCGTGTTGGCAGAATCGCTGGCACCCGAGAACTGGTGATCAACGGCACGCCCTACGTCGCGGCGTATTCATTTAATGAAACAGCGGTCCGAATTCTTCGCGTTCTCCACGGTGCGCAGGAATGGCCAGATACTTTGCCAACGGGATAGGCTTTTTTCTATGCTGAGGATAGTCGGGTCGCTGGTTCGTATCGGTTCAAGGCGGAGACGAGGACGCTCGGCCCAGATGCAACATGTACTGAGTATCCGAGCCGAGCATCTCATTCGATTTTTGCAGCTTCCCAAACCTGATTGAGGATCTTGGCGGCCAGTGCGGCCTTGTCTTGCGGTAGGAAGCGACCGTAGTGCTGCTGAACGACATCGGGCGTATCCTGAATTGCGTAGCTCGCCTGCTCGTAGGATCCGGTCTGCTTCAAAATATGCGTCGCGAGAATGTCCCGCAGGTTATGCGGTCCATGCGGCAACAAGCCCTTGATGGCACCCCGCCCAGTGTAGGGGTTATAAATTCCATAGCGTTGGGTGACGGTCCTCCAAGCCTCGTAGAATGTGGTCGAGTTGTAAGCGGCGTCGATGCTTGTGTTCTTCACTGTCTTGACGAACAGGGTTCCGGGATCTTTGGCTCCTGCAAGGAGGACCCCACGATGACGGTCAATATAGGCATCGAGATATTCGTAGAGGTCGAGCAGGTCCGGCAGGATCAGCCGAAACGGTTTCTGTCCAAAGAAGGATGAACCGGAGTTTTTGAATGCGACCGACGGGATAAGGACCTCCCACCCATGGTCGCGATCGCTCCAGCGCAGCTCACCGCATTTCATGTTCTCAAGCTGGCGTTCTGACGTCGGATAGTGTCCACGGGGGCATACTCGAAGTTGGCGGAGGTTCTTTTGTCTGAGCCCAAGGTGCAGGCCAAGCCGAAGCAATAGGAATGACCTAACGGCCTCGGCGGCCGGTCGTGGATATCTGTTTCCATCCGGCATACGTCTCACGATCTCGTCCGTGATCTTGCGATACTCCGCCAGCGGACTGTCCGCTTCAAGTACACACATGATCGGTTCAAATGGATCGCGATGCACGCGCATCACTCGCTGGATCTCCTTGGAACGGTTAGCGGCATGCCGGTGAAACGCATCACAGGCGCCATGCCAGTCGCGAGCCGCGAAGTCGATTTCTTCCTGCTCGATCAAACCCGCGATGGGCCTGACATTCCGAAGCAGCTCCGGATGCTGCCGGATCCAACCGACATCAGCGCGAGATAGGGCTTGGGCGACCATCAGCATGTCTTCTTCCCACTTGGTGTAGAAGCCACGTCGCTGTTCCCGCCACTGCAGATACCAGTCCCAAACACCGGGGAAGACGAGAAGGCCGAAGCTCAACTGACTGACCGGCACACCGAAACCCTTCACGACCCCGTTTGGCGAGGCAGCCAGCGCACCAAACATCAAGCCGAGGTGCTCAATCTTCTGGGAAGCCGTTTCTTCACCCCAGACGCCATTTCGCTGAAAGCCAATCGCCGTCAGCGTCGAAGTCTTGAAGCGGATGAGATCAGCCATTTCCATGGCAAGCCTCGGCGGCGCATCGACAACGCCGGAGAGCAGATCCGGATCATTAAGTTCTGCCGCGACATTCTGATTGGCGCCGGCCGCGGAGACCAACGATCGAGAGAAACGGAAGCTGCTGCCATAAGTGATGCCAGGAAAGCGGATGGCATAACGCTGCTTACTGGCTGCCGCCTGATAGCGGCGATATTCCGTAGAGCCGGAAATTATGACGCGGCGCACCCAATCGAGTATCTCTTCCCGTCTGGAGTAGGGCAAACTGCTGAAATCATCCGGAAGATGCATTGAGATCCTTCGCCGCTCAGCCGGGCTGATGTCGCCGAGATCGTGACCATAAAGCGAACGCGCTTGATACGGCAGCTTCTCTTTGAAATATCCCTCCGAAAGTCGATAGCGTCGCTCGATGCGGCGGAGGATATTGAAACTGGCAACAGATCGGGGCACGCGCTCCCCCTGGATCCAGGATAGCAGCGTCTTATTGTCGAAGGTCTCGTTCAGATAAAGAACGGCGCGGTAAAGCTGCCAATAAGTGTCGCCGAACCGACGCATATGATAGACCAGTGCATCCTGAAAGCTCACTGGATTTTCTGTCGCTTCGAACAGTGGTTCCGGGAAATGGCTAATCGGTTTTGGAGCTGGCCCACGTGGCGCAGATGCAGACGGGGCAAAGGTGCCGTCGGCCGTCGCACGTTGAGGCTTTCTGGTTGAGGGGACGGACGCTGCCTTTCTGGCCGGCGCCATTTTTTCCGGGCGAGCCCTCGGCTTCGGTGGCCGTTGTTCTTCGACTGCTGGTGGTCGGTCGAGCCATCGGATGATTGCGTCCAAGCCCGGTCGGAGCTGCTTTTTCAGTTCTACCGTCAGCTCAGCTTCGATACCACAGGCGTGGCCTATCGCCGTCCAGTCGATATGACCATTCAGGAGCGGGGGTGGTTTCCGGTAGATAATCAAACTGATGAGATAGGGCCGAATATTCTCCAGTACCCGCCTGGATGCGATCGGCGCGATACGCAACTCGCAGAATTCGGATATCTTTCGTTGAAAATGGCGTGATGAAATGTCGTTTTTGCTCATGCTCATTCCGTTTCTCTCGGCGCCAATGCCGAGGGCGAGCGGGAATATGAGGTGAGCTTTAAGAAACGATGTATCGGGCGTGTCACTTCTAATGGCGCCCGTTCATCGTATTAGGCGCCGATGTCGCCTGGATCAAAGCTCAGGAGTTCAATGTCGGTGCGTTAATTAAGCGCGCTTATCTAAGCCTGTCGATTAATTAAATGAAATGCGTCTTGCTTAAATAAGGGGCGCGGCTGATATTTGGTTATGTCTGATTCCGAATCCAAAAACCGCCTGGGTCGTTTCGTCGAGACGGCCGCCGCCAGTGAAAGAGTGCGGGCGTTCGTGCCCCCGCCATTGCCGCCAGAGCCGGCGATTGATGTGCTTTCATTGCTAGAGCGCCTCAGCTTGGCTGAGCGCGCGCTAGGACGCTTGGATGGTATCACAATGCTGCTGCCGAGACAGGAGCTGTTTCTTTATATGTATGTGAGAAAGGAAGCCGTTCTTTCCTCGCAGATTGAAGGCACGCAGTCGACGCTTTCTGATCTCTTGCGGTTTGAGACCGAAGCTCAAGCCGGGCAGCCGGTTGATGATATCCGTGAAGTATCCAACTATGTTGACGCCATGATGTATGGTTTAGAGCGGCTGGAAACGCTGCCCATGTCGTTGCGTCTGATCCGTGAGATGCATGCCAGGCTCCTACACAGTGGGCGGGGAGGCACCAAGGATCCTGGAGAGTTCCGCCGCTCGCAAAATTGGATTGGTGGCACGCGCCCCGGTAACGCACTCTTTGTACCGCCACCCGTCACTGAAATGGCCGGTTGCCTGGATGCGTTCGAGCGCTTCATGCATGACGACCAATCGCGGTTACCGGCGCTAATCAAAGCTGGCCTGCTGCATGTGCAGTTTGAAACGATCCATCCGTTTCTCGATGGCAATGGTCGCATCGGCCGTCTGCTTGTAACCCTATATCTTTGCATGCACGGGGTTTTGCGAAAGCCGCTGCTCTACCTCAGCCTCTATCTAAAGTCCCATCGGAGAGAATATTATCGGTTATTGCAAGAGGTCCGTGAGCATGGAAACTGGGAAGCTTGGCTTGACTTTTTCCTGGCCGGCGTTGCCGACACTGCCAATCAAGCGTTTGAGGCTGCGACCCAGATCGTCAATCTTTTCAAGGAAGATCGGGAGCGGATCACGATGGAGAGCGATAGAGCAGGGTCGGCCCTTCGTATTCACGAGCTTTTCCAGCAGAATCCTTTTCACACAGCGAACCAGATTGTTCAGATCACGGGTCTTTCCGCACCAACGGTTAATGCCGCACTTGCTGATCTAGAGCGATTGGGTATCGTTGATGAGGTTACCGGCCGCAAGCGTGGCCGCGTGTTCAGCTACCAACGATATCTTGCAATCCTGAACGAAGGCACCGATCCCTTGCCTCTCAATTCATGACGAATAGATGGGCCGAAGGTTCGATTTTCATCAACGCGAGCACATCGGATATTGTGTCGGTCTTAGAGGCGTGGCCAAGTCTGCGATTCACAGACGACCTTCAGGACGCAGCCCTTCAGCTTCAAGGCATTGCCTGAGACCGTCACGGAGCCGTCGTAGGTCTTGTTGGCGTCGGGATCGGTGATCCGGCCTTCGTAGCTGCCGTCCCTGCCTTTGAAGGAGCCGATCTGCTTACCTGCGTGCTTGCCGGACTTGAGCGTGATGCAGTAGCCGCCGCCGCAGGACGTGATCGCGGCGGTATCTCCAAGCTCCGTTTTCCAGTTTCCGATGATCGGATCTTCTGCATGGGCGATGGTGGGGATGGCCGCGAGTGCGGCAATGACGATGGACATGCGCTTCATGGCGTTTCCTTCCGCGGTTGAAGATCAATCGACTTCGATGTCGAGCTCGTCTCTGTCCGGTGTTCGCTCCTAACCCCGACGGCGAGGCCGGGGCGCTCCAGTTCGGTGGTGAAGCAGAAACCCGCCCGCTAAGTCTTCATTGGGGCTTCGCCCCGTCGCACTACGAGGGGCATACGTCCCAGAAGCCGGTCGTCTTGGCAGGAGTGGTGTAGTACCAGCAATATCCTGGCTTGGGAGGCGTGCCCGCTACCGAGGCCGCTGCCGCCCCCGCGATGAAACCGATGGCGGCGCCTGCAGCGATCGCGCCGCCTGGCCTCCAGTAGCGACGGGGAGCGACGACCACGACGCCACGCGGTACTGGACGATAGGCAGGAGCTGTTCGTGCCCCGGCAGCGCAACCGCGTGGTCCGCAGGCCGCCGCAGCGCAGCCTCTAGGTCCGCACGCGGCCGCCGCCCGTCTCGCCTCCGCGGGCGAGGGGCCGAGTATTGGAGCAGAGACGAGCGTTAAAATCGATATCGTCGCGAGCATGCTGGCGGCCGATTTGAGAAAGTTCATCAGTGATCTCCCTTATGGACTCGCTGGTAATCGACCGCCTTGGCGACCGCAGGACCTATTTCGGAAACAGGAACGTGAGCGCTACCCGGAAGCCCAGTCCATCGGGTCCGTTGTCCGGCGCGTCCGCCCAGTAACGAATGCCCGCCGTGAGGCTGATCGGCTGTTTGTCGACTGTGATCAGCTTGGCGACGGTGAAGTTGATCGGGACTGACCAGTCGTTCGCCTCCCAGTTATAGGTGGATTCCGTGTTCAGCGAGAACGTCCAGGCGTCCTTGGTGGTGTAGGAGACGAACGGCTGGAGAAACGTCGAACTGACGTCCGGCCGATCGCTCTGACCCGCGAACGACCAGATGTGGTTCCCGAGCATCCCGAACGTCCATGGTCCCTCCTGCTTAAGGACGACCGCCGTCGGTCCCGCGCCCCATTTGCCGGTCCCGAGGAGCTCGTCGGTCGCCGTAGGAATGAGGAACACCGGGCCTGCGCCCCAGATGATGCCGCCTTCCGTCGGTTTCGAAGGCGAAAAGAAGAAGCTCTGGGTGATGTCGCCCAGGCCGAACTGCGTTCCGGACGGCCCGGCAATGTCGTTCTGCCACGTGACCGGCAGGATCGTGCGCGAGATGACGTTCCAATCCTCGTTGATTGCGAACGGAATGACGGGCTGGATGTTCAGCGTCGCCTTGTCGCCATCGTCCGGGCCGTAGCCATGATCATAGTTGAACTGGAAGGGAACGCTGATCAGAGAGGCGATCGGATTGGAGAGCTTCTTCGCCAGGTCTTCGTTCGACTGGGCATGGACAACTCCTGCTCCCAGCCCGAGCGCGAGGATAGCAACCACCGTCCGATAGGTCATGCCTTTCATTGCGCTACCCCCATTAACGAACCCAGATGTCACGCAGACTGCGGCCTAGAAGTGAAACGCCACGCCGATGATCGGTCCTTGCTCGACGACGTCGAAGACGAACCCGTCGTTATCGTAGTTCACACCGACCGCGCGGTAGCCGGCGACGGCCGAGATCGTGTCGGTGAACTTGTAGCCAAGCGCCAGGGAGACGTCCCAGTCGACATCGGCGCCGCCGCCGCCGACCAGGCCCCAGCCGGTCACGTAGACTTCGGGCGTGAAGAAGTAATTTCCCCGAACACCGACGAGGGCGTCGACCCAGGTCGCACCGTCGTCCGCTTCACGCCCGCCGAGCAGCCCCCCGTTGAAGCTGATGGTCGTGTCGACCGACCAGACGCGGACGCCGCCGACGATGTCGAGATGTCCTGACTGGTTCTCGAGTACCGAATATCCGGCCCCGAGCAATCCGGCGAAGGTCTTCGAGGTTACGTCGACACTGTCGGCCAGAATGCCCCTTCTCGTGTTCGCGTCTGCTCCGAGCTTGGTGTACATGATGTCGGCAAAGATGCTGAAACGGTCGTACCGAGCTTCGCCAGCCGCCATGAAGGCGAAGTCGAGGTTGTCCAATATGTCGCCGAAGTCGGAGTCGATGTGAACTTCCGGCAAACCAAATTGCGCCATGTCTCCGGAGAGCCCCGCGGCCCAGAAGTAGGGCGCGACCGTATACGTCCAGCCGCTTTCGCTCTGGACCACCTTGGCCTCCGGAATCCCCGGCGCGATATCCGCCGTATAGGCCGAAGATGCGACACCTAGCCCGACGCACAAGGCGGCGGCCTGCAACCATAGAACTCGCATGTATCCCCTCATTTGCCTGAGACGGAATTGCGCCGAATCGCCGTCTTCATCCCCATTGAAATCATGCTGTAAAAAGCGCGCCATGACCATGTATGTTACCGTATCCTCTGTCCGCGATATCATCGTTTGCAGTTCGGCGTCGGTCGCGTTCCATCGCAACTCCCGGAGGCGGCCGACCGTGTCGTGTTTGCACCCGCCAGGCTTCCGACTTGGGTCGCGTAGTTGTCGCGCGTGTCCTGATCAACCACGGCAACTGGCGCGGCCAGCACCAGCCCCGCAACGTTGCCCGCCGCGGTCGCAGCTCCGGTGGTCGCCACCAGGATCTGATCGCCAAGCCCGACGTGGCTGTCGGTCAGCGTCTGCCCCTCGGAGATGCGCTGGCCGATGAGCTGGACGATCTGCGGCGACTCCGCAAACTTGCCGTGGTTCATGCTGTCGCCGGATTTGATCTTGGTCAGATCGATGACCATGATCTTGTTGTCTTCCAGTTCCTTCTTGTAGGGCGCCTGCTCCGGGTCGATGGCACCAAGCCTGGAGACGTCGCCCCAGACACGGCGCGAAAATGCCAGTGCTTTGTCGTCACGCGAAACGAAGAGCGTGAACTGTGGGTGCTGCTTGCCCATGTCGACGATCTGCTGGCTGAAGACATCGACATCGACGTCGGGTGCCGCGAGCATCACGTTCTTGAACTTCGCGGGCAGACGTCCGTTCCTGATCGCCATTTGACGCAAGGATTCCAGCGCCAGCCAGTTGCCCATCGAATGGGCAAGGATCGACACCTCCTTCACCTCGGGATCTTTCGCGAGATATTGGAAGAGCGTCTCCAGCGCGTTGCGTGTGTAGTTGGTGCTCTCACGGTCGTAGCCGTAGGCCAGCAGGCTGCCGCGCGACGGCCACGTCACCAGGACGGGCGCGCTATGGACGCCGGAATCGTGGACGATTTGGGCGAAGCGGTAGACCGCATCCTCGAACCGATTGTTGAAGCCGTGAATAAAGACGAGCACGCTGCCGTCCGGCGTCTTCCGGACGCTTGCGCTCAGCCATTTCTTGGCTTCTCCGACATCGAGGTCGTCGGCCTTGACGGTGGCGAAATCGGTCGCCGGATTGGGCGGCAATCTCTTCGGCCAGGCGACTTGTCCTTCCTTGCGCACCTTGCTCGGTGGAATGGATATCGTCATGTCGGCGAAGGCGGGGGTTCGCGAGCGTTCGCCATTGAACATTTCACCCGGCACAGTCGAACGGGTGCGGGTCGTGGCGATCAGCATGTCCACCTTCGGCGACTGCGGAGACGTGTCGGTCACCGGGGTGAGCACGTTCTTCGGATGCCCACCACATCCTTGAAGCAGCACCAACACGACACCTACGACGAACCAACGAAACCAGCTCTTCGGAGCCGACTCCACCCCATCATCAATGCTGCCCACCGATCGCCCTCAATTGAACCCCAGCACATCCGAAGCCAAAAAACCGCTCCGGGCAAGAAAACTATCTCCCGAAGGCACGGAACGCCCGTAACTTCTGGTATGTTCTGTGCTGCGACGGCGATCTTTGGGATCACAGTCTAGGGCACGGAAACCGGCGGCCCTTTTCTCGGCAAGACCATCGACGCCTCGACTTCATCCACCGCAGGCAGACCGGCCTTCCTGATGTCTGCGATCAATCTCGCCCGGTCCGCGGGCTGGAAGTTGCGCGATTTCAGCTCGGCGACGATGTTCGGAATGAAATCAGGACGCATTTCGTTGAACCGTCTAGCCTCGCGCCTCGCGTCGTCCATCATGTCCGCGTCCACGTAGATGACCGCCGCAACCGCATGATACAGCGGGAACTTCTGCAGGTCCGCCCGACTGATCTCGATGAGCGCCGTCCTTTTGTCATGAAGCATGTACGCTGCAAAGCCGCGCATTCCGTGATAGTAGCCCCCGGCAGCCGGATTGAGCTCGATCGCGCGATCCAGTAGAGCTGCCCCTCGCTCCCACTGCCCGCTCTGGGCTACACGCGTGCCGAACTCGCCCAGAAGTTCAGTATCGTTTGGATTGGTTTCCAACGCCTGTTCGCCGACCTTCAACGCCTCGGCGACCTGCTGGTTGAAGAACAGCGCGGTCATCAGAGCCTGTAGCGCACGCGTGTTGCCCGCGTCCAGTTGAACTGCGCGCCGAGCGGCGCTTAGGCTGCGCTCGACCGCCGCCGGCGTGCCGGACCTTGTATTGAACCGAAACCGTTCCTCGTCGAGATAGATGATCGAGAGCATTGCCCATGCAGTTGAGAAGGACGGATATCGCTCCACAGCGTGCTCGAGACAGTTCCGTACGTTCGCATGCTGGTCTACCGTCAACCGCGCACGATAGGCGTAGAAGCCCAGCGTGCAGGTGTACACTCCAACATCGTCAGGAGGCGGATTGACGGCATCCGCCTGGGCCATGATTCCATAGGGTTGCGCGACTGCAGTCGCAACCTTGTTCGCCACGTCGGACTGAATGCTGAACAAGTCGCGGATGTGAGTGTCATCGTCGTAGGTAGCGGACCAGAGGATCTTGTCGGTCTCGGTCTCGACCAGGCGTGCTGTCACCCGCACGCGATTGCCTGAAACACGCACGCCGCCCGCGAGCAGAAACCGGGCACCAAGTTTCCCTCGCACCTGCGAGGCAGGAACGCCCGGCGGCAGCGATCTGGATGTCTCCCGTCCGAACACGTGCACCTCCTTGAAGCGAGGAAGCACTGTCAGCAATTCTTCGGTCAGGCCGACCGAGTAGAGTTCCGATTGTGGCCCGTCACCGAGATCGGCAAACGGAGCGACGATGAGCGTGGGGCCTTCCTGAAATGCCGACACTTTCGGCCGGCCTGGAAGCAGGTGAGCGAACAGGCCGATCGCGACAACGCCGACGCCGAGCGTGACGCCAACTCCAAAACTGAGCGGCATCAGGCGCCGCAGCCCGAAGCTCGACCGTCGAGGGATGTGTGTATCGACATCGTGGGCGACGGCGTCGTCCGCCGTTTCATTCCAGACGAAGGAGGGCGCGTAACCACCTTTCGGGATGTCGATCCTTACGGGATCGTGCTGCCCCGCTATCAGATAGTAGCGTTCTAGCACACGCCGGAGACGTCCGGCCTCTATCCGAACGACCGGATCGTCCTGTTTGAAAGCTTCGCTGCGCTTGAAGACTTCGACGGCGATCGTGTAGCCTTTGATGCGCTCTGCACGGCCAGCAAGCGCTTCTTCCGTCACGTAGGTCAGGAATGCGGCGCTGCGACCGACACGGGGGAATTCGGGACTGGCGATGATGCGGTCGAGTTGAGAACGGATATCACCCGGAGCCGGCTCAGGCCGAGACAGAGACGGCGCATCCTCGCCCCCCGATGGCAACTTGTTCTGCACGGCCTGCACCTCACCCGCTCTTGAGGGTCGTCGCTGATGCAACGCATATTACCGTTTGCGAATGCAACCTAGCGCAGAACCTGATCGTCGTCCATAAGAGAATGGTCTAGTGGCAGGCGGACTTCTCTTGCGTCGCGATACTATGCCATCGGGGAGTCTGACCGTAAGATACTGTAACATACTTGCGCTTCCCGGTCGTTCGAAGACGATCCCGGCCGAGGGCGAAGCCTCTGTTCACTGCCGACGTTCAACGAGCCACAGGGATAAAGGTCGATGCGCAGGACACCTATGAGAGCAATCCTCTTCAGCTCCACCATTCTCGCCTTCGCCGCGTCGGCGTCGGCGCAGGAAAGGCAAGCATTCTTTGGCGAAACGCACGTGCACACGGGCTGGTCGTTCGACGCCTACATCTTCGGCAACACGAAGACCACGCCCGCCGATGCCTATAGGTATGCCAAAGGAGAGCCGATAAAGCATCCGCTCGGCTATGACATCAGGATCGAGACGCCGCTCGACTGGATGGGTGTCACCGACCATTCCGAATATGTCGGAACCGTCGCCCTTGCCAACACGCCAGGTTCTGCAATCAGCAAGCTTCCGATCGCGCAGAAGCTGATCGTCAAGGACCCGGCCGATATCACACGCATCTACCTCTGGCTCGGAGGCACGATCGTCGACAAGGACCCGATCAAGGAACTGATATCCCCGCAGGTCGCCGGCTCCGTCTGGAAACAGAACAACGACATGGCTGATCAGGCGAACGAGCCTGGCAAGTTCACCGCCTTCTGCTCGTATGAATGGACTTCGACGCCGAACAACCGCAACATGCACCGCAACGTCTTCTTCCGCGACTGCGCCAAGGTCCCGGAAGTACCCTACAGTTCGATTGATTCAAGCGACCCGTCGGATCTTTGGAACTGGATGGATGGCCAGCGCAAGGCAGGCAACGACCTTCTGGCGATCTCGCATAATGCCAATCTTTCTGACGGCCAAATGTTTCCTACCGACATCGACGAGAAGGGCCGACCCATCGACGCCGCCTGGGCGGCGTCGCGAGACCGTAACGAGCGCCTGAGCGAAATCAAGCAGATCAAGGGCGCGTCCGAGACCCATCCGGTCCTGTCTCCCAACGACGAGTTCGCCAACTTTGAAATCCTCACCTACCTCCTCGGCGATCCCGCCGGCCGCTTCCCGAGCGTCCCCGGCAGCTACATACGCCAAGCGCTCAAGGACGGCCTCTCGATGGCGGAGGCGAAGGGATTCAATCCCTATAAGACGGGTTTCGTCGGCGGTTCGGATTCGCACAATACGGGCGTGCCCTATCGCCAGGACAATTTCTACGGCGGCCACGTGCGCAACGACGGCGACATCAAGCAGCGAATGTCGGGCTACGTTTTCGCGGGGCTCGACGTCAGGCTTGAGAATCCCGCGGGTCTCACGGGTGTCTGGGCCGAGGAAAACACCCGCGCTTCGCTCTTCGACGCCATGCAGCGCAAGGAAACGTTCGCGACCAGCGGTCCGCACATCAAGGTGAGGTTCTTCGGAAGCCCTGCCGCGCAGGATGTCGCCAAAGCCGACTGGATCAAGACGGCCTATGCCAGCGGTGTGCCGATGGGCGGCGACCTGCCGCCTCTCGGAGAGGCAAAGGCGCCTTCGTTCGCCGTCTGGGCGGTGAAGGATCCGACCTCCGGAAATCTCGACCGCATCCAGATCGTCAAGGGCTGGTCGAAGCACGGCCAAAGCTTTGAGAAGGTCTACGACGTCGCCTGGGCCGGAAACCGCACGCCCGATGAATTCACCGGCATCGTTCCGCCGATCGGCAGCACCGTGAACATCTCCGACGCCAGTTACACCAATTCCATTGGTGCGGTCGAACTGAAGGGCTCGTGGACGGACCCCGAATTCGATCCGAGCCTGGATGCCTTCTACTATCTACGCACCCTCGAGATCCCGACTCCACGCTGGACCACTATTCAGGCGAAGGAACTGGGCATTGCGCCTCCCGACAATGTCGCAGCGACCGTTCAGGAACGCGCGTGGAGTTCGCCAATCTGGTATACCCCGACCCAACAACTGCGTGCTGCCGCCGATAAGGGCACGACCGTGGCCGATCTAAAGCAGCAAGGTGCTACGGCGCTTGATACCAAAGCACTCACTGACCTCGTCGTCGGCAAGTCGAGCTGGGTCCGCAACAACGTCACGGGTGAAGTCTTCAACATCGCCTGGACCACGTCTGGCCAGCGGCTCGTCAACAACGTCAACGGCTCGATCCCGAAGCCCAGCGAGATCGGGGACGTGTTGCATGGAGGCCTGACGGGGCAGGGCACCGCCTACGCCATCAAGGATGGTGCGATCGTCACCACCCTCAACAACGCCCCGTACGAGGCAACCGTCTACAAGCTCGGCGACAAGTACTACGCGGCGCGTAGCAACGAGTTCGGCTTCGCGAACTACGAAGTCGTTCCGACGCCGCAGATGCTCGATCCTGTGCAGCAGCAGAAAGCGCCTTTCTGAGCGGAAACCTTCGTTGACCGCGGCCGACCGCAGTCGGCTGCGGTTGGACGGTTGGCTGGAGGTAATGGAGAATCCCATGGTCACAAAAGCATCCGTCCGCCTGCTTTTGAGCATCGTAAGTGTGATCCTGGCGTTCGCCGGGGATGCGCAGGCCTGTGCCATCTGCTTCCGGGGGCTGGCGGTCACGCCCGGCCAGAAGCTCGACGCCGCAGATCAGGCGGTGTTAGCCGCTCCCGTGGATGGGCAAGGACAGTTCCGTGTCATGGAAATCGTCAAGGGGAACGGCGCTGTCGGCGACGTCGTCGTGCAGCCCGGACTGTCGACCCCAGTCGCCGAGGCTGTGATATCCGTGGACGGTCTGACTGTCGGCGACGGAGAGGCGGCGAAACTCGACGAGAAGCCCTTGCTTCTCCTCCACGACACGGTTTCGGAGAAATGGACAAGTTTGGGTGCAATGCCGATCGACTTTGCCGGGTGGCTACGACAACTCGCGCAGACGAAGCAGAGCGCAGAGACGCCGACAAGAATTTGGCCGCAACTGACCCTCACTTCCTCATATCTGACCGACGCCGAATGGGGCGAACGGATTGTCGTCATCGCGCCGCAACTTCAAAGCCCTGAACCTTTGGTGGCGGAAATCGCTTATGGCGAGCTGTCGCGCGCGCCCTACGGCGTCACACGGCTGCTCAAGTCGCAGCTCGAGCCTGCCAAACTCGTGGCATGGACGAACGATCCGACATTGGCCTCCCGACGTCCGGCCTACACGTTGCTGCTGGGGATCGCAGGCGGCCCCGACACGGCCGTCGCGCTTGAACAGCAAATCGACACGGCGTTGACGACACGGGACGCGACCAACCTTTCGGCCTTGCTGGCGGCGGATCTGGAATTGCGTGGCGCAGGCCGCGTCGACTGGCTGGAGACGACCTTCTTCGCGGATCGCCAGCGGACCTTGCCGGAAATCCAGGCGGCTCTTCTCGCACTAAGCGTCCATGGCGGAGCCGATGGTAGCATTCCCCGCCGGCGGGTGATCGAGGCCTATCGCTACTTCATCAAGGCCCGCAAGCCGATGGCAGGATTCGTCGCCATGGAACTGGCGGATTGGGAGGCCTGGGATGCGACCGCGGATTATGTCGATATCATCAGATCGAAGGCGGTCCGCGATCCCGCAGAGCAGTTCGCGATACTCAGCTATCTCAAACGCAGTCCGCTGACCACTGCTCAGGCAGCTTTAGGTCCTTCCGCCGATCAACGGCAATAGGAGTGTTATGAAGATTCTGTCCGACGTCCCGAAAAAGAATTGGCAGCGGCTTCTGAGCGAACCGCTGCTGCACTTCGTCGTCATCGGCCTGGTCGTGTTCGGTGGCTACCGCCTGTTCACCCCGACACCCAAGGAAGTCGTCGATCTGCAGAAAATCAGTCTTACGAAGGATGACGTCCGTCAGCTTGCGATGACTTGGCTGGCGCAGGGCCGGCCTGCGCCGACGCCGGATGAGTTGCGCAGTCTGATGGACCAGAAGGTCACCGAAGAGATCCTGTTCCGCGAGGCCGTCTCCCTCGGGCTTGATCGCGACGACGAGATCATCAAGCGCAGGCTGGCCCAGAAAATGGACTTCCTGGCCGCCGACCTGGCGACGCTGGACGAGCCAAATAACACTCAGCTCAAGGAGTGGTACGCGAAACGTGCAGATCGCTTCGCGCTTTCGCCACACCTGAGCTTTCGTCATCTCTACTTCTCATTCGACAAGCATGGCGAGGCCGCTCGCGAGGCTGCCGAAGCCGCCATCCCTTCCGTCTCAGGCAAAGCTGCGGACTCGCCGGAGGTCGCTTCGGTCGCCGACCCGTTCATGTTCCGGAACTACTACGGCGACGCCACGCCCGATCAGATGGCCAAGGAGTTCGGACCGGATTTCGCCAAGGCGCTCTTCACCCTGAAACCCGGATCGTGGGAAGGGCCGGTACAGTCCGGTTACGGCTGGCATCTCATCTGGATCGATTCCGTCGAACCCGGACGGGTTCCTGCCTTCGAGGAAGTGGCACCCGCCGTCAAATCAGCCTGGCTCGACGAGCGTTACGCCGAGGTGAAGAACAACGCCCTCAGAGAGATGCGTTCACGCTACGTCGTGAGCCTGCCGACAGTAACCGCCGATGACCTCCGGGACCTGGAAGCTCCCACCGGTGCTGGTACCCAGATCGAGTTGTCAGCACAATGAGCGCCCGGCTGATGTTATCCATGTCGATTTGGCGTTTGTTGCTTGGTGCTGTCGTGGCAGCCGTCACGTTCGTCTCGAGCGCCGTCGCCCACGAGATACGGCCCGCCTATCTTCAGATCGATCAGATGGCGGCTAACCGTTACAAGGTCGTTTGGCGCACGCCCATACTGTCAGGCATGCGGCTCCCGATCGTTCTGCGGTTTCCCGACAGCGTGCGCAACGTGACGGAGCCGGCCCAGCGCGACCTTCCGGATTCACTTGTCCAGACGCGGGTGGTGGAGACAGATGGCGCTGGTCTTGCAGGTAAGCGTGTAGAATTCGTCGGTCTGCAGGCGACGATCACAGATGTGCTGGTCCGCGTTCACCTGCTGGACGGCACCGTCGAGACGACGATGATCCACCCCTCCCAACCATGGATCGACTTCGCCGCCACGCGCAGTCCACTTGCCGCGGCGAGAGTCTACTTCGTGAGTGGCTTCCAGCACATCCTTCTCGGTATCGATCATTTGCTGTTCGTCTTCGGTCTGCTCTTCATCGTCCGCTCGCGGTGGATGCTGGTGAAGACGATCACCGCCTTCACGGTCGCCCATTCGATCACGCTCGCCGTCGCGACGCTGGGCAAGGTCGCGGTTCCGGCGCTTCCACTCAACGCGATGATTGCACTGTCCATCCTGTTTCTCGGTCCCGAGATCGTCAGAGTGTGGGGTGGGCAGACGAGTTTTACGATTCGCCATCCATGGATCGTCTCCTTTGCCTTCGGGCTGCTGCATGGCTTTGGGTTTGCGAGCGGACTAACGGCGCTCGGCCTGCCGCAGGGCGACATCCCGTTTGCGCTGCTGATGTTCAATCTGGGCGTCGAGGCGGGCCAGTTGGCCTTCGTCGGGCTCATTCTCCTGCTCATCGCCGCCTTGAAATCGATCGAGATCAGGCTGCCGCGCAGCCTGGAACTGCTGCCCGCCTATGTGGTCGGGATATTGGGCGCCTATTGGACCATTGATCGTATCGCGGTGATGATTGGGGGAATGGCATGAGACGTTCAGCACTTCATCGCATGGGACTTTTCACTACGGCACTCCTGCTCTCTGCCGGCGCCGCCGAGGCCCATGTCGGGAGGGGCGGCGCGTCGGGTTTCACCGCCGGCTTCCTCCATCCGATAACTGGGCTTGATCACGTCGTGGCGATGATTGCCGTTGGCCTGTGGGGCGCGCAATTGGGCAAGCCTGCCATCTGGATGCTGCCGATCACGTTCCCCCTCGTCATGGCATTCGGCGGCATTCTCGGCCTTCTGGGCGTGCCTATGCCCGGCGTTGAAATTGGCATCGCCCTGTCGGGCGTCCTGTTGGGGGCGGCCGTCCTCACCGAAACCCGGCCGCCGCTGTTTGCGGCGGCGATCCTGGTCGGGGTGTTTGCGATCTTCCACGGTTACGCGCACGGTGCCGAACTGCCGCACGGAGAAAACGCCCTGTTCTTCAGCCTAGGCTTCGTGATCGCGACCGGACTGTTGCACGCCATCGGCATCGTCATCGGACTGCTCTACCAGTGGCCTTGGGGAAAGATCACCGTCAGGGCCGCCGGTGGCGCGGTCGGAGCCGTCGGCGCGTTCTTCCTATGGAATGCACTGGCATGACAAAGGTTGGGGCTCGCGGGAAAAATCACATTAACGCCGGATGGGCGTCTATCGGGATCGCAGCAATGCCTGTCGAGGCCAGCGCTCATCTCGTCAATACCGGGCTGGGGCCGATCTATGACGGGGTCGCTCATTTCGCGATGTCGCCGGAAGCAATTCTGCCCATCGTCGCGCTTGGTATATTTGCCGGACTTCGAGGGCCAATCCACGCACGCGCTTCGGTTCTGATCCTGCCGGTAGGGTGGGTTGCATTCGGCCTGGTGGGAATGCTGGTCGGCCCGCTCGCCCTCAACTCGGTCATCGAAAGTCTTCCGTTGCTGATCCTGGGGGCCCTGGCGGCTGCCGACATCCGAATGCCGTCATGGGGAACGGGATCGCTGGCCCTGCTGCTCGGGGCGTTCGAAGGTTGGAGTTTCGGGTCGGCATACTCTGCCTCCCGCGACGGTCTCCCTGCACTCGCTGGGTCGGCCGGTCTTGTCTTCGTCTTGATCGCCTTCGTCTCGGCTGCCGTGCTGAAAGCGAGGTGGGACTGGACGCGCATTGCGATGCGGGTGGTCGGCAGTTGGACGGCGGCGAGCGGTATGCTGCTTCTGGGATGGGGGCTGCGTTGACTGGAGGCCCGGCCTCGAGATCGTTTGTTACTGTAAGATACGGTGCCAAGAGAGAAATCTGGATCATCATGTTGTGAACTTGTCTGCTGAGAGGCGACGTACGCGAATGGATAGACCGGATGACCAACGGTGTTGGATTCGTGAGGGACTGCTTCAAGGTGCGCGCCAAGGTGGTCGAGGAGCTCGCCGCCCGCAGCGAGGGATTCCGTGACCTTTGCGACGATTTTCTGACTGCGCATGACGAGAAGCTCCGGTGGGAAGGCTCGTCTGCTCCCGAGCGGGGCGAGCGGGTCGCCGAGTATCAGGAGCTCATCGACAGCATGCGGATCGAGATCGAGCAGGCGCTCGACAGAGCAGCCATCGTGCCATTGAGACCCTCACGACGATAGCCGTCGACCACTTCAGATCAATCGCTCGAGGAAAGGAAGAATGATGATAGAGAAAATTCGCATCTTCGCAGGAACGGCGCTCGCCGCGCTCCTGTCTATGACGGCCGCGGGTCAGGCAGACACGATCAGCTATGCTGATGCGGTGACGACGCTCGCCAAGGAATGCGGGTCCGACATCAAGAAGTTCTGCAACGGTCAGAACCTCGGAAACGGCCGCATCCAGGCTTGCCTCGAGAAAAACGCTTCAAAAGTCTCGCCGAGCTGCACCTCGACCCTTGGCAGCGTCATGACATCGATCGCTCAGCGTCAGGAGGCACAGGCCTCGGTCTTCAAGGTCTGCCAGCACGACATCTCGCAGTACTGCAACGGCATCAAAGGCGACGGCAACATACTCGCCTGCCTCGTCGAGACGAAGCGCGTCGATAACAAGGAATGCAACCAGGCAATTGCCGACGCAGGATGGCGTTGATCCATGGCCAAAGACAGGGGAAACAAGATGATCGTTCAAGGCCTTCGTATCTCGGTGGGCTCGGCCTGCTTCTGGCGCCGTGCGTCGTTTCCGCCCAGCAGCTCGACAACAGTCAGATCATGAGCACGCTCGGACAGGTGAAGTCCGCGGCACCCGCCGTCGATGTCGCCCTGCTCGTCGAGGAAGCCAACGCCAATGTTGGGAAGGGCGTCGCGGCACTGCCCAATTGGAGCAAGCTGTCGGAGCTTTCGCAGTTGATCGTCGAGATCGATTTCGAAAACAACGCGACCGCCATCGAGCCCAAATCCTACCGCACCGTCGGGCTGATCGCCGACGCGCTCCACCATCCGGACCTGTTCCGTTACAAGTTCCTCATCGTCGGGCACTCGAGCGCGACCGGAACCGCCAAACACAATCTCGAACTCAGCCAGAAACGCGCCGACGCGATCAACGAGGCGCTTTCGACCACCTTCGCGGTGTCGCCTGATCGCCTGTTTTCGGTCGGCGCCGGAGAAGAATGGCCGATCGATCCCGGCCACCCCGAATCGGCTGACAACAGGCGGGTACAACTCATCAATCTGGGACTTTTGAAATAGCGTCCCTCAGCTAGAAAGAGGAGTAGAACTGATGCTTAGAATTTCCGGCACATGCGTCATCGCAGTGGCTGCTGGTCTGCTAATCACGTCTCCTGCGCTTGCACAGGACGCGATTTCAGCACCCGCACAGAAGACGATTGGCGCGACCAAGTCGAAGATGGTGCCGTCGCTTGCCGTTCTCAATTCTGGAGGTGCAAAGCTCGAGAATGGCAAGCTCACCATGAGCGGTATCTCTGCAACATCGATCGTGTTCGCCGACCGCCCCGTGCGATCCGCGGGCCATGTCCTGACCTCCGAGTTCATCAAGCAATGGGATGAAGGCCCCGACAGTTTCGCAAAGGATCCTCCGAACGCGACGATCTCGGTCTTGAGCGGCAAGGGGGATAGCGTCGCCGATGCGGTCGTCGTCCTGAAGACGCCGAAGCTGGAGGGTGGAAACCTCACCTTCGACGTCGCCGTCCTCGAAGGTGATCTCGCCGGTGCCGATGGTCCCGCGTCGCTGTTCATTGACTGGTTCGCAGCCCGTGGCCCCTACGGGGGTGTCGCGGTTGGGGGTGTTGGTCGTGCAGCGGTCTGGCGTGGCGGCTGGTACGCTCATCCCGGCGCGTACTACGGCGCAGGCGTCGTCGCAGGGGCGGCGCTGGGCGCGGCTGTCGCTTCCGAGCGTCCTTACTATTACCCGCATCCGGCGTGCGGATATTACCCCTATCCGCCGTGCTACTAGCACCAAGGCCAAGCGACATGCCTGTGCTCGTTTCGGTGCGGTGGGAGGTTTGCAAGAGCCTTCCACCGGAGGCGACAGGACTGAGGAGGTAGATTGGACCATCTAGCGAGCCCGAACCCGGTATTCGAAATCTTCGTCGGCACTGTGTTTCTGATCGTCGTCATTTTCGTGCACGGCGTGGGTATCCGGAGCATCAGCCTTCAGTTCAGCAAATCCTGGGCACATGTCACCGGCGCTACGCCGCGCTGGCAGCTGAATCTGATACTGTCGGTGACGATCGCCGCGCTGGCGCTCCTGCACTTCGCAGAAACTCTGATCTGGGCGGTTCCCCTCTATGTCAGAGATATCATCCCCTCGATGCGCGACAGCTACTATTACGTGCTGGAGAGCTATACGACGCTGGGGGAGGGCAACGTCACTCTCCCGGATCGCTGGCGTCTGCTTGGGCCGATCATAGCAATGTCCGGCTTGTTCACCTTCGGTTGGACGGGGAGCGTCCTGGTCAGCATCATGACCGACTTCGGCAAGTTCGACAGACTGCAGGCGAGGCGCGAGCGTGTGGAGGAGGACAAGGCGCCATGAGGCGGTTCTCGCTTTCGCCGCTGCTGCTTAACGTAAGCGTGCGACCCCAGCTTCTATCGATACCCTTGCTGCGAGATGAGGAGCAGCCTCTACGCGGCGAGCGACGTCGATCCAGCAATCCCGAGCCTAATCAACGGTCGGTTCCGATCAATTTTCAAGTGCCAAAACTTTTCGAAATCGAGAGACACCAGTCAGCCTGTTAGCAGGTCTGGCGACAGCGGGTCCGACTTCGTCAGCGTGCGAGTTGACGCCCTGCTGCCCCGAAGTGATGAGACGAAAGGAAGAACCATGAGACCAATTCACGGCTATCTATCCACATTGATTCCGCCGTTCGCGGCAGGCACTTTCCTGGCCATGCAAACAATTGCCGCCTTGGCGGAGGCACCGCCAATCCCCGAATCCATTGCAACGCCTGACGTCGTCGATACCAATATCGGCAAGTTCGAGTTCAAGGACGGTGTGCCGAGCAAGTCCACCGCAGATAGGCTCTACGACAATCTCGACTTCACCTATGCCTACCGCGCCTTCATGGACAACATGCGCGGCGTCAGCATTCATGCGCTGCGCAATGCCATGCAGGATATCGGCATGAAGGAAAACGAGGTTCTCGTCTTCTCCGAATTGATGGATGCCAAGTCGCTCTTCCTGACGGCCAATGCCGACACGATCTACGTCATGGGGTATCTCGACCTCTCCAAGGGACCCGTGGTGCTGGAGGCTCCGCCCAAGTTCCTCGGCGTCGTGCAGGATGCTTGGTTCCGCTGGGTCGTTGACCTGGGTGGACCCGGACCCGACCGCGGAGAAGGCGGCAAGTACCTGATCGTGCCTCCGGACTACGACGGGCCGCTGCCGGAGGGCGGATACTATGTCACCCGCGCCCGGACCAACACGATACTGTGGTTCGGCCGATCGTTCCTCGAGAATCATGACGATCCCAAGCCAGTGGTGGAGACAATCCGTAAGTTTACCAAGGTCTACCCGTTTGAGCCCGGTGGTGTCGGTACCCCCATCGCCGAGTTCCTCGCCGGCAAGGCTAAATTGGGCAAGATCGAGCCGCCGCCGCCCACCGTCTTCCACGAAGGCAGCGGTAAGGTGATGAACACAATCCCGCCCAACGACTGGAACTATTTCGAGATGCTGAACGAAGTGGTGCAGCGCGAGCCTGCCACCTCGCTCGATCCGGAACTGATGGGGCCGCTGGCGGCAATCGGCATCGTCAAGGGGAAACCCTTTGCACCTGATGAACGCATGAAGAAGATCATGAGCGACGCGCTCGCGGTGGGCAATGCAACCTCGCGCAGTCTTTTCATGTCCCCGCGTGATCCGAGCTGGTTCTATTATCCGAACTCGTCCTGGTTCAATTTTCTCTTCCTAACTGGCTACGAGTTCGAAACACCGATCCCGGAGATTACCGCCGAGGGCGTCAAACCATTTCCCGCGACAGGCTATCGGACCATGGACGCGCGGACGAACTTCTTCTACGGCGTGACCGGTATCACCCCGGCCATGGCGATGCGGCTGCCGGGCATCGGCTCGCAATATCTGCTGGCGATGACGGATGCCGACAAAAACCACTTCGACGGTGCCAAGACCTACAAGGTGACGTTGCCGAAGGGTATACCCGAGGCGAATTTCTGGTCGTTCACGGTGTACGACAATTTGACTCGCTCGATGCTCGACACGCCACAGCGCTATCCGCGCTCGGGTAGCCAGAATTATCCTTCACCCGCTGCCGAGGCCGCTGCGGACGGCTCGACCACGGTCTGGTTTGCGCCTGAGCAGCCGCAAGGCGTTCCGCGCGGCAACTGGATTCAGACCGACCCGAAGAAAGGCTGGTTCACCATTCTGCGTTTGTACAGCCCGACCGAGCCTTTCTTCGACAAGTCATGGCGACCGAGCGAGATCGGACTGGTAAAGTGAGCATCTGGGCTACGTTTGTGCGGGCCAACCAACTCTAACGTTGGCCCGCAAGGAGGCGAATTTGGCCGGTCGTACGGCCGCGGTTGCCTGCCAGGGCTCCGAACTTCCCGATCGAGCTGCTTGATGATGTCACCCGCGCCTTGAGCGCCTAACATGCTGAAATACCTGGTCTCCACCCAAAGCGTCGGTTCATATCCGTTCAAGGCGAGGGTTTGCGCTAAGGCTCGTCGAGTGCTTCTTTGCGTTCGCAACAGCCTACGAAAGCTGGCACCATTGAATTCCCCGCTAATGAGCATTCTCGGCCGTGGACGAACCGCGAACGGAAACATGAAGAGAGGCGGCTTCTATGATCCGCTCACGCGTGCCCTAACCGGACGCTCCGAGCCACTACTCCTAACGGTCAGCTCGATCTGCGAGCCCACTGGCGTGAGACCTATGCGATTGCGCAGATCGGCAGCGCCATGAACTTGCCGACCATCGACAGCTGCCACCACGTCACCCGGTTTTAAACCCGCTGCAGCGGCCGGGGATCCCTGTTCAACCGCGGCGATCAGCGCGCCGCCCGCGTCTTCCAGCCCGAGCGACGCTGCGATATCGGAATCGATATCCTGGATCGCCACGCCGAGCTTGCCGCGAATGACCTCGCCATGCTGGATCAGCTGAGTCATCACCAATCTTGCGATCTTGCCAGGCACCGCAAACCCGATACCGATGTTGCCGCCCGCTGGGCTCAGTATTGCGGAGTTGATCCCTGCCAGCCGGCCGTCGAAAGTCACCAGCGCGCCACCCGAGTTGCCTGGATTGATCGAGGCGTCCGTCTGGATAAAATCCTCATAACCTTCTCGGCTGAGACCGCTTCGGCCAAGCGCGCTGACAATTCCGGACGTGACGGTCTGACCCAGCCCGAAGGGATTGCCGATCGCCACAACATAATCGCCAACGCGCAATGCGTCCGAGTCACCGAAAGGCAACGCTGTCAGATTGCGGGCCGGTATCTGGAGAACCGCAATGTCGGTACCCTTGTCGGAGCCGACAAGCTTTGCATCCAGCCGCCTTCCATCCTTCAGCGTCACGAGGATCTTGCGGGCATTTGCGACGACATGATGGTTCGTCAGGACGTAGCCGCGTGTTGCATCGACAATGACGCCCGATCCGGCGCTCAGTCGCGGCTCCGCCTGAGGTCGATCCGGAAGGTTGAAGTAGCGGCGGAAATAGGGGTCGCTGTAGAGCGGGTTATCCTCTTCGGGGGCCTGCGAGACAACCGAGATGTTGACGACTGCCGGCGTTACCTTCTCCAGCATCGGAGCAAGCGTCGGCACGCTGCCGCCGATCCCGTGCACGAATTGCGCCTGGGCTGGCAAGCCGCCAATGAGCAGGGAGACGGTGAAGACGATGATCAACGGCCTGATGAGCTTAACGAACGCAGACATGGTCCCTCCTTCGTTTTGAACATGCTGACGCAGAAAAAAGCCGGAGGACGTCCTCCGGCTTTTTCCTTAATGTTTGATCGCGATACGTTTGACCTGCGACTGCGCCTTCTCGTCCTTGGGCAAGGTCACAGTCAGCACGCCGTTTCGGAAGCGCGCTTCGACCTCGTCTTCCTTGACTTCGACGGTGAGCGGAATATGGCGCTCGAAGCGGCCATAGTAGCGCTCGGTAAACTGGCGATCCCTGTCTTCGGTCTCCGAGCGCTTCTCGCCCTTCAGCGTCAGCACGCCGTCATTCAGGAGGACCTCGATGTCCTTCTCCTCCAGGCCGGGGACTTCGGCCGTGATCCTGATCTCCTTGTCGGTGTCGGAGATCTCGACGCTTGGCCAGCCGGAACCGAGGCTGGAAGTGCTGGTAAACGACGGCAGACCGGAGCCGAAGCCGCGGAAGACGTCGTCGAACAGGCGGTTTACTTCGCGATGCAGCGACAGGAAGGGATCACGGTCGTCATCGCGTGGAAGACCTGGAACCTGATTGCCATTGCTTCGGCCCCAGGGAATCAAATCACGAACACTCATGTTTTTTCTCCTTATCTTGTGGTTCATTCGGCAAAGCTTCGCTGCCGGCCCCAGGCGTCGCTCAGGGCCTTGTGCGCGCATTCGCGCCGAGGATGGCTTAAGCCGCTTGCTTGTTGGCTTCGATCTGCTTTGTCTCAGTCATAGGCAGCGCTTCGCCGGTGCTGATCGCGATCTGGCGCGGTTTCATCTCCTCGGGGATTTCGCGCTTGAGATCGATGGTCAGCAGACCGTTGACGAGGCCAGCACCCACGACTTTGACGTGGTCGGCAAGTTCGAACCGTCGTTGGAACGAGCGGCCGGCGATGCCCCGATGCAGATACTGCACATCGTCAGCATTTGCCTTCTGGCCGAATACGAAGAGCATGCTCTGATCCTGCGTGATCGTCAGTTCGTCCTGCGAAAAGCCGGCCACTGCCATGGCAATGCGATACGCGCCTTCACCGGACTTGACGATGTCGTAGGGCGGCCAGTTGTCGATCGTTTCGACGCGGCTTGCAGCTTCGAGCGCATTCATCATTCGGTCGAAGCCAATGCTCGACCGGAACAGGGGAGAGAAATCGAGGTTTGTTCTCATAGCCATATCCTCCTTTCAAGCAACATGGATACAAGAAGACGCCAAGAGCAAATGGCGCCTCCTGGACTTGCCGATCCCCTTTGGGCGACCGGACAATAGTGATATAATTCAGTAGCTTGTAGTTTCAAGAACGTTGGATTTGCTCGGTAGAAAAATTTGATTTTTTCTGTTTGGACCACCAGATTCCTGTGATGAAACAAAAGGAGTAATGGGTATGACAATGACCTCCGAAGACGTCATCGCCATCCTCGGACCTGTCGACGAAACTTTGATAGCTGATGTGGTGGCAACTGGTGCCAACCAGGCTGAACTGGCGGAAGCCTTCGCATGGGTCAACTGCGACGAGGCGTTGATGAGTGAACGGCGGCCTCTGCCGACAGGCAGGACCGCCTTGGTGATCGACCTTCTCGTCTCAGACCAAGAGGAGTTGGAGTAGGCAAGCCGCCCGTGTGGAAGCAGCCTCGTCTATGCGGTGGTCAACACGCGAACCTCGCCCTGGCGACCGACAGTGTCAACCACCACGCTACGTCCGGAGCGGCGAATGGCAACGTCGGCCCAGCCGTTCCCGACCCGCAGGTGGCGCAGCATCACCTCATCCAGGAAGGAAGGCAGTTGCGGCTCGTCGAAGCTGATGATCCGGGCATTCGGTTCGAAGTCGAGGCCGAGGCAGGATTGCAGCAGAAGGAGGGGCGCCGCGGCCGCCCATGCCTGAGGAGAGCAGGCAACAGGATAGAAGGTCGGCCCCTGAGCCCGCTGGCGTGGCAAGCCACAGAAGAGCTCCGGAAGACGGCGCAAATCCAGATATGTCGAGGCCGCAAACAAACCTTCGAGGATCCGACTTGCCTCAGCGCGGTATCCGTAGCGGGCGAGACCGCTGGCGATCATTGCATTGTCATGCGGCCAGACAGAGCCATTGTGATAGCTCATCGGATTGTAGCGCGCTTCGGTGGAGGCGATGGTGCGAATACCCCAGCCGCAAAAGGACGACGCGCTCATCAGAGTTTTGGCAACCTGGGTGGCCCGCTCCGGATACGCGACACCGGTGAAGAGGGCATGGCCCGCATTCGAGGACCGGACCCTGCAAGGCTGCTTGTTCCCGTCGAGCGCCAAAACGAAGGTGCCGAGTTCCTCATTGAAAAAACTCGTATCGAAGGCACGACGAAGACCTTCCGCCCTTGCCAAAAATTTTGCCGCGCGTTCGGGTCTGCCGAGCAGGCGGAAAATCGCGGCGGCTGCCTGCCAGGCGCCATAAACGTAGGCCTGAACCTCGGCAATGGCGATCGGGCCTTTGGCGAGGCTGCCGTCGGCGTGGAAAACAGAATCGTGGCTGTCTTTCCAGGCCTGATTGATCAGCCCTTCCTCCGTCAACCGCCCGTATTCCACGAAACCATCACCGTCGCGATCGCCGTGTTCATCGATCCAGGTGAGAGCGGCCTCGATATTCGGCAGAAGGCGATTGATTGTGGCAAGATCGCCGGTTCGTTTCAGGTACTCGCCTGCCAGCAGTATGAACAAAGGTGTGGAGTCGATACTGCCATAATAGCGGCGGAAGGGCACTTCGCCCAGTTCGGCCATTTCGCCATAGCGCACTTCATGCAAGATTTTTCCGGGCTCGGCGTCTGCTGCCGGATCGACCTCGGTCGCCTGGTTCGCCGCAAGATGGCCGAGTACGCCACAGGCAATGCGCGGATCAAGCCACAGCGTTTCCAGCGCCGTGATCAGCGCATCGCGTCCGAAAACGGTGCTGAACCAAGGAATTCCGGCATAAGGATAGGGGCCTTCCGGCTTGTCGGTCATCAACATGTAAAGGTCGGAGACGCTTCGCTGGGCGGCCTCGTTAAAAATATCGTTTGACGTGACGATCGATGCCGCGCGCGAAGAAGAGGAGCGCAATGCACGGCGGGCATCGCGTAGGCCAAGGAAAAACGACTGGTAGCCTAGAGGCTTATCGTTGGCCTGGTCGCAGCAGATCTGGATGAATAGCGACCGCGTTTCGTGTGGCGCCAGATCAAGGTCATAAGTGACATGGCCGCTACCAAGTTCATCTGGGCGCGGATCGAAGGACAACTGCGTAGAGCGCTTCCGATCGTCGAGGCCGATATAGGACAGAAGAACGCGATCCTGTTCCACCACGGCCGGAAGCTGGCAGCCTTTCTTCGCCCTGACGGTTCCGCGTACCTCGAACAGATCGGCGAAGTCCGCTCCGAACGAAATTTCGATGCGCACTTGTTGTCGTCGCTCGTCGTAGTTCCTTACCCCCAAGCGCTCGTAACAACCGCCATTCCACAGAAAGCGTGTCCTGCGCAGGTGAATGAGATCATGCTCAAGTGTGAGCTTCCCCTTTTCGTCAAAGAGATCGGGGTTCGTGAGATCGCAAGTCAAGGTCGCATTGTCGTCGCGCAGCGTCGACGACAGAAGCATTGGCCGCTTGCCGTTGATCGTCAGATGCAGATGCGACAGGCAGCGTGTGTCCCGATGGAAGATGCCTTCCGGGCTGCCGGGCCCGGAAAGCGCGTCACCATTGTGGTCGAAGACGGCGAACGTGTCGCCGTGCTTCAGGGTGCGAGGCCGCCGCTCCTGCAGCGAGGCGGTTGCCGGAATGAAAAACTGCGCGATCGGCGCCCGGCCACCTGCCGATGCGGATTCATCGTGTACAGAAGCGATCGACATGCTGACGGCCTCCGGATTATGCCACGACCTGCAGATCAAGGTCCTGCCCGTTGGCACGGCGCAGCGGGGCCGCCTTGGTGCGCACGCCAGGAAGATTGCGATAGATGTCCAGATAATCCCGTGCCATCCGCTCGGCGCTGAAACGCGCTTCGAATGTCGCGCGAACCTTCTTTCGATCCATCTTGAGCGCCCATTCGACGTTCTCGGCCGCGTCGGCCACGCTATCGACGAGGATCCCAGAGATACCGTTGTCGATGACCTCCGGCACGGAGCCGCATCCGAACGCGATGACGGGCGTGCCGCAGGCCATTGCTTCAATCATGACCAGCCCAAACGGCTCTGGCCAGTCGATCGGAAACAGCAACGCGCCGGCATTGCCGAGGAAGCCGGCCTTCTGATGCTCGTTGATCTCGCCGATGAATTCGACATTCGGATGGCTCCTGACCATCGGCTCGATCACCGTCTCCCAATAGGCCCTGTCGGCATGGTCGATCTTGGCGGCGATCTTCAGCGGCAAACCGACCTTCGCTGCGATCTCAATGGCGCGATCCGGTCGCTTTTCCGGCGATATCCGTCCGAGGAAAGCAAGATAGTTGTCCTTCGGTTTCTCTGTAAATGGCAACAGGTCGACCGGCAGGCCATGGTAGACCGTTCCCGACCAGTTGACCGGAGGCATGGGGCGGCGCTGGTCATTGGAGATCGACACCAGCGGGATATCGGGAAAAGCAGAGTAAAAGGGCTTGAGGTCCGGCAGGTCAAGACGGCCGTGCAGCGTTGTCACCGTGCGATCGGCAAACTCCCGGATCATCGGGAAATGCAACAGATCGATGTGGAAGTGCAGCACATCGAATTCATGCGCCCGCCGACGGATTTCCTCCAGCATCACGACCTGATGCGGCAGATGGTCTTTCACGGCCGGATTGAGGCGTAACGCGACGTCGGAGGAAGATACCAGGCGGGCACGGGTGACAGAATCGCCGCTGGCAAAGAGGGTGACATCGTGGCCTTGGGCTACGAGTTCTTCGGTAAGATAAGAAACGATGCGTTCGGTGCCGCCATAGAGCTTGGGCGGAACACGTTCGGCGAGTGGTGCGATCTGAGCGATCTTCATCGGCAAAACCTCCTCGATTGAGCAAAGAGTCGTCGGTAAAAACCAGGGCCGCGTCCTCAACGAGGCACGCGGCAAGTCAGATGGAAGCTCTAAATCTCAAGTGGCTGTCGGCGATGGCTTCCTTTCCGGTAGCTGCACAGGCCAAATGCGCCGAAACGGCGGGCTTGCGGTCTGCGATGACGGGTCTGGCGAATGTCGAAGGAACTGGACGAGCAGTGTCTTTCAAACCGCTGACCGTGCGCGTCGAGCGTTTTCAGCGCTTCGACTATCTCATCGTACGAGACAGCTTGATTCGTACCAGGATAAAGACGAAGGGCTGGAATGGACTCGACGGCGAAGATGTCGGACGCCCATGAGGCAAGGATGGCGCGCTTTTCCTCATGGCCAATATGATCGGCGGCAAGCACGTCACGCGGGTGACTGAAATGATTTCCCGGATGAAGCAGATGCGCGGCGCTTATCGCTGCCTCCGCGTCATAGCAGGTTTCACTTTTGTTGATGTCCTCTCTCATTTTTTGGCTCCATGGATGAATCGATGGTACCTGGGTTGATGTTCCGCAACGCGTGAAGCGCGCCGCCCTGCTCCTCATAAGCCACCGGCATGTCGGCGACTGCCATCGCTTCCGACAGAAGGCTGTCCCGGTCTCGCATGCCCCTGTTGAACAATCTGGCGACTCTGGCGGTCAGCCGGCCGATGGAGAATGGCTCGGCTATCCCTTTTGCTCGGGCAACCTCTCTGACGACGCCGGCGCAAAGGCGCGCGTCTTCTTTCGACGGCAAGTGCATGTTTCCTCCGCTGATGGCTCGCCCCACGGCGGCTGGGGCGAGCCTTGCCGATCGCCTTTTTAGAAATCCATTCCGGCGCCGGCGGGCATTGCCGGCGCGGCGTCCTTCTTGGGCTTTTCGGCGATCATCGCCTCGGTGGTCACAAGAAGGCCAGCAACAGAGGCCGCATCCTGAAGCGCGGTGCGAACCACCTTGGCGGGATCGATGACGCCCTGCGCGTAGAGATCACCGTATTCGCCGGTCTGGGCATTCCAGCCGAAGGAGAAGTCGGTCTTCTCGCGCAGCTTGCCGACGATCACGGAGCCCTCGGCGCCGGCGTTCTCGGCAATCTGGCGCACGGGGGCTTCGATGGCCCTGCGGACGATCTCAATGCCGACCTTCTGGTCCTGGTTGGCCGTGCTAAGATTGTCGAGAGCCTTCACCGCCCGCAGGAGTGCAACACCGCCACCGGGTAGGATGCCTTCCTCGACTGCTGCACGGGTCGCATGCAGGGCGTCGTCAACGCGGTCCTTCTTCTCCTTGACCTCGACTTCCGTGGATCCACCGACGCGGATGACGGCGACGCCGCCGGCAAGCTTGGCCAGCCGCTCCTGCAGCTTTTCGCGGTCATAGTCCGACGTGGTTTCCTCGATCTGCGCCCGGATCTGTGAAACGCGGCCGTCAATCTCGGACTTGGAGCCGACGCCGTCGATGATGGTGGTGTTCTCTTTCTCGATCGCCACCTTCTTGGCCCGGCCAAGCATGTTGAGCGTCACATTCTCGAGCTTGATGCCGAGATCTTCGGAGATGACGCTGCCGCCGGTCAGGATGGCGATATCTTCCAGCATCGCCTTGCGGCGATCACCGAATCCCGGCGCCTTGACAGCCGCAATCTTCAGGCCGCCCCGCAGCTTGTTGACGACGAGCGTTGCAAGCGCTTCACCCTCGACATCCTCAGCAATGATCAGCAGAGGCTTGCTCGACTGGACAACGGCCTCGAGGACCGGCAGCAAGGATTGAAGGTTCGACAGCTTCTTTTCGTGAATGAGGATATAGGGATCCTCGAACTCGACGCGCATCTTATCCTGGTTGGTGACGAAGTAGGGGCTGAGGTAGCCGCGGTCGAACTGCATTCCTTCGACAACCTCGAGCTCGGTCTCGGCGGTCTTGGCTTCCTCGACGGTGATGACACCCTCGTTGCCGACCTTCTCCATCGCCTCGGCTAGGTACTTGCCGATCTCCTCGTCGCCGTTGGCCGAGACTGTGCCGACCTGGGCGATCTCGGAATTGCTGGTGATCTTGCGGGCGTTGGTCTTCAGTTCCTTGACGACGGCGTCGACGGCAAGGTCGATGCCGCGCTTCAGGTCCATCGGGTTCATGCCAGAGGCGACCGCCTTGGCGCCTTCCTTGACGATGGCCTGGGCCAGAACGGTCGCCGTGGTGGTGCCGTCGCCGGCGAGATCATTGGTTTTGGAAGCAACCTCGCGCAGCATCTGGGCGCCCATGTTTTCGAACTTGTCTTCGAGTTCGATTTCCTTGGCGACGGACACGCCGTCCTTGGTGATGCGCGGAGCGCCGAAGGACTTGTCGATGACCACGTTGCGGCCCTTCGGGCCGAGCGTGACCTTTACGGCGTTGGCAAGGACATCGACCCCACGCAGCATGCGTTCACGGGCGTCGCTGTGGAATTTGACTTCTTTCGCAACCATTTCTTTAACTCCTCAATAGGCAGCTACTGACTGATGGTTTTCCGGATGCAGAGGCTCAGGCAGCTTTTTCTGCTCGGCCTCGGCTTCGATGATGCCCATGACATCGCTTTCCTTCATGATCAGCAGGTCCTCGCCGTTGATCTTGATTTCGGTGCCGGACCATTTGCCGAACAGGATGCGATGGCCAGCCTTGACGTCGAGCGCCTGCACCTGGCCGGCTTCGTTGCGTGCACCGGGACCGACGGCAACAACCTCGCCCTCGGAGGGCTTTTCCTTGGCTGTATCAGGGATGATGATGCCGCCTTTGGTCTTTTCTTCGGATTCGACCCGGCGGACGAGAATGCGGTCATGGAGCGGTCGGAACGACATGTTTTCCTCCGTTGAGCAAAAATGATGACGTTGAAAACCCTGGCCGGACCGGATGACCAGTCCGTGCGGGTGCAAACCTCACTCGAGCGTTTGCGGGCAAAAATTTATTTTCGCGATTTTTCGATTTCAAGAGGGTCGACAAGAAAAATTAGCACTCGACGGCGGTGGCTGCTAACATGCTGGAAAGGAACAAGAAACAGCGTCAAAGCGTTGAGGAAGCCATTGATGGCTGCACGATTTTGCGCCACCTTTGCAGTGTCATAAAACGGAGATGAAGCATGCATTTCTCATCGGATCTGGAGCGTCAGCTCAATGGCTATGGGTTGACCACCGCGCATATCCTCTATCGCATTCCAGACTTCGAATCGGTCCTGCAAACCTATGTCTGGCAGGACTACGATCTGGCACCCGATTTTCCCGAAATGCACCAGTTTCTCGACTTCTGGCGCGACAGCCTTGACGGGCCGCTGCACTCTGTCCGCTATACACACCAGCGCCTGATCGGACCGAACGAATGGCGTCGCGTCGAGGGCGAATTCAACTTTCAATGAACTCTTGAATTTGATTTTTCGTCTTCCTAGCTCATTGCCCGTCCTGGCGGATCTGCAGCCAGCGCAGAGTGTGTGAGAGTGGAAGCGGCATGGAAGAGAGCATCAATACCATTAAATGTGCCAACATCGCAGAACGAGAAGAAATTATCGTCGATTTCGCCCGATGGCTTGAAACAGCTTCGCAGGAGGCGCTGGTTTACGGCGAAGGGCGCTTTGCGATGCTGTCCGTCAGCATGGCGGAGGCAATGCGCGTCAATGCCGACGAACTTGCTCGCGAAGATCCTGAAAAGGCCGAACGTGTGCTCCAGCAAGCAAGCGCGATGATGGCGCAGTTCAAGTCCGCGTATCCTTATCGGGTCGTCAGTCGATCCGTCCACTAAAAGGGCTTCAAGGTACACTTGATCTGCGACCTATCCCAGGGACGGGATTTCGTGGTGAGGATTAGAGCCAAGCACGTCGGATTTAGACGCTCTTATTCGGTGCGAATTTTTTTGTAACAGATCTTGAATCCCGAAATCGGCTGAACCAAATTGATTTTCACCAGCCGCTGAAACAAGGGCTGGCCTTGCTGGGAGCGCGGCCTTTCGGCGCTTCCGTACCCATGTTGCTTCAAGGAGGATATGGCTATGGCAACATCTTACGACTATGCACCTCTCTTCCGCTCGAGCGTCGGCTTCGACCGGATCTTCAATCTCCTCGAAAACGCCCAACGTGCCCGCTCGATCAGCGACTGGCCGCCCTATGACATCGTCAAGACCGGCGATGACAGCTATCGGATCTCGGTAGCTGTAGCAGGTTTCGAGCAGAGCGATCTCGACATCACCTTCCAGTCCAATCTGCTCATCGTGACCGGCAAGAAGCAGGAAGCGACAACCGAAGGCTACCTGCATCGCGGCATCGCGGGCCGTCCGTTCGAGCACCGGTTCGAGCTTGCCGACCATGTGCGGGTGGATGGCGCGGACCTCAAGAACGGCCTGCTGTCGATCGATCTCGTCCGTGAGATCCCGGAAGCATTGAAGCCGCGAAAGATTTCGATCCAGAGCTCACCGGCGTTGACGTCTTCCCGCCCGACTCAGATCGACGCACAGGCTGCTTGAATTCCAAACGTAATCGTCAGGCGAGGGCGCCACTGCGGTGGCGCCCGACAACATTCCGGGTTGGGAAGGAGAGAACGATGAAACCCGATATGTTCACAAAACCCGTCACCATTCTTGTCGGCTTGGGCTTCCCTGCAGAAGTTCGCAGCGTGATGGACGCTTATCGACACCTTGCCGAATGGCCGACATCGTTCAGGGACACGGCGCACTCTGTTGCTATGAAAGCGTGTCAGGCCGCACTTCGCGGGGAAATCGAAGCCGAAACGGCGCGCGGCCTCTTCGCAGCATTTGCGGCGAAGCATGATCTGCTGGCTCCCGAAACCCCAGCGATTGCTGCCTCTCGCATGCGACGCGACCGCGATCCCCACGTGCACTGAGGTGCTGTTATGGAAAACGCCATTTTGCAGCAGGCGGTCGACCGTGCAGTCACCATGGGGCCTGTAGTATTGATGCCAGGCATGCAACTCGGGGCCAGAACAAGAGCAGTCCGAAATCGATGGGATGGAAGGCTCCCGCTCCCCCGGTGCTAGAATGGCATCGTGTGTGGAAGGCTCCCGCGTTGAGGGAAAATGGCTTCGTTATGCAGCGCATCTCGAGTGCAGTCGTGTGTCCGGCCTTTAATGCAGCCCTTCTTTCGACTGCTGGCCTTGAAGGGTTCCGCCAGAATCGTGCCCCCAATCGATTAGACGGACTTTGACGTGTCAATCGGCGTCGTAACGGGGGTCTGACTCATTCTCGATGATGTTTTGAGTTCAATTGGCCTGGTTTCCAATGGAGAATCAGCGCCATGCGAGCCAAATTTAGGCTTTCCGATCTGATCCCTGCCGAGTTAAGCGTTGAAGCAGTGCATCATTGTGCTGACGCGATCGTCATTGCCGCATATGGTCGGTCCCGAGATTGCAGATGTCCTGAATGCGGTGCCGCTTCCCGTCGCGTTCATAGTCGCTATCCCCGGATGATTGCCGATCTTCCGTGTGCGGGTCGAAGGATTGAATTGCACCTGACGGTCCGACGCTTGGTCTGTGGTGCCGAACAATGCCGCCGAAAGATTTTCGCTGAGCGCTTCGGTGATGACATAGTCCGACCCATGGCCCGCCGGACAGCACGTCTGGACTGCTTGGTTCGGCATCTTGCTCTTGCATTGGGTGGTCGCCCGGCAGCTCGGTTTGCCGATCGTCTCGGACTTCCGGTGAGCAATGATACGCTGCTGCGAACCGTCCGCCGATATGATCGCCCGCCGCCGGCGCCGCCGACCGTTATCGGCATCGATGACTGGGCATGGCGTCGCAATCATCGATACGGCACGATCATCTGTGATCTGGAACGGCGAAAGACGATCGCGTTGTTGCCCGACCGAGAACCCCCGACCGCCAGGGCTTGGCTGGTCGAGCAGCCGCAGATCGAAATCGTCGCACGAGACCGCGGCGGCGGCTATGCGCAGGCCGCGGCACAAGCCCTGCCACACGCCGAACAGGTCGCCGACCGCTGGCATCTGATGGAAAATGCCAGCCACGCCCTTCTTGACGCCGTTCGCAAGTCGATGCGGCAGGTCCGCATTGCAATCGGCACAGCAACTGTAAATCCAAAGCTTCTGACAGCCGCCGAGCGACTGCAATATGAGGGATATCTGCGGCGTGAAGAGGCAAACGCCGTCATCCGTAGTCTCGTCAGCGAAGGCGTATCCATTAAGGAGATCGTGCGCAGAACCGGGCACAGCCGAAAGCTGGTTCGCAGTGTCGTCCGTGGTCAGCGGACCGACATCTTTCGGGTCCGGCAAACTTCCCTGGAACCGCATCTGCCTTGGCTTGAAGCGCAATGGGACGCCGGATTGCGGAACGGCGCTGAACTTTGGCGGCAGCTTCGGTTGGCTGGCTTCGGCGGCGGTCTCCGTGTTGTCACCGAATGGGCAACGCGGCGAAGGCGAGCCGAAAAGGCCGAGAGCGGACTCGGACATACGCCGGCCGCACGCACTATCGTCCGCCTGATGACGCTTGAACGCAACTACTTGACCAAGGCTCAAACGATGACAGTCGCCGCCATCGAAGAGAGGCTACCGGATCTTGTCGAGGCAAGGGATGTCGTCGAGAGCTTCCACAAAATGCTGCGCAGTAAGTCTAAAGATGATCTGGAAGCTTGGATCGACCGTGCAGCAAGAAGCTTGGTCTCGTCATTCGCCAACGGTGTTATCCGCGACCGGACAGCGGTCCAGAACGCAATAACTTCGATGTGGTCGAACGGCCAGACTGAGGGCCAGATCACCAAGCTCAAACTCATCAAGCGACAGATGTACGGCCGCGGAAAGCTGGATCTACTCGAAGCCCGTATTGTCGGAGCGCCCTAATGTCATCGAGATTGCGTCAGACCCCTTATTCCATGCCTAATCACAGCCATTACGTCATGGCGATATTCGAATGTCGAGTGGGGGCTATCCGCTACAAAGGAGGGTGAGTCATGCGCCTTTCTGTTGACTTGCAGCGTCAGAATTCAAAATTCTTGGGTTCTGCGAGGCCAGCTGAAACGCTTCTCAGTCATTGTGAGCGGAGACGCCGTCCGTTATTCCGACGGTTTGGGGAAGCCGCGGTAGAAGCGTGTCGGCTTTCGGCAGCGAACTGACGGTGTTGGACACGATAGGCCCACCCGCCTCGCTCTTCGCCTTCGCCTCCTGCCACTCGGGATCGGCGATGAACTCGCGCCCATTTTTGCTCGCGCCAGACGGGCGGGAGGTGGCGTGAGCTGCGCGCGAAATCCACCTGAAATGCCGGTCGTCTACACAAGTGGCGACAGTGCCGGGCCTCAAAAGGCGTTACAGCCTCATACTTCAGAAGCAATTCGCCCTAGCGCAATTGCGGCGATCACAACTGCTCATCCAGAGCCCGATGGTGACTTTCGACCGAGGGGAAACCACAAGTGGTATGTGATTCCCGCTGGACCCCGACACGGGCGCGGTTAGCCCGAAATCCATTGGGATTCAGTGCTCGAACACCTCGACGGCACTCAAACCAGTCGCGCTGGCTCTGCGCGGCCAAGCAGCTCACAGGATCGTTACGCACCGTTGGCGATGCAGCATATATCGTGCTCAATAAGCTATGTCGTGATCCTCGCCACTGGTATGTCGGCTCGATTTCCAAATCTCTGCCAGGATCCTTGAAGTGAAAAAAGATCGATCGGAAGCCGTCACATCGGCGCGCTTTCTCTTGGCGGTCTAATGTTCAGCAATTGATGCGCAAGTGACATCCGCTTGCGCAGGTGGCCTAGTTCTTTCGAGATGAGGCACGCAGCGAAAGGACCGGCCGGGCCGGTCCTTCGATTTTCTTACCAGGTCTGACGGCCATACCATTCATCAATGTCGGATTTGGCGCGGTCCTTCGCGAGGCCATAGCGCTCCTGGATCATACCTTCGAGCTGATCTCGCTTTCCGGCGATTTCATCAAGGTCGTCGTCGGTAAGCTTACCCCACTGTTCCTTGACTTTGCCTTTAACCTGCTTCCAGTTGCCTTCGACGCGATTCCAATCCATGGCAGTTTCTCCTTTTCGGGTTACCAGGATCAATGCTCAGAGATGCGAATTGTTCAATTCTTAGCGGCGGTCCTTGGGCGGCGTCGCATCTTTCGGGTCGATTCCCGATGTACCCTTCGTCGTCTTTGGCTAACAGTAAGGCGACTTTCGCAGCGGGTATTTCGTTGATGGAATCCTCGGTGCGCGCCTCCAAATTGCTGCATCGGAAAGGCTTTGAGGAACTTGCCGAGATCAGCGCCGGATTGGAATCAGCTGGGACCGCAATTGCTTGGTAGCTGGCGACATCCTCGACCCGGACAAGCCCGCAGGCTTCGCCGGCCTCGTCATCGACGGCAAGCTGAAGCTTTTCAGACAAGCTTTTGCCAATTGCGTCGCTGAGTTTGCGGATGTACGAGATCTGCTTCATCAGAGAGAGGTTCCATAACTCTTATGCCACGCTTTTAGCTAGCCGTGGCACAAATTAAGATTAGCCGGACGCGTACTTTAAATTCGCCGAGAACTCGGTTAATGATAGCCGATGACAGACTCGCCGCCACCGAAAAAGCTGATTGAACGCAAAGCCCGACTGATCGTCGAAACTGCGCTGGCTGACACACGAGTCGTGCTCATCGCCGGCCCGCGGCAAGCCGGAAAGACCACCCTTGCGCGACAGGTCTCTGGCTCCGATCGTCCATTTATAACCCTCGACGATGTTGGTACGCTTAACGCAGCAAGGACCGATCCGATCGGCTTTATCCGAGGCATTAAACGGGCCGTGATTGACGAGGTGCAACGTGCGCCCGAACTGATACTGGCAATCAAGGAAAGCGTTGACCGCGATGACGAGCCCGGACGGTTCTTGCTCACGGGCTCAGCCAATCTGGCCACCGTTCCGGCGATTGCAGACTCGCTCGCCGGTCGTATGGCGGTTGTCCCGTTGCTGCCATTTGCCCAATCGGAGATCCGCTCCGCTCCGGGACGTCTCCTGGATCGGCTGTTCGCCGGCGAGGAGCCTTCCGCCGGGGAGGACACCGTCATTGGCGACGATCTGCTGTTGACGGTGCTCCAGGGCGGCTATCCAGAAGCTTTGCGTCGGCCGACCCCCCGCCGGCGGACTGCTTGGCTGGAAGATTATGTGAAATTGATCCTCGACCGCGACGTGCGTGATATCGCCAACATCGATCAGTTGGACCGGCTTCCGCGGCTGCTCGATGTTTTAGCGGAGCACGCCGGACAATTGGTCAACCATAGCAGTTTCGGTGCAGCGCTCGGGTTGTCGAGCATCACAGCACAGAAATACGTTGCTATCCTTGAGCGCCTCTTTCTCATCAGGACGCTTGTTCCGTGGTCCAACAACCGCTTGAACCGGCTCGTCAAAACGCCGAAGCTCCACTTTCTGGACTCGGGTTTGCTTGCCACTTTGCGCGAGGATGAAGCGAGCGCGTTACGCGACAACAAAACTCGTTTTGGCGCCCTGCTTGAAAGCTTCGTGGTGTCAGAACTGCTGAAGTTGGCATCCTGGTCAGGCCGGCGCTTATCGTTCTCGCACTACCGGACGAGAGACCAAGATGAAGTCGACGTCATTATCGAGGATCGTCGCGGCCGGGTCGTTGGGATAGAAGTAAAGGCGTCAGCAACGGTGAAGCCTGACGATTTTCGCGGGTTGCGCCAGTTGCAAGATGTTGTCGGCGATCGTTTCGTGCGAGGGCTCGTCTTACATGACCACGACCGAGTGACGCCATTTGGAGAAAAGCTCCAAGCCGCCCCGCTATCTCTTCTATGGACAATGTGAACCGCAAGCGAGCAGCGTCGCGCGACTTCGCTTCCTCGGCAGCACGAATGAAGGCGAGCTTTGCTTTCGCGCTGGTGAGCCTCCCCGAGACAGGCTCGCCGAGCAGCGGAAAAGGACTTTCCTCCTTTTGTGGGCCAAGAGGTCATGAGGCACGCCATGGCATCCCGTGTGCTGCCGACGCTCCGAAAATGATCGGAGTTTTCGATCATCAACTCTATTGGCTTTTCCCACAGATCATCACTCATGTTGTCACCTCAGGAGTGTTTGCCGCGGAAGAAACACGCAGCCTTCCCACCCGTTCCGGCCATCGGACCAAGGTCCCGGTGCGTCTGCGACTAAAGGCCCGGGAGGCGACTATGACCCTCGAAGCGAGGCCATTCACGGTCCGGACTGAGCGTATTGCCGAAGGCCTCGGTATCACGCCGCGAGAGCCGATCGCGTCATGCAGGCGCGCCGCGTCCTTGTCTTTGCCCGCGAGAGCCGCGCTGGCACTCGTTTAGATAAGGTTGCGGTCAGATGGTGCTCCGACGGCTTCGAGATCGGCTGCGACACCAAGGAGGAGGTCCGGGTGGCTTTGCCCACGACTACTGTGACCTTGAAGCAAACGCCCATGTCGCCACCACCGAGATCATCAAGAGCCATGCAGGGCCTCGTGATCACCGCCTTGGAGAACCTGCTAAACCATCCAATGGCTCACTTCGACCTCGAGCGATCGCATCACCGCGCGTCGCTGCGGTTTGGTGACAGTGCGCCCTCTGCCCCGGATCGGTTGAGAACCTCCCACGCTTCTGGAACGTGCCGGTTGGCCGATATCACTGTCAATGATGAGACGTGGATGTCGGCGCGTTGATCTGCAGCGAATGAGGGCTATCAAACTTCATAATCAGCAGCGTGACCAGCTCCTCGCGCGTCTTGTGGCCTTCATTATATAGGTCGACCGCCGCGCTGCAAAGCAGCTGCATTGATTGTTCCGTTGGCGCGGCGTGATTATGCCGGAACCAAGTCCGAACAGCATCCGAAAGCACGTTCACTTCTTCCATCGGGAGTGTGAGATTGAAGTCGGCCATATCATCCTCCGCGTTGCAACAGCTGGCTCGGATCGCGATAAGAAAATCGTAGTTCATCAACCTTGCCGGGCCAACCATCAGTGCGGTTTCGCACAATCGCCGGCGCGCTTCGCAAAGTCAGCGGCATTTCGCTCCAGCTCAAATCAAGCGAATTTCTCCTGGCGAGGTGGAAAGCGAGCGCGCAAGTCGTCTGTAGTTGGTGGAACATTGTCAGTGAAAGCGCCAAGCTACCGCTAAGTTGTGTGATACGGTGCAGCTTATCGACTTCGCGGACGCGGGCAGAGAACGAAGCCTTGCGCGAGAGCGCGGCAATTAACCGCATGATTGAGTGTTGGCCAGCCTTCGATGAAATCGATCTCCTATCTTCGGCGACGACCAAAGTTTCGAACGAGGCGGCCCCAAGGCGGATGGCCAGTCGCGGTTTGCCATTCCCGAATTAATGTAAAGATATCCCCGCCATCGCGGGGATTAATGGATGGGGGTGTTAGTGGCATTGCACATGGCGCCACAAATATTCTGCACGATAGTTGAGCTGTTGCAATAAGTAGTACTTATGCAATCTCTGTTTATTAAAGCACATTTGATTGTACGAATTCGCGCCAAAGGAGAAATAAAGTATTCAAAAGAGTATCGCCTATTTATTAATCGAGGCCGCTCAGCGATTATTTGTTTACCCCAAGCAAATCTTTCTCCTGTGCGCTGGGCGGCCACCTACTCTTATGTTCATTTGCAAGCTTTTTGGTCATGATTTTCCTTTCCGACTTTGACGACGGAGGGACCAGTGTGAAGCTGTTGAACAAAGGAGGAGACAGGGCGTTTTGACGACGGCTGGCATACTCTTATGCGCGGGTTGGATACCGCATTTCCGTTTGTTCGTCTGGGGCTACCTCGATCTAGGATCGGGCATGGACGGTGTCCGCCACATAGTAGGCGCGAGGATTCCCCACCGGAGCCCTGCCTCCATCTTTGTCCAACAGCAGATGACCTTTATGTTTCCACTAAAGCGTTGCTCTTCAAGCTGACCGATGAGGTCTAGCCTTTTGCCGTGGGTGCGACCTCCTGCCCGATCGCCCACAGGAATGCTGCCATTTCCCGAGCAATGGCAGTGACTGTGATGACCTTCGGCTTGCCTGCCGCCATCAGCTTGCGATACCGCGCGCAAAGCCTCACTTGGCCTTTCCAGGCAATCTCTCGAACTGTCCTCGGTAATCCCTCTAGCCGGGTCTGGATCTTCGGACTTACACGTGCGGGGAAGCGATACGTCCAGGCGCCTTCGATGAGGACCCGACGCACCCTTGCGTTGCCCGCCTTGGTGATCCCGCCCCGCTTGATCCGTGCGCCGGTTGAGCTCTCCGATGGCACGAGACCGAGATAGGCCATCAGCTGACGAGGATTGTCAAAGCGCCTGACATCGCCGATTTCGACGACAAAGGTAACCGCCGTCATGAATGCAACGCCGCGCATCGATTGGTAGGCGGCCACAACCGGGGCCATCGACCAGGATGCTGCAGTCTCCACCACCAACTCGGTCAGCCGGTCCAGGCGTACGCCGGCATCTTCGATGGCTTGGCAATATTCCGCCAACAGGATGTGGTGGGCGGGGTGATCGAAGGTCTGGCGTGCCAGCCATCTTGTATGGGCGCGCGTCCATGGGGTGCGACCGGTATAAATCCGGCCGTGGCGCAGGAGAAAAGACTGGAGTTGCTGGCGTGCCTGCTTCAACGCGCCGTTGGCAGCCTCGCGCGCCCGCACCAGGTCGCGGATCGCCTCATGAGCTTCATCCGGAACCCAGACCGCGGTCAACTCGCCCGCGCGGTGCAGGCGCGCCAGGCTGACGGCATCCCGGCGGTTGGTCTTCACCCGGTCGCCCACTCGCTTGGGCACCAGCGACGGCGCCACCACCACGCAGTCATGCCCCAGTTCGACAATCTGCCGGTAAAGACCGTAACCGGTCGGACCTGCCTCATAGCAGAAATGAAGCTTGGCTCCACGCTTGGAAAGCTTGTTGACCATCGATGCCACCGACGCCGGCTCCGAGGAGATGTCGCCGAAAAACCGCACCTCGCCGTTGCGCTCTCCATCCGCAACCGCCACTGAAATCTTCAGCTTCGACGTATCCAAGCCGATGAAAGTTACGCTATTCTCTTCCATGGTTCGCCCTCGCTTAAGCGTGGGGCTCGGCTCCGGCCTATCCAGAGCAATCCCCGAATTCAGCTTAGCGCGGGGGCGGGCCACCTTCACCCCACGAACATACGGTCTAGGCACTGTTTATCTACCATGACGTCGAGGGCTGGGGATCTTCAACGATGATCAACCAGTGAAGCATCTTGATCGGCCAGCGCGTGCCCCTAGTGGGGCGCGCGCCGGTGATCTTCTAGAGCCGATAGCGACTGCGCTCGCGCTCAATTTGCTCGGGGCCATAGGGATCGAGCGTGTCATCGAACCTGGTCCAACCTTCCTTCGTATAGGCGGCGCGACGTGCTGCGGGGTCGACCCAGTTGGAACGCTTGAGGATTGCTTCTGCTTCCGCAACACGGGCGTCCGGAACCTTGGCGGTAACGAGTGAACCGCCCCTGCGAACGCCTTCGGCATATACGTTCGCGTCCTCGTCAGAGACGCCGGAACTCGTCATCGCGCCGATGATGCCGCCCGTCGCACCGCCAGCGACCGCACCAGCGGCGGTGCCAGCGGCCGTTGCCGCCAGCCACCCGGCAGCGACGACCGGACCAACGCCCGGGATTGCCATCAGGCCTAGGCCCGTCAGAAGGCCGCCGGCGCCGCCGACGACTGCGCCAATGCCGGCACCTACGCCGGCGCCTTCGCCTGCATTCGAATCCTCACCGTGGCGATTGTCTGCATTGTTGGAAACGATGCTGATGTCATTGGAAGGGATGCCGGCGGCTTCAAGCGCGCTTACTGCAGAGCTTGCGTCGGTATAATCATCGAAAAGTCCAGTTACGGTTCTCATTGTCATTTCTCCTGAAGGAATTGTCGCGTCACTTGGCGACGATGTTGCCTTGATAGTCGAGAGCGATCACGACGGCCTTGCCGTCCTTCATGCCAGATGCCATCCAGATGCCCTTGTCATCCTTCTTGAGGTCTTTGACGTCGGTATAACCAGCCTTTTCGATGCGGTCCTTCGCTTGACCCTCGGTGAAGCTGTTGGCGCCTTCCACCGGGGCCGTTGGATTGTTTGATCCAGGCGTTGCGATGGCCGGCGTCTTGCCGTCGCTTGTCGTTGCGGGCGCCGTCTGGGCCATGGCTGACAATGCCGAAGCGCCCAGGAGCGCTGCAGCTAAAATGAACTTGTTCATGGGAATTTCCTCTCGTGCCGAACCTCTTTGATCCGTGATCACCAAACCCCATGCGACCCTATTCGTTCCACGTTCCAGAACTTAAAGCGCAACTGGGTATTCTGAGTGTTTTGCGTGATTTGCTGTCGAACTCGGCGGAGGCTGGCAAAAAATCGACTGTGCCGCCGACAAGACCGACTGCCGCCGACATGATGAGTGTTTAACGACAGTTCCCTGGCGGCTATTTCGGGAAGAGCAGGCGGCGCCAGCAGCGATCTCGCTCCGTGGGCCGAGGGAACTTCGTGCGAGGAGTGAAGTTTGAGCGGCATCAGCAAAGAGGCGCCGAATGTCCCCAAATCCGTTCATTAGAGAACCCGTCGGGGACTTTGCCTCTCGCTTGGAGGCGATGAACGACGACGAATTGTTCTCAACCATGAGCAACCTCGAAAGGGCCAGCGAAGCAGCCGAGGATGTAGAAGAGATCCTTGCTCGGATCGCATTGACCGAAACCGAGATCGAGCGTCGCTATCCCGGCGAACTGCTCGCGCCTTATCGCAATTGGAAGCAAAGACAACCAATGTTGTGACCGCTTTGGTCACGGATGTTTTAGATGACTATCGATGAACGGAGGTATCAATGACCAGTTCTGAGACAACGACGGACCACAAGACGATCCAGAAATGGGCGGAAAAGAGAGATGGTAAGCCGGCAGTTATCCGCACCGGCGGCAAAGGCGGTGTGCTGCGCATCGATTTCGGGGAAAAGGAAGAGGAGTTCGACGAGATTAGTTGGGACGAATTCTTCAAGATCTTCGACGAAAACAGGCTGGCTTTTCTCTACCAGGACAAGACCAAGGACGGGAAGGCCAGCCGATTCAACAAATTCGTGGAGCGCAACTAACGGTCGGATGGCGACGGACCAGATCAACCGCGTCGCCTGCGCAGCCGCTCTATTTGTTTCCGGAACCGGGCTCTGCCATTTTCGAATGCTGGTTGGCCAGAATGCTTGCCGACGTGACGAGCTGCGAATCCCAGCTGGCGGCGGCCTCGGCTTCGGTTCCGACGGTATCGATGCAAGCGTCGGCACCACGACCATCCCGCCAAGCCTGTCGGCAATGGCTGCTGCGGCAAGTCGAGCAGGCGAGGTGGGATGGCAGGAATTGGCCGGACAGTTAAAACGTCGGAACAGCCGACGAAGGAAGAAGGTTTTGAGTTCTGTCACGCGAGTTCCGATGCAAAAGGACTCATAATCGAGACGTGCTCTGTGTGAAGTGGATATCAGTTCAGGATTGAAAGCCGTCGTTTGGCCATCGAGATAAACGCCTTGAAGTGGGTTTCAATCCTGCCTTCGCGGCTAGCGTCCTCCACTTCCCAACCGAACTTCCACGCGTCGTGACGCGCAAGCCAATCCCCAAGAGCACTGGTATCGCCGGTAGGTATTCGGTGGGGTGCAAGATATGGGTTCTCGTAAGCCTTTAGCCCGAGCACCCGTGCCCTTGAGCCCGCTTCCTGTAAATCGATCAGCTCTTCAATTGTCATACGCGCCCCAACGATGTCGGGCGACGCTAACATCGTGGCTCGCGCATGCAAGTGATTGCTAAATTATGGGTTAATTTGGGACAGTCGTGAGGCGAGAGCGCGTGGTTTCCTGACGCGATGGCGAGGATTGCCGCGTCTCCGGCAGCGCTGTAAAGCATCAGCGCACTCAACCCGCCCGCAGTCGCGGCTTTCGACAAACGTGTCGGCGGAAATCAACTTTGCAGGCCGAGGCGCCATCAACATGTACGATATTATTCTTCTTTTGCTGGCTGGCTTGTTGGCAGGCAGCATGAATGCGTTGGCCGGTGGCGGGTCGTTCGTATCCCTGCCGGCGCTGATATCGGTCGGAGTGCCGTCGGTTGCCGCAAACGCGACGAGCACCTTGGCGTTGTTTCCAGGCGGTATGACGAGCTCGTGGGTCTACCGTGACGGGGTCAGGAGTGTGTGCGGCATCAATGTCATGGCCATTGCTATCGTGACAGTGGTGGGTGGTGTGGCCGGAAGCGTGTTATTGCTTCTCACCCCATCCAGGATTTTCGATGGGATCCTGCCATGGCTCTTGCTGGTGGCGACATTGATGCTGGCTGCAGGTCCGCGGCTCAGCGCAAAGCTCCAAACGCAGGCACGTCCGAATTTTCTGGCCTTCGCAACGGTTCAATTCTTTCTCGGTCTCTATGGCGGTTATTTTGGCGGCGCAGTGGGTCTCATGATGCTTGCGGCGTGGAGCGCGCTCGGGGGCGGGGAGATCAAGAGCCTGAATCCGACAAGAATGGTGATGGTAACTGCCGCAAACGCGGTCGCCGTCGTCGTCTTCGTACTGGCCGGCGCGATCGTATGGCAGGAGTGCATCCCGATGACGATTGGAGCCGTTATCGGCGGGTGGATCGGAGCGCATGTCGGACGTAGGCTGCCGGCATCGATCGTCCGGATGCTAACGCTTGCGGTCGCCGTTTTGACGACAGCGGTATTCTTTTCCCGAGCTTACCTTTGAACGGAGATCCGGCACCCTCGACAAATCTGAGGAACTTTAATCCAACCGACTGAAGCATTCGGGCTGGTCGTTGCGCGGTTCGGGGCGTCAAACGGACCGGCGTCGATCGACTTGGAACCGATTGCCTTTCGGCTGGAACAATCGGCTGGAAAGTGCGTTTGGCGCGCATGAAGCAGCCCTGTGGAAACGTCCCCCGCGTTGGCGAGGTTCTCCGACGGAACCACGACCAGGGGGTCTTCAAAACGCTCCCGGGCGTGGGCCATATGCCGCATCATGTTCGAGCCGAGGTATGCGTCGAACTGCTGAAGCAACTCATCGAAGGCACCGTGTCGACGATGGATAATGAGGGGACACTGGTGGCCTGAGAATGATCGTCTTCAGAAAACTTTCCCCAAGCCCCAAAGTCGCATCAGCTCAAGGGGTAGGGAGATGTCGGAGGGAATGACATAAGGATCGCTCGTTTCAGCCAGTGGTCCCTTGCGGACCGGAAGTCCGTGGCCAAGGTCCTGGACGGAGTATAGAGACACTGATTTTCCTTGAGGCGCCTTCCATGTCTGCAGCCTTCCCCACGCTTTCCGTTCCTCCTTACCGCCGTCTCTCGCGATGCGTAGCACCTCCAGCCATTGATCTACGCAGGCGTGTGCGTTCAACGGATTGACCGTCCGATCCTTGTCACCATGCCAGACGGTTATCCGAGGCCATGATGTGGTATCACCAGAAATCTCCGCGACCGGTCGTCCCCAGCCGCCGGCGGGTTCACGAGCACCCGACTTCATTGCACGCAGCGCCGACATCGCATCGCGAGATGATCCGAACGGCATGCCAGCAATCATGGCGGCGCCTGCAAACAACATCGGATAGTTCGCGACGAGGGCCGCCGTCATTGCACCGCCAGCCGATAGACCCGCGATGAAGATGCGCGATCGATCGATCCGGTGCCGTCGACAGGCCTCGTCGATCATCTGGCGGATGGAGAGCACCTCGCCCCGGTCGCGGGCGACAGCACTCGGTCTGAACCAACTGAAGCACCGATGACCGTTGTTAGCATTTCTCTGTTCCGGATAGAGAAGAACGAAGCCTCTGTCGCTCGCCAGCTTCGAGAAGCTAGACGCAGAATCCAAGCTCTCCGGAGTTTGCCGGCAACCGTGGAGCACGACGACCAAAGCCGGGTTCTTCGGCAGCCGCCGGGACGGAACGAAGGTTTTCATCAACAATCGGCCAGGATTGCTGCCGAACGTGCTGATCTCGGCAAGCTGCGGTCTCTCCGCTACCGGGCGCGTCTTGGAGCGCTTTGGCCTTCTTGCCTTCGGATTGATGACCTTCTCGACGAGCTTGGCAAGTCGTTTCTGGGACTTGAAAGCCCGGGACAGTGCTCTCGCCAGGCCTAACTTCATCGTATGAACCTGATGACGTTATCCCGGCTGGCTTGGAACCGAGAAGCTGCAGGCCGCATGAACAGGGTGAGACATACGTCGAGGCCGCACTCGGCAAACTCATCATCATCGAACAGCATGCGCCACGCCCCGCGGGTAACCCGTTAATCTTCAAATCCAATGGACTTCACTTCTCATTCGTCTGTCGCCCGCCGCACTCTCGGATATCGTGACAACTCGACGTATAGCTCCCCCCGATGACGGCATGGAAACGCGCACATCTGCGGACGGTTCCAGATTTCAGGGTTCGGCTTCGGAGTCCAGCCAGTCCGCGAGCATCATCCTACGTGGATAGTTTCGTCAGGACGCAGATATCTGAACTCGGTCGCTCCTTCGCTCGCCCTGATAATATCTAAGCGTTCGAAGTCTTTTCGCCGCGCGCAGGACAGGGCAATCTCGAGATTGCGGTTGCTATTTCATCGCGGGATGCCCAGCACTTTTAGTTGGCGCGTCTGCTCCAACGGTTTGCCAGGACTGGGGTAAGGCGAGATTTCGCACCGGACTTGCGGAGATTCTTGGACGGGATACAGCGGGTCGATACCGGTCTCGCCCTGAGAGGGGACAAGCGGAGATCGGGGCTACAATCGCCGGCGAGGCGTGCGGCGTCGGAAGAGGTGGCTTTAATCGAGCGTCTGCAGGGTGCTCCCCCGGCAAGTCACTTGCAAGTGCTCGAGATCACGCATGTCAAGCTTGTCCCATGGAACCGCCTTTTTACTGCCGGATCTTGCCGCTCCTATCGCGGTCAACACTGCGCGACCAATGGCAAGGGCGGAAAGCCTCTCGAAAAGACTATAGGCGCCGAGGTGATATTCGACGACGTAGAGATCTGCGCCGCGTGCTTCCGCCCTGATCTCTTCCACCCGGCCAACGGCCTTGCCGTCAACGTCGAAGACCTGTTTGCCCAACAGCAGTTCGAGCCGAACCTCGTTCATGATCATCCTCCCGGGATCCACTTGATCACGTGCCGCCTTAGCCAATCCTGACACCGCTCCAATGGCGTCTCGCGACGATCCACGCTCACTTCGATGTTAATCCCAACGTCTTTCACTTTTGCCCAGGGCACACGGAAAACCTTGGCCGTATCATCCGTGACAGCCCCTCGGTAAAGCCAGAGCAGGAAGCGATGCGGCCGGCGGCCCAGCCGTCGCGATAGCGTTAAACTCCCCATTTCGATGAACGCGACTTTAGGAGCGTCGCCGGCAGAAAGACTGAGGACAACGCCATCTGCCTTGCCGATACGATTTTGCTCCTTGTCGACCATTTGCTTGTCAAGGACGTCGCGGACCAAAAGCATATCATCCTCCGAAGATTTGCAGGGGAAGGGTTATGAGGGCGACGATGAACGACAGGCCGATAATGATCAGGACGGCGGTATTGCTGATCCATCCATTCCGGTGCTTTCCAACGAAATTGCGATCGTTCATTAAAAACAAAAAGGGAACCACGCCGAAGGGCAAGGCTAACGCCGTGATCGCCATTGAAAAAATCGTCAACTGAAGGGGATCGACGCCAAATGCGATCGGCAGAAACGCGATGCCGATGAAGCCTGTATAGACAAGCGCGAAGGCCGGATCGGTTCTGGGCTTGGCATCTTCCGACCAATTCCAACCGAAACCCTGGGCAACCAGGTACGCTTGGCCAAGGCTTGCTTCGAGCGCTGCGCCGAAGCAGGTGATTCCAAGCGATGCCGCGAAAAGGTAAAAGCCCCATTTGCCGAACGCTGGGGTCAATAATGGCGCAATCTGGTCATATCCTTCGATGTCGGTGATGCCTCGCGGCGGAAAGACAACCGCCGCCACAATCAGGATTGAGGCGGCGATGACGGCGCCAAAACTCATCCCCACCGTAGAGATCACGCGATTGGCGCCAAGGAAGCTCTTATCCCACTTTTCCTCGATCGCGCCTGACGAGTAAAACAAGAACAGAAACGGGGCTATGACGGCTCCGAGAATGCTGACGGCAATGAAACCATAGTGCAGCGGCTCTTTGTCCGGCAGCATCGGCACCAGCCCTTTTGCCACCTCCAGCCAAGGAGGTTCCATGACAAACACGCCCACCACGAAACACACCGCCACCAGGCCCATGATGGCTACGCCATCCTCGATCATGCCGAACGTGCCCTTCCAGAGCAGAAGCCATACGATGAAGGCGACTGGCAAGGCCCACCACTGAAAACCGACACCGCTGACGAATTGCAATGCCAGAGTAATACCGCCGATCTCAGACGCGAGGACGAGCAAATTGACGATCGAAATGATCAATAAAGTGAACAGGAAGTAATTCGCTCCGAAGCGTTCCCTCATCCCATCCGCGACGGTGTGCTGGCTCGCAATGGCAAACCGCCCCGACATTTCAATCAGGAAGATGAGACAGACAGTGCCGATGACAATGGGCCAGAGCAGGCTGAATCCATAGGCTGCTCCAGCCTGACTGGACGTTGCGATCTGGCCGGTTTCGATAAATCCCCCGACGCTGGTGACGATCCCCAGCGAAATCTGAAGCATCTTTTTCATCCGGCTGCACCGGAGGTCATACGCTGCTCGGCCTCGTATCGGTGAAGCTCGACAAGATGCTGATGCGCCTGTTCAAAACGGCCAAGACCGATCTCGTCGTGAGCCGCGGCGATCAATCCATTGAGCCTGACGACAGCCGTTCTCGCTTTATCATATCTGGAGGTCTGCGGCAGCTGCGATGAAAGTTCCGACATCTCCTTATCGCATCGCTGCACGGCAAGATCGGTGAAGCGTTCTGGAACACGTCCGCCAAGGCGGGCATCGAGGATCATCTCGGCGCTGGCGCTCCACAGGAGGATTTCCTGCATTCGCTTTTGAGACTTCTCGTCCTCGTTCGAACAGGAAACGAGTGACAGCAGCAGAAGCGCAGATAAGGCTGTTTTCGAAGGCCGTTTCGCCCTTCCTGAAATGATCCGAACGTGGCATTGGCCTGCATGTGCGCGCGGCACCGAGACGTCGTGAGATGTCGATGCTTGTCCGTCAGGGGTAGAGGAGGTGCGGGCCGGAAAACTCTGGGTCAAAATGCGCTCCCTGCGAAGAACGCGCCGAAATGACGGTTTGGGTACCAATCAACCGTTTACCACCAACTTAGTTCCGCCTTCATGCGAAGGCACATGGCGGTCACCCTCGGCGCAGAGCAGCCGTGTCTAACGCCACGGGCATCATTCAAACCGGCAAATTTGACCTTGAGCGCCATCCTGTTCGCGCCAATCCAAAAACCCCAAAGCTTTTCGATCAGCGGCTGAAGCCCTGGCTATTGGCGAAGGAAAGGGTGCCCATCTAGAATCTCTCAAGCAGAGCCTGCCACCGGCTCGGAACGGTCGAGGATGCCATGGTCTTTGATCAAATCTTGGATGAACGAAGCCGTCCTAATCTCGACGACGGCTCCCGTCTCGTCTGATTTAGGATGTCGCCATGCCCAGACTTTTTGCGTAAGCACTCCTCTGAGTTGGAATGGATGGCCAGCGGAACTCGTAGCGCTTTCGCGCATTATCGCGGCACCAAAACCCTCTGGGCGGACCGATGGACGCGCCGACACCTCTTCGTGCGAAGACCCCGAACTTACTCAAGGCCCTAGGGCCTGGTCTCGTCACCGGAGCCGCTGACGACGATCCGAGCGGCATCGCGACCTACAGTCGGGTTGGCGCCCAGTTCGGCTACACTCTCGGCTGGACCATGCTGTTCAGTTATCCTCTGATGACGGCCGTGCAAGGATTGAGCGCGGGCATCGGGGCGGTATCGGGCAAGGGGCTCGCCAAGAACCTGAAGTTCTATTACCACCCATGGCTCGCTTACGCCGCGATGGCGCTTCTGTTTGCCGCCAATTTCATCAACATCGGTGCCGATCTCGCCGCCATGGGAGCCGCGGTCCGTCTCCTCGTCGGTGGTCCAGAAGTCGCCTACGCGCTGTTGTTCGGCATACTTTGCGCCACCATCCAGGTTATCGTGCCTTATCCGGCTTACGTCTCCGTCCTGAAGTGGCTGACATTGTCGCTCTTTGCTTATGTCGCAGTCGTCCTCGTGGCAGGTGTAGCGTGGGGCGAGGCGCTCAGAGCGATTTTGATGCCGACCGTTGCGTTCTCCGGTGACCACTTTACCGCGATCGTCGCGATACTCGGCACCACGATAAGCCCTTACCTCTTCTTCTGGCAGGCTGGAGAAGAGGTTGAGGAGCTGAGACGTAGGAAGCTCGCGCGCCTCCGGCGAAACCCAGACGAGGCAGCGCCTGAACTCGGCCGAATACGCATGGACACGCTCGTCGGTATGGGCTTCTCCAACGTCGTGGCGCTCTGTATCGTCGTTGCGGCGGCCGCCACTCTTCATGTGAACGGCATTGAGAAGATTGAAACGTCCGCCCAGGCAGCCGAAGCCCTCAAGCCGGTGGCTGGCGAATTCGCTTTCGCGGTATTCGCTGTGGGTATGATCGGGACGGGGCTGCTCGCAGTTCCCGTTCTCGCCGGCTCTGCCGCCTATGCCGTCGCCGAAAGCTTTGGATGGCCCGAGGGCCTAGACAAGAAGCTTAGGGAAGCCAAGGCCTTTTATGCCACAATTGTGGTTGCGACGGTCGCAAGTGTCGCGGTTATCATGCTAGGGTTTGACCCTATGCGGGCCCTGTACTGGAGCGCGGTCGTGAACGGGGTGCTCGCCACGCCGATTATCATTCTGATGGTTATGATGGCGCGCAACCCCGCCATCATGGGCGGGCTGAAAGCGCCGCGCTGGATGATCTTTATCTGCGGCTTCACCGCGATTGTGATGGGCCTGAGCACCATCGGCATGTTCGTGTCCTGACCAGCGGCCGGATATATGATCGATCGTTGAATTTGTGGGGCTGCGAGACGAGGCATTCCTGCGGCATAGGTTTTTGGACCTGAGCGGAACAGCGCCAGACTTGTCACTGAAGAGGAAATCCTGCAGCGCTGCCGGCCGGGACAGCCGATGCTGGCGGTCTAAAGCGCCAACCGCAACTGCGGCTCCGTCCGGACGCTGCGCCTCTCTAGCGAAGATAGCGAGACGCCGAGCAGGCGAATGCCCTTTCGAGGCGGAAAGATCGGCGCTAGCAACAGGCTGACGATGTTCTCCAGATCGGTGATCGCTGCCAGAAATGCGGGAACCGTCTTGCTGCGGGTGATCTGGTTGAAGTCGGCATATTTGACCTTGAGCGTCACGGTCTTGGCGCCGATGCCATTGGCCTCGCAATAGCCCCACACCTTTTCGATCAGCGGCTGAAGCCCTTCACTTGCGGGCTCATAGGCATGAAGGTCTTGTGGAAAGGTATCCTCGGCGCCGACGCTTCGGCATCTGGACGTGCGCGCCGAAACAAAAAGAGAACTTAGCAGGCTTCCGAGCGTGACCTTGCCCCCAAGTTTTATCCAGTTTTGAGTTCGCTCCGGCGGTTTTGGGTTGCCGTATTTGGGGCGGTAGCGGCGGGTTGCGGTGCGGAGCCATTCCGGCTGCGCAGCACCGCATCACGTCGCGGGTTGATTGTCTGAGCGAACTCGGCAGGTGTCATCCAGCCGAGTCCAGAGTGTGGTCGATGATCGTTGTAATCGCTGCGCCAGTTTGAAAGCGCTGATCGAGCATGGGGCAGTGACGAGAAGAGAGTTTCGTTCAGGAACTCGTCGCGCAGCCGCCCATTGATGGGGAAGACGGCCCCGCTCCGAACCGGTTGGTCGTATGATGATGCGCCAACTCAAACAGGAGCCACTGATATGATCGCCAGCACGATAGGCCTTGATCTGGCCAAACATAACTTTCACGTCCATGCGGTGGATGCCGACGGTTCAGTGATCAAAACCGCGGCGCTCCGGCGAAGCGAGATGATCAAGTTCTTTCAGCGTGCAAGGCCATGCGTTGTTGGTGTCGAAGCTTGTGCCACGGCGCACTACTGGGCTCGGGAGCTGATGAAGCTCGGTCACGAGGTTAGGTTGATACCGCCTTCGTATGTGAAGCCGTTTGTACGGCGCGGCGCGAAGAATGACGCCGCGGACGCTGCAGCCATCTGTGAGGCTGTTCGGCGACCCGATATGCGCTTCGTTCCGGTAAAGTCTGAGGCTAACCAGAGCTTCCTGATGCTACATCGAGCTAGAGGTCTGCTGGTACGGCAACGGACCATGACGGTATGTGCGATCCGCGCTCATCTCGCCGAATTCGGAATCATCTTCGGCCAAGGTCGACAACGCATCGAGACCATAATGCCGATGATAGAGGAAGTTGCGGCCTCGTTGCCAGAACATGCTCGGTATGCGTTGACCAGCTTGATCGGATCTGTTGGCGAGTTGAACAAGCAGATCGACGGGATTGAGACGAAGCTAGCGGAAATCGGTCGTTCAGATCCGGTCTCAAATCTGCTTTCGTCGATCCCAGGGGTCGGCCCAATCACGTCTACGGCCATCGCCGCCACCATTCCGGACGCTAGGATGTTCCGCTCCGGTCGAGAGTTTGCAGCTTGGCTGGGCCTGACGCCGCGTCAAAACTCCAGTGGCGGCACCACTCGATTGGGAGGGATTACGAAACAAGGAGATGCCTACCTGCGTCATCTGCTCGTAATCGGCGCCAGGAATATAGTTCGGTATCCGAAAGCTCGAGCGAAGGTCGGGGGAGCTTGGATCGAAGCTTTACTACAACGACGACGTCCTATGATCGTGGCCGTCGCCGTGGCTAACAAACTTGCTCGGATCATCTGGGCGATGATGACAAGTGGAGAGATGTTCAGGGAGGCACGCGTCAAGACAGCATAGACAGGAAACCTCAGCGAACCGGCGTAAGGTGCAGAAGCAACAGATGGTCATCCAGCGGAGCTGGGGATCGAGCAAACCCGGAGAGCTTTAGGCGCCGCATTCAAGCGCGACCCGTTGATGAGGCCTCGATCCGCGTACTCCATCAGGGCCAGCGACCATGGTCTCGGTCGCAGACAAAGGCCGAATACATGAACGCACCCGAATGATGACCTAAACTTGCAGAAAGCCTCTTGCGCCCGCGGGGCCGTCTATACATGAAGCTTTCGATGAAGGCATTCTGGATCGGTTTGCCCGGTGCGATGTAGTGCCATTCCACCTTGGTCCGATCTGTCCATTGCAGGATCGCGTTGCTGGTGAACTCGCTGCCATTGTCGCTGACGATCATCTTCGGCTTGCCTCGTCCCTCGATGATCCGGTCCAGCTCACGGGCAACCCGCAGGCCGGAAAGGGACGTATCGGCGACGAGGCCCAGGCATTCCCTGGTGCAATCGTCGACGACGGTCAGCACCCGGAACCTGCGCCCATCGGTGAGCTGATCCGACACGAAGTCCAGCGACCAGCGATCATTGGCGGCAAGCGGGATCAGCATCGGTGCTCGTGTGCCTATCGCTCGTTTCCGACCGCCGCGCTTGCGCACCGTCAGCTTCTCTTCCCGATAGAGCCGGAAGAGCCGCTTGTGGTTCACAAGGTGACCCTCACGCCTGAGCAGCACATGAAGGCGTCGATATCCAAAGCGGCGGCGTTCATCAGCGCCTTCATCCGCTCGCGAAGGTCATGGTCATCGCTGCGCCTGGTTTCGTAACGGATCGTCATCCGGCAAAAGCCGATGGCTTTACACGCCCGCCGTTCGCTCATCTGGTGGTGATCCATCAGATGAGCGACAGCTTTCCGCCTTGTTGCGGGCGTCACCACTTCTTTCCCAAAAGGTCTTTCAAAGCGGCATTGTCGAGCATGGCGTCTGCCAAGAGCCGTTTCAGCTTCGTGTTCTCGTCTTCCAGCGTCTTCAGCCGCTTGGCCTCGGATACATCCATGCCGCCGAATTTGGCCTTCCATTTATAGATGCTGGCATCGCTGACGCCGTGCTTGCGGCAAAGCTCCGAGACCGGCGTGCCAGCCTCGTGCTCCTTCAGAATGCCGATAATCTGTTCGTCCGTAAAACGGTTGCGCTTCATTCTCTGGTCCTCTCAATGGGCCAGAGCTTACTTCAAAATGGATTATTTCAACGGGGCAAGGTCAAGCGATATCAACCATTTCAACGCTTGCGTTGCCACGCCTGCGAAACTACCGGCCGCCGGCAGCGTTCTCACACTGTGAACCGCGATCAGGAGACAACGCCGCTCCTGGTGCTGTGGGAAAAGGACCCGCAAAGCGATGCCCGACAATCTCTCGAAATACCGCGCCAAGCGCGACTTCAAGCAGACTAGTGAACCCAGCGGTGAGGCGCGCGTCAAACCGTGGAACCGCCGGCGGTTCGTGATTCAGAAGCACGACGCCACGCGGCTGCATTATGACCTCAGGCTCGAGCTCGACGGTGTGTTCAAGTCTTGGGCAGTGACTAAGGGGCCCTCGCTCGATCCGCACGACAAGCGATTGGCCGTCGAGGTCGAGGATCATCCGCTCGACTACGGCGACTTCGAAGGCACGATCCCGAAGGGCCAATATGGCGGCGGCACGGTGATGTTGTGGGACCGTGGCTATTGGGAGCCGGAAGGCCGTAAGTCTCCGGAAGAGGCTTTGAGGAAAGGCGACTTCAAGTTTACGCTCGAGGGCAAGCGGCTGCACGGCAGCTTCGTCCTGGTCCGGATGCGCAATGACCGCGACGACGGCAAGCGCACGAATTGGCTGCTGATCAAACATCATGACGAACATTCGGTTGACGAAAACGGTGCAGCGGTCCTGGAAGAAAACGCGACGTCCGTCGCCTCCGGCCGCAGCATGGACGAGATCGCCAAGGGCAAGGGGCGCAAGCCGCGACCGTTCATGATGGTGAGCGCGGATGTCGAGGCAGACGCCGTCTGGGACAGCAAGCATGGTCTGGCCGCCGACGAGCGCACGAAGACGGCTCGCAAGGATATCGCGACCTCCGCTGCGGCCGACCTGCCGGATTTCGTCGAGCCGCAGCTTTGCGACAGGCTCGATCGCCCACCCGCCGGCGATGATTGGCTGCACGAAATCAAGTTCGACGGTTATCGGATCCAGATGCGGATCGCCGACGGAACGGTGACGCTAAAGACGCGCAAGGGCCTCGACTGGACCGCAAAGTATCCGGAGATCGCGGACGCGGCGTCCGGACTGCCCGACGGCATTATCGATGGCGAGATCTGCGCGCTCGATGAGAATGGCGCACCGGATTTTGCCGCACTTCAGGCGGCTCTGTCGGAAGGCAAGAGCGGGGAGCTGGTCTACTTCGCGTTCGACCTGCTGTTCGACGGCGGTGAGGACTTGCGATCGATTCGCCTGGTCGAACGGAAGGAGCGGCTGCAAAACCTGCTTGCTGAGGCGGGCGACGATCCCCGCATCCGCTACGTCGAACATTTTCAATCCGGTGGCGACGCGGTGCTCCGCTCCGCCTGCAAGCTGCATCTCGAGGGCGTCATCTCCAAGCAGATGGATGCACCCTATCAGTCCGGCCGCACCGACACCTGGGCAAAGTCGAAATGCCGTGCCGGGCATGAGGTGGTGATCGGTGGTTACGCCAAGACCAACGGCAGGTTCCGATCCCTTCTGGTCGGCGTTCATCGTGGCGATCATTTTGTCTATGTCGGCCGTGTCGGAACCGGATACGGTGCCAAAAAAGTCGAGACGCTGCTGTCGAAACTGAAGGCGCTCGAGTTAGCAAGATCGCCGTTCACCGGTATCGATGCTCCAAAGAAGCAGGCCGAAGTGGTCTGGGTGAAGCCCGAGCTTGTCGCCGAAATAGAATTTGAAGGCTGGACCGCCGATGGCCTCGTCCGTCAGGCTGCCTTCAAGGGCCTGCGCGAGGATAAGCCGGCGAAAGAGGTCGAGGCCGAAAAGCCGGCGCCGCCGGCCAAGACAGAAACCGCTGAACCTGCCGCGGCTGCCAAACATAAGCCCGTCCGCCGCAAAGGTGCGAAGGCGGAAGTTATGGGTGTACTGATTTCCCATCCCGACAAGCCGCTCTGGCCGGATGCCGGCGACGGCGAACCGGTCACAAAGGAAGATCTGGCGCGGTACCATGAGGCCGTCGGCGCCTGGCTCATCGAGCATATAAGGGGCCGGCCATGTTCGATCATTCGTGCGCCGGATGGCATTAGCGGCGAGCAGTTCTTTCAGCGCCATGCAATGCCTGGCACGTCGAACCTGCTCGAACTGGTGAAGGTCTTCGGCGACAGGAAGCCTTATCTGCAGGTCGATCGGATCGAAGGGCTCGCGGCGATCGCCCAGATCGGCGGTGTGGAACTGCATCCGTGGAATTGCCAGCCCGGCAAGCCGGAAGTGCCCGGCCGTCTGGTGTTCGACCTTGACCCCGGGCCGGACGTGCCCTTTTCGACCGTGGTCGCGGCGGCCCGCGAGATGCGCGACCGTCTCGACGAACTCGGCCTCGTCAGCTTCTGCAAGACCACCGGGGGCAAGGGCCTGCATGTCGTGACGCCGCTCGCCGTCAACAAACGCAAAGCCCTGTCATGGGCCGAAGCCAAGGGGTTTGCGCATGACGTCTGCCAGCAGATGGCGCGTGACTATCCCGACCTCTATCTGATCAACATGACCAAGAGCCTTCGCGGCGGCAGGATTTTCCTCGACTATCTCCGCAGCGATCGCATGGCTACTGCTGTGGCGCCGCTGTCGCCACGCGCGCGCGCCGGTGCGACCGTATCCATGCCGCTTACCTGGACCCAGGTGAAGTCCGACCTCGATCCGAAGCGGTTTACCGTCCGCACCGTGCCGGCGTTGCTTGCGAAAACCCCCGCCTGGCAGGACTATTGTGACGGCGAGCGACCGCTGGAACAGGCGATAAAGCGGCTCCGAAAACCAAGACGCGCAGCGTGATCTTCCGGCCATTCTTGTGACCAGGACGCGAGCAAATCGGTGCTGCCTGTCCCTATGCTGTAAGCCAAGCAATCGTCAACTGTGGAGGGTACTTCTCATCCTGCAGCAGCACAGGAGCGTGCCAAGCGAGAAGCGCAACAATTGTGGTTTGCGACGACCACCAAGGCGACGGACTGGGGCGCCTGTTGGCGGTTACGTCTCTTTCCAGCTAGCAGAGCGCTCGCAGCGGAATACGAGCAACTGCGGGAGGATTTCAACACGTCGCTCAAATAGCTCGATACGGCGATCGGCGCTCTACTGTAAACGGTGCAAAGCATCGACAAAGGAACGCGCGAAATCGCGTCCGGTGCGCAAGACCTTCCAAGCGAACGGAGCAGCAGGCCGCCTCTCTGGAGAAGACGGCAGCAGCTCTCGATGAGATTACCGCCAACGTTGCGACCGCGTCTGAGCGAGGCTCGCAGTGCCGCACTGAATTAAGATCTATTCTCTCGAGAGCAACGCTTTGATTAAAGAATAGGTCGCCTTCACGCGCGCTTCGTTTGGGTAATTCTTATTAGCTAGCACGACCACGCCGATGTCTTCGCTCGGCACTATAGCGATGTAGCCGCCAAACCCGTTCGTTGACCCGGTCTTGTTAAGGATCACATCCTTCTGGGGAGGAAGTGATGGGCTGATCTTTTCGATCGGTTGAGGCTTCATGATGAAATCATAGCCATTGCCAGACACCATTGTCTGCAGGTCGGCGGGCCAGGGGTACTGTTCCCAGATCATATCCTGAGTGAAAAAGGCAGTTTTGTAATGCCCTTCCTGGGTCCGCTCGACCGCCTTGCGCAATTCATCGGAAGCGTTTCCGTGTCCCAACTCCACATCAAGTACCTTGAGCATGTCACGGACGCTCGACTTCACGCCGTACGCTTCCGCATCCAGGACTCCAGGGTTTACCCGAATTGGCGCATTGGTCTTGCGGTCATAGCCGAAAGCATATTGGTTCAGTTCACTCTTTGGAACGTCGATCCAAGTATGGCGTAGGCCAAACGCAGGAAAGAGTACGTCTTGCGCAACCTGCTTGTAGTCGGAGCCCGTAGCCTTGCCAGATATATAGCCGAGCATTCCGATGCTGACGTTAGAGTAGCTACGCGTTCCCGGTTGCGGCGGGTGCCAATCCTTCAGCCAGTTCACCAACCCATTTATGTTTGAGACGCCGTCCGGCACTTGCAACGGCAGCCCGCCCGAGTGATGAGTTGCCAAATCCAGGAGTGTGAGCTTGTCGCCAATGGAACATGCGTCGGCACAGATGTGGCGTGCTACCGTGTCACCGAGGCTGAGGTTTCCGCGTTCCTCAGCCAATGCCGCCAGCGTCACGTTGAAAATCTTGCTTATTGAGCCAAGCTCAAAGAGCGTATCGGGCGTGACCGGGCGGTTGTCGGCACGCGACGCCAACCCGAGCGCATAAAACTCATGTTTCCCGTTCCTTGTTACTCCGACCACGAGTCCAGGAATATCGTATTCCTTCACTAAGGGTTCGAACGAAGTTTGCGCCTTCTCACCAAATTCGTCGGCCCTTGCAATTGAGGCATTTGAGGAAAGCGCCGATATGAAAAGTGCCACCAGATACCAACACTTGTTCATTCTATATGCTCCACATTCCCAAACAGCGTGTCGCGCTAGGATACCGTGATTCTTGGGGCAACGTTGTGGCTATGACTGAGTTGGCGCTTGGCAGGCTGGTAGCGTCTAGCCCGGCGCGTGGGCGTGGTTCGTTCCGTGTTACCCCTCGCGAAAGATCGGAGGTGCCCTCCTGTTGCGACGGCGACAGCATTTGCCAAATCCCCACAAGCTCAGAGGCGCATCCCTATCTGGACTGCTGTTAGCGACAGGATAAGTCCCCCGCAGGTCAGATTGGCACAACGGCCAGTTCGCGTGGCCTCGATAATGACGGCCCGAACTTGGTCGCGGCGACCCGGTTCTCACCCGCGACGGCCGCCGCCGATTTCTTCACCGTCGCCCCGGTCGGCTCGGATAGAGAAATCCGGTTCACATGTCGAGCGCGCTTCTCAAGCCCGCGACTAAGACATCACGAATTTCGGTGGCCGGCATTTGGATCCTCCTTGTTGGGGAGGCCTAACTGCGATCACCCACCTGGGTCCCATGGTTTGGGCCGCAAAATGAAACAAAGTCGAGGATGTTGCCCAGCGCCGGGAACAGTCTGTCGATTTCATTGTTGGAATGCCGCCTGTCGACAATCTGGTGCTTTTTAAGTGCCTACAGCGCGGCGGCGAGCGGATTTCGGTACAGGAGGATTATGGTTTCTCTGCATGGGCTGTTTTCGACCGTTGTTCTTCATCGAGAAGCGCTATCGCGATCCAAATGCGGCGGTCGAGGGGACACTGCACGGTTTCGGTTTTGTGGTGGAGACTCAATTCTGAGCGAGATGTTTATCTTTGCCGAAGAGGCCGACGGTCGTGCATGGTCGCGCTGCCGGCGTCATGAGGCGCCGGTCAAACAATCTGCGGGTTCAAGATGTTGAAAGGCGCCTGGCTATTTTCGATCGCCATCGCTGCGATCCTCATTGTCTTCTCGACGACCTGGCTGCTGACCAGGCCGCATGTTCCCTTCGCTGCCGACGATCCGGGGCTGACACCAGGAGATGCCGAGCGCGGCCGGCTGGTATTTGCTGCGGGCGATTGCGCCTCCTGCCATGCGTCTCCGGGCCAGCCGGATCGCCTGAAACTAGGGGGCGATCTCGCGCTGGCCTCGCCCTACGGAACCTTCAGGACCCCCAATATCTCGCCCGACCGCCAAGCCGGCATCGGATCGTGGTCGGTGGCTGATTTGGCCAACGCTTTGATTGCCGGGGTATCGCCGGCGGGGCAGCATTATTACCCGGTCTTTCCCTACGCCAGCTATACCGGAATGAAACTCGACGACGTCAGGGATCTTTACGCCTTTCTGCATACTCTTGGACCGGTTGCTGATCGGCCGCAACCGCATGACATCGCCCTGCTGTTCCGCATCCGGCGGTTCGTCGGCTTCTGGAAGATTCTGTTCTTTCACGAACGCCGATCCGAGGGGGTCTTGAACGGTGATCCCGTTCATGATCGCGGCGCTTATCTCGTGGAGGTGCTCGGTCATTGCGCCGAATGCCACGCCTCTCGCAACCTCTTTGGCGCAATAGAACCGAAAACTCGGTTTGCTGGCGGAGTGAGTTCTGAGGGCGTCGGTTTCAATCCGAACATCACGCCAGTGGGCATCGGCTCATGGTCGGAGGATGATATCGTGGAGATGCTCAAAAGCGGTAAGACGCCAGATCACGGCTATGTCGGCTGGTCGATGGCTGATGTCGTTAAGAATACGTCGGAACTCCCCGATGCCGACCGCATTGCCATCGCTCTATACCTGAAGTCGCTGCCGCCGCGCCCGACGCCCCATCCCTAAACCGGGGCTGGCTTCCCTGGACGATCGTTCGCGAGCCGGCTGGGCGTTGACGATGAATAGTTGCACGTGCGCAGGCGACCCTAGATTGGCGAATAGGGAAATACCCCTAGTGGGCAAAGAGATAGGCGGCGAGGTCGCGCGCCTCCTTGTCGGATATTCCGGTGGCCGGCATCGCGGTCTTTGGAGAATAGGCCTGCGGCGCGACGATCCAGCCGACGAGGTTGTCGGCGGAATTGTTGAGCACGCCCGCAATATAGACCCGCTCGCGCAGACCAGACAGATCGCCGCCCACCTTGCCGTCGGCACCTTCTATGCCGGGAATAGTATGACACCCGCTGCATCCGTATCGACGAAAAATCATCGGCGCGTGCGAAGGGTCGCCTTTTGTCATCGCGATCGCACTGGCTTGCCTTTCGGATCGCCCACGATAGATGTCGCTCAAAGCGAATGCCGCGGTCAGGCTCAGCGCACACGCGCCGATGATGATGATTGGGCGAAGCGATCTAACGGGCGACGATGCGTGTTCCACCTGCGCCTCCCTTTCCAGAATCCCTGATCCAAAGGGCTGTCAACGCTAGAGCCACAGCGGCGTAGATGATCCCTGCGGGTACCCACATCACCAGGCCTGCCATTTGCTGATCTTCCAGCGGTAAGAGCCCCCATTGCACCGAGGCTCGTGTCTGTAGGGCATAAAGCACCGTCGGTGAAAGCGCGATGAGGGCGCCGAGAATGCTCATGTGCAGCATGGTCAGGAAGAGATGCCAGGCGGCAAGCCCCCTGTTGGTCTTCCAGATGACCGACCACCAGAACAGGATGGCGCTTGCAAAAAAGCAAAGATGCTGCAGTCGATGGAGGGGAACACTTTCGACGGCAGCGTCGAACAGGACCGGCGCGTGCCATGCCCAGATCATCATGCCGTGCACCAACGTCGCAACCGTGCCGCTAGTGAGGAAGATCCATGCCCGGCGCACTGTCTTGTTGGCCAGGGCCTTTCCTGTCTGGAGCCTGATGGTTTTTGGAAGGCCCCAGAGCAGCATCGCTGACGGGCGCGCAAGCACAATGAGCGGTGCGGAAACCGCCATGACAAGTTCATGCTCGATCATATGGACACTAAAGAGCCGTTCTCCCAGCCAATGCAGCGGGGAGGCAAGCGCGCCGGCAAGAACGAGCCAGCCAGACCAGAAGGTCAGGGTCTGACGCACAACGGAACGGCGGCTTGCAGGTGATCGCGCCCGGAAGCGAAGGCTGCCCCAGCCGTAAAGGATTGCGCTGAAACCAAGCGGCGCGAGTATCCAGGGATCGGCAGTCCATGGGAGCGAACTCGAATGCGCATGGTCATGTGCGATTGCCGGTTGGCTTGCCGCAATGGCAGCAAGAAAAATGAATGCTGTCCCGGTTCTCATAGCCGCGGCACCCAGTAGATGCATCCGTAAATGGGAAGCCAGATCAGGACGACAAAGTTCCAGTAGAGCGCGTTGTCCTCGACGTCGCCATAGCGCCGCGCATTGTCTCCATGCTTTGAAAACATCAGGCAGGCAAGAACGATGGTATCGACGATGTCGGTGACGATGTGGGTCGTATGCAGGCCTAGAAGGGTCCAGACGATCGATCCATAGGCGTCGTCGTCCCAGCCGATATGGAGGGCCGAAAATTCGAAGGCACGGAGTACGAGGGGAAGAAGGCCGAGAATCGCCATGACGACCAGTCCCGCGCGTACCTTTCGGAGGTCCCTCTGCTTCGCCCATCGCGATATGAAAATGTTCGGTACCGCGCTGACAAGTAGCAGCAGGGTGAGGATCGTGCCGGCAAGAAGATCGGGAGGAGGGGCTTCGATCGGCCACTGGGGCGCCAGGCTCATCAGGTAAAAATAGACAGCGATCGCCAGAGCGAAGCCCGTACCTTCTATCAGCATGAAGGCACTGGTGCCCCAGAAGGTCAGGCTCGCAGTGCCCATACCATGCGGTGGAAGTTTCGACAGATCGAGCGCTATGCGTTCTTTCACGACTCGTCCTCCGGCGTCTGCTTTGGCCAGAACCACCCGGTCAGCGTAATGGCCACGGGGATAGCGCCCCAGATGACCGCCCAAGGGCTGAAGATCGAGGCGATCAGCATGATACTCGTGGCAATGGCTGCCAGAAATGGCCAAATGGAATCTGCTGGCGAGGATTCCCGGGCTTCCGGATCGCCTGACGTGACGCTACTGACGATCAGTTCGCGTCGGTCAAGTCGCAATCCGGTTGCCACCGGCAGCGTCTCACCCGGCGTCCAGAGCGGTTCCCGGGATTCGACCACGGGAATGTGCCGGAAATTATAAGGAGGCGGGGGCGAGGGCATTGCCCATTCCAGTGTTGAGGCATTCCAGGGATTTGCGCCCGCTGGCGGCCCATCCCGGAAACTGCGCAGAACGTCGATGAAAAAGACCAGAAAACCCGCCGCCAGGATGGCGGAACTAAGGCTGACGAAGAGGTTCAGGCCCGCCCAGGGCAATTCAGGCGGATAGGTATAGACACGCCGCGGCATGCCTTGCAGGCCGAGGATGTGCATTGGGAAGAAGGTCAGGTGGAAACCGATGAAGATTAGGCCGAAGGCCCAACGGCCGAGCCTTTCGCTCATCATCCGGCCGGTCATTTTCGGGAACCAGTAGTATATAGCGCCGATGAGAGGAAAGACGGATCCGCCGATCAGCACATAGTGGAAATGGGCGACTACGAAATAGGTGTCGTGAACCTGGGTATCGAAAGGCACCGACGCCACCATGACGCCAGTCAGCCCGCCGATGACAAAGGTAATCAGGAAGCCGATAATGAAAAGCATCGGTACTTTGAAGACGGGACGGCCATCCCACAGCGTTGCCAGCCAACAGAAGATCTGGGTCCCGGCCGGGATCGCGATCGCCATGCTCGATGCGGTGAAGAAACTGCTGCCTACGCGGGGCAGTCCGGCCACGAACATGTGGTGTACCCACAGACCGAAAGCGAGAACCCCTGTCGCAATCATCGCCAGCACCAGCGGCAAATAGCCGAAGGTCGGGCGCTGCGTGAATGTTGAGATCATTGCGGAGACCATGCCGACAGCAGGCAGGAAAATGATATAAACCTCGGGATGACCAAAGAACCAGAACAGATGTTGCCAGAGGAGGACATCTCCGCCTTCCGCCGGATTGAAGAATTGCGTGCCGACCAGCCGGTCGAGAATGAGCGACGAACTGGCAAGCATGATCGCCGGCATCGCCATGATGACCAGGAAGGCAGTGACGAGCATCGACCAGACGAAGATCGGAATGCGGTCGAGCCACATGCCAGGGGCGCGCAGCTTGAAGACGGTCACAACGATCTCGACGGCGACGGCAAGGGCGGAGACTTCCGTGAAAGTTATCATCTGTGCCCAGATGTCGGCCCGCTTACCCGGTCCGTATTGCGGGCCTGAAAGAGGCACGTAGGCGAACCATCCGACATCGGGGGCCGTATCGAGGGCTAGAGAAATCCACAGAAGCAGCCCGCCAGCGAGGAAGATCCAGTAGGAGAAGGCGTTCAGCCGAGGAAAGGCGATGTTGCGGGTTCCGACCATCAGCGGAACAAGATAGACCGCCATTGCCTCCATCACCGGTACGGCAAAGAGGAACATCATGTTGCTCCCATGCACGGTGAAGATCTCGTTATAGCGGTCCGCGCTGATGAAACGGGACTCAGGGAAGGCGAGTTGGATGCGCATTGCCAGCGCCAGCACCCCCCCAAGCATCATGAAGACGAAAGCTGTCGCGATATAGCGTCGCCCAATGATCTTGTGATCGACGGTGGAGAGTGCCGCCAGCAACCCTGATGGCGTCGCCCATGTGCGCCGGAGAACGGCTTCGGCCTCTTCATTGCCGGCAGCCAGATCGGCGGGGGAGGGACCTTTCCTGTCCCCGGTCATCGCAACGCACTCATATAGGCGCTCAGTTGCCGCAGCTCTTCGCTGGTGACGGGGACCAGCGGCATGTTGTTTCCTGGTTTCTGCGTCTGGGGATCGGCAATCCATGCGGCCATCGATCCGCGCGTATTCGCCATCAATCCCGCGCCGATCGTGCTTCGCCTGGCGACATGGGTAAGGTCAGGGCCTGACGTGCCCGATGCCGCGGTGCCGCGGATCGTGTGACAGGCGGCGCAGGGCTTGCTCATGAAGACGAGCTTTCCCGCCGCGGCATCACCTTCCATCGGGGCGGCTGCCGCGCCCCTTTGCGCTTCAATCCATCGGACATAGTCCTCCGGTTCCTCGGCGACGATCAGCAATGCCATATGGCTGTGCTGCAGGCCGCAGAATTCGGCGCACTGACCGCGGTAGACGCCGGGTTTGCTGGCATTCAGGGTCAGCGCATTTTCGCGTCCTGGAACAAGATCCTGCTTTCCTGTGAGGTTCGGCACCCAAAAGGAATGGATGACGTCGCTCGCCTCCAGCCGAAGGCGGACGTCGGTGCCGACGGGGATATGCAGCTCGTTGGCTGTCTGGAAGCTCTTTGTAGGATCGGGATCGAGGTAGGTGAACTGCCACCACCATTGCTGCCCGCGAACGACGATCGTCGGTGGATTGGCTTGCCCGCGTTCGAGGCTGGGCGTTGCATAGAAGCTGGCGGCGGTCAGGAAGGTTGTGACGACGACAGTTGCCACGATTGCGCCGGCTACGACCCACCCCATGGATCGCTCTGTCTGCGGCCTGCCAGGCGGGTGGTTCCTCCGACGAACCAAAGCCCATGCCATGACGCCCATGACAAGCACGAAGACGATGCCGCAGACGGTGACGAATAGAAACATGAGGTTCTCGAGCGCCAATGCGGACGGCCCGCCCGCATCCAGCGCCGATTGCCTACCGGCACAACCCGAGAGAAACAACATGCATGCCGGGACAATTTTCAAGGCTGGACACCCCGATCGGAGCGGAAGCCGGCCGGCCCCATCTCGAAAAGACTCGCGGCCGGTGCGCGGTTCTCCGACGGTCTCGTATGCTTATCGTCGTTCCGGCTCGGCGCCGTATAGAGAGCCGAATAAGCGCCGATCGTCCTGACATAACCGGCAAGCTGCCAGATCTGGTCGCTCGTCATCCTGGTCGCGAAAGACGGCATGCCGTGAGGCCGTCCGTCGCGAATAGATGCCACGACCGATACCATTTCGGAACCATAGAACCACCAGCCATCAAGAAACGAGGGACCAGTTCCACCGCGTCCATCTCCATGGCAACTAGAGCAGCCGAACCAGGAATAAAGCCGCTTGCCCTGGCTGAGGTCGAGGGCCGTCGTCTCGTAAGGTTTGCCGAGGGCAAAATAGACGTCCGGCGGCGTTCCCGCGATCCGGTCAGGCATCAGCCGGAACTGGTCGAGGGCTGATGTGACGGGCGGATCGGCGCGATATTGTCTGGGATGCCTTATCCAACCCAGTGCCGCCCCGATCCCAAGCATGCAGAGGAGCGCCCCCGCGATGAACCAGATGCTCGACTTCCTCTCGCTTATGCCAATAGGAGCTGTCAGCGGGAACTGCTCGACCGCCAAGGTGACGTGGCAATCTCGCTGCTGATGCGTTGCCCACCAGACGACGAGCATGCAGAAGAGCGTTCCTGCCGCAAACCAATTGAAATGTCTTGTCGCGCCCATCGCCGCCGCTCCTTGATCAGGATGGCGACGGGCCGCCGGAGAGGCGGAGGCTCACCGGCAACAGCTTGTAAGATGGAGTCTTGGCTTTGGCGTCATGGTGGGTCAGCGGAAAAAGCGGGTTGGCCTCGGGGTAATAGGCCGCGCAACATCCCTTTGGTATATCATGCCGGGCGACTCTGAAGCCGGCGATACGACGCCTTATGGAGACATCGATTGCGGTCGTCAGATCCACGAAGTCGCCGTCCTTCAAACCCAACCGTTGGATGTCCTCCTCGTTCATGAAGACGACCTTTCTCGTGCCGTCCACACCGCGGTAGCGGTCACCATAGCCGTAGATTGTCGTGTTGAACTGGTCATTCGAACGCAACGTGGCGAGGTTGAGAACCTCGTCGGCCGCCGGGTCGATGTCGAGCTCTGGAAAGAGCCGTGACGGCGTTATGAAATTGGCCTTCTTGTTGGACGTGGCAAATTTGCGCTGCCGCGCCGGAACCGGCCGTGGGAAGCCGCCAGGCTGGAACATGCGTTGGTTGAAATCTCTGAAGGTTTCGGGATAGGTCCTTTCAATCGCATCGCGGATTTTCGAATAATCGCCGACCCATTCGTCCCAGGGAACACTGCCTTTCGTCAGTGTTGCCTTGGCAATGCCGGCGATGATCGCGGGCTCCGAAAGGAGTTCCTTGCTGGCGGGCCTTGCCCTCCCGCGTGATCCGTGGAAATGCGCCACAGAGCTTTCGACAGAGACAGCTTGCGGACCGCTTGCTTGTTCGTCGATTTCTAGGCGGCCGAGACAGGGCAAGAGATAGGCGATCTCGCCATGAATGACATGGCTGCGGTTGAGCTTGGTGGCGATCTGGACGCTCAGGCGCATCTTTCGCCAACCCTCTTCCATTGCTTCCGTTTCGGGAACGGCGCGCAGGAAATTGCCGCCCAGGCTGACGAAGGCCTTCGCTTCGCCTTGTATGATCGCCTTGCAGGTATCGACGGTCGAGCGCCCCTCCCAGGTTGGCGGCTGGAACTGGAATAGCTCCGAGAGCTTGTCGAGGGGCGCCAGCCCCGGCTTTTCCGTTATCCCGACCGTGCGCTGCCCCTGAACGTTCGAGTGGCCTCGCACAGCGCAGATATTGGCGCCGGGTTTTCCGATATTGCCGCGCAAAAGGGCGAGGTTGACCACCATATGAACGTTCTGAACGCCCATCACATGCTGGGTCAGCCCCATACCGTAAATCATCAGTACGGCTTCGGCCTTGGCATAGGTGCTTGCCGCCTGGGCCATCTGTTCGCGAGTCAGACCCGACACCCGCTCCAGCTCGGCCCAGTCATGTCCGCGTGCTGCACTGGCGAATTCTTCGAAGCCGGATGTGTGTGTCTGGATGAAATCATGGTCCAGCACATGCCTGGTGTCGGCTGCCGCCAACGAGGCGGCAAAGGCGACCGCTGCAGCGTTCGACGGATCTTTTGGCACAGCGTCGGTGCCAGCGACCTTGCTCTTTCCCAATGCCTTCAGCGCATCGTCGGCTTCGATCAGCGCCTTACAGACGCCAAACAGCGCTGCAATGTCACCGCCGTTTCTCACCTGGTAATATTCCGAGGAGATCGGCGTCGAGCGGCCAGTCAGCATCTGCCCTGGCATTTGCGGATTGATGAAATGTTCGAGGCCGGGTTCACGCAACGGATTGAAGGTGACGATCTTCACGCCTCTGTTGACGGCATCCTGGAGGTCGTGAAGCATTCTCGGCGACGAGGTAGCAACGTTCTGGGCCATATAGAAAATGCAGTCGCAATTCTCGAAATCGGAAAGGATCGCCGTACCCACAGAGGAGCCGATACTTTCCGGCAGCGCGACCGAGGAGCTTTCGTGACACATGTTGGAAGAGTCGGGCAGGTTGTTGCTGCCGAAGATGCGGGCGAAAAGCTGATACATATAGGCCGCTTCCAGGGAGGCCCGCCCCGAGGTGTAAAAATCGACCTGCCGGGGAGCGACGGCCCGTAGCTCCTGGCCGATTTCCGCGAAGGCCTCCTGCCAGCTCACCAGTTCGTATTTATCGGTTTCGCTGTTCCAGCGCATAGGGTGGGTCAGACGGCCTTGCTCTTCAAGATCGTGATCGCTCCACTCTTCCAACTCCTGCAAGGTATGGGTGGCGAAAAAGGCGTGATCAGCCCGCCGGCTGGTGATTTCCCAGGCGGTTGCCTTCGCACCGTTTTCGCAGAATTCCATCGGATGAGGCTTGGCAGGCTTGGCCCAGGCGCAGCTGACACACATATAGCCGTCGGCCTTGTTTTGATGGGCAAGCAGCGACGGTCCGGATCGCGGCACGTGCTCGCGCAGCAGGATCTCTCCCGTGGACCTAGCTGCTCCCCATCCGCCTGCTACATCGCTGCCTTTGCCGATTTTGGGACGATTTTTCGATCTCGCTGACATTTTCGCGTCTCGACAATTTCTGCGTAGGAATTCCCGACCCAGTTTCCGTCATGCCGAACTCCGCGAGAGACCAAACTGTTCCATGTGGAGGCGTCAGAGCGCTATGCGCGTTGGCATGCCCGGCGGGGAGATGACGAGTGGAGGCGAGCGGCAGTAATTCTGGCGGCCGGTTGCTTCACGTCACAGTAGATGTCGGGAAACTTTCATGCGGCGCTACGGGTATTCTTCTACTGGCCGCCGGCCCAGGTCGATCAGTCGATGAAGTACTAATCACCAAACGAGGAGACCGCCATTACGCCTAGCCAGACTCTCCCTCTGTCAGGCGACGCTCCGTGGTATTCTGCAGTGGACATCAGGGGTTGGGCAACACGATCCAGCAACTGGCCCGCATTGGCGGCCGCCCAGATTGTCGACGTTACCCCCACTTAGCAAAGCTCACATGAGGATTTCACCGTCAAGATCAATCATGGTTTCATAGCGTGCCCTTTCGATTTTGTATCGAACCCATGGTCTGAGCCATCTTGCTTGACGCGGCACGTTTCCGTCACCGGTTCAAACTCACATACGGTCGCCGTCTTCCCGGCAGCACCACTATCCCGCTTGCGTAGCGGCAAGGCTCAGGAGAACGGGACCAATCTAAAGCGCGGCATTTCAAGCCCGACTTTGCGGCGGTTCGCTCACCTGGATCCGCCAGGAATGATCAGTCCTGGAAGATTTGTGTTCGACATTTCTTGGTCGTCAGATCGTCTTCATGACAGCCCCTTCGATGAGAACCCCCGCAGTAACAAACTTCCACAGCGCGATAAGAAGCTTGCGCGCCAGAGCAACTATCGCGGCTTTCTTTAAACGTCCCCCGTTCAACTGAACCCGATCCACAACCAACGACTGAGCGCTGACGCTGGCTGATTGCGCAGCCACAGCCACGACAGTTGAATCATCGTGGTGCGTAGCCGGGGATTCCCTGCCTTTGAGACACCTTGTTCGTGGTCAATCGTCCCGCTCATCCATGGGGTCGGTGTCAAACCTGCATAGGCGGCAATCTGCCGCCGATTATCAAAATGTCGGGACAGTGCTTCGGTCCAAAGAACGGCGGCAAATTCAGCGCCAACACCCCTTAAGGACAGCAGCATCGCTGCGGGCGAGGTTGCCTCAACCGCAGGCTGCTCGTACGTCGATAGGAGAGAATTGCGCTCGCTCTCCACTGTAGCAATCTGTTCTAGCAGCAACTCGAGACGGTCGAGTTCGCGATTGATTTGAGCCTTTAGGTGTTTCGGTAACTCGCGCCCATCTCCCGTCTGGAGCTCCTCCAGCCGCTGACGGCGATCCTTACGGAGCGGTTGATAGCCGCTGACGCCTTGAGCGAAGAGTAGCCCCTTCACTCGATTGACATGCCTGACCCGTTCAGCAATCAAAACTTTGCGTTCCCGGCAAATCCGACGCCGATCTTCGTCCTCCGGATCTGGCGCTCTGACCATCGCACATACGCGTGGCTCGCCACGCTTGAACGCTAGCAACGTGCGCGTCAAAGCCTCTCCATCAATTTTGTCCGTCTTCGCACGCCGACGTCGACGGGAGGTCGCGATCGAAGCTGCGTCGACGACGTAACTCTCGATGCCGTGAGCCTCCAGCACGCGGTGTATCCAGAAGCCGTCCAATCCGGCCTCTTGGATGGTCACGATGGGAAATGACCTCCCTGTTCTCAACCGCGCCTTCTGTTGTAGCTGCTTAAACCGATCCAGCAGCTCGGCCACATTGCCACCGGCCACTACATGCTTCGACATCTTCTCGCCACTGCCCGGCGACAACGAAGTGATCAACCAGATGGATCGGCTCAGTTCCAATGACACAAAAATTGCGCCAAGATCAGTGCGGACAGCGGTCGGATGAATGGATGCAGGTTCCATAAACTGCTCCTCCTGAGCGAGTGTTTTGATGCAACCTCACTCTGCCAGAGCGGCGGCCGCTGTTCACTCCTCATGGGATCTAAAACTTTCCGCGCACTCGTCAAACGAACGATTGATGTAGACGAGGCGGCACATGCGGAACCCCCGTACATATTCCTAAGGCGACATGGGCAGTCGGTGCACCACGTCAATTCATCGTGGTTTTGAGCATTTTCCCGATCCCCGCGGTCATTCAGGCATTGCCGCAGATCATGGTCGCCCAAGGACCTAAGTCGGGCTGGCAACCTCAGGTCCCGTTGCACATATTGTTTTCGAGACAACATTAGGTCCGTGGGAGGGGCGGGCGGAACAGGAACAAGAAATGAAGTTCGGCCCCAACAATCATGAGGAGCGCTGTCCTGAAGGCCACAGTACGGCGGCGACCATCGCAACCATCACGGCAACTCTTGCCGCCGATCCGGACGTTGACAGCAGCGCTCGAAGAGCAGCACGCAGAATGCCAAGCCCGCTGAGGGAACGGGCAGCGGCAGCACCACGCAAAGCGGTGATGCATCGAAGCGGTCGACAGATCGGAACGCGTCGACGACCACCAAGACCTTCTCCGAAACCAACGTCAACGTCTCGGTCGAGCAGAAGACCGAAATTCGAACCGTGGTGAAGGAAGTTCACGTTGCGCCGGTGAAGGAAGTCGATTTCACGGTCTCCGTGGGAATGACAATACCGAAGAAGGTCCGCCTTGAACGGCTCCCGCCGAGGGTCGTGAAGATCGTCCCGCAATACAAAGGCTATCGCTTCTTTATCCTTGCGGATGGCCGGATCGTAATTGTCGATCCTGATGCGTTGACGATTGTCTACATCATCGAGGCCTAACCAGATGTTCGCCGCCGGGACGCAGGAGTCGTCAGTGATCTATCGTGAAGAAAAACGGTCTGGCATCGCCTTTCCGATCGTGGTCATCTTGATCGCGATGGTGTCCATCGTGGGTAGTCGGGTTCCCGTACGCCAGCACGGGTCTGGGTTCCCCAGAGTTCGGCGGGGCATTGATCCCATCTCCCCGGGCCCGACACTTTGAATCTGGATGCAATAACCGGGGTGTTACTTGAGGTGTGAACCTCCGTTTTACTCGTCACCGAGGAACTCCCGTCACTCGTCATGAAAAGCCGATTACAGATTAGAACGACGAGGCAATGTGAGACTGGAATAGCGATTTGCGGGCCTGTCTGCCGCGCGGGGTCTTCCAGGTCGGGTCAGGGCGCTCCCCGCAAACGTCGAGCGCCCTGTCCATTTTTAGCCAATTGGCATGTCTTTGATGTCGAAGACCGCGGCATTGTCCTGGACTTCGCGGAGGCCCTTATAGGATGCATGACGCAAACTGCCGTCATGGGTCCATCCGCGAAACTCGATCTCAGCGATCAATGTCGGCTGCGCAAAGACCAGGTTCTTGCCCTTGAGCGGCACGGCCGGCCGCCTGGTCTTCAGTTTATCGAGCATGCTGCGCAATACTTCGGCATCCTTGGCGTTGAAGCCGGTGCCGACCGAGCCGACATAAACCCAGTCATGCCCCTTGCGCGCGGCCAGCAGCAGGCTGCCGATCCCACTGCGCGCAACGGTCGACTGCTCGTAACCGACGACCATGAAGCTTTCGCTCTGGACGCATTTGATCTTCAGCCAGTCGCCGGTGCGGCCGGAGCGATAGGGCTGATCCCGATGCTTGGCGATGATGCCTTCGAGCCCCGTCGAGCAGGCATTCGCCAGAAGCACGGCACCATCGCCGTAGACTTCCTCCGACAACTGGATCGCACCGATGGCGCCGTCGAGAAAATCTTCCAGCAGATGACGGCGGACCGAGAGTTCGGTTCTGGTCAGATCATGGCCGTCGAAATAGAGAAGATCGAATGCCATGAACACGGACTCCGTCGACGTGCGCTTGCCGCCGCGTCCGCCAAGCGATCGCTGCAGCGCCCCAAAGTCCGAGCGTCCCTGCTTGTCCAGCACGACCGCCTCGCCATCAAGGATCGCGGTGCCGACGCCGAGCTTCCTGGCCGCCTCGGCGATCTTTGGGAACCGGTGCGTCCAATCGTGACCGCCGCGGGTGATAATCTTGACACGTTTGGGTTCGATGTGAATGGCCAGGCGATAGCCGTCCCATTTCACCTCGAATAACCAGTCCGGGCCTTTTGGCGGCACTTTCTTCAGCAGCGCGAGGCACGGCTCCACCCGTTCGGGCATCGGGTCGAACGGAAGACGCGGTTGCGCGGGATCGCGTGGCCGGGCCGGCTTCGACTTGGCGACCTGGTCATCCTGTAGCAGGGGCTTGGCGCTGCGGCTCATCTACCGGCCCGCTGTTCGGCCGCGACCGATTTCTTCAGGGCATCCATGATATTGACCACGTTGTTCGGCGGCGCCGATGGGGCGGGTTTGCCCTTTGCCTTGGCGGGTTTCTTTAGGGACTTCTTCTTCTCGGCAATGATATCGAGCAGGCGCTCCTGCACAGGGTCCGCCACCATGTCAGGGCTCCAGTCCTTCGTCTGCTTTTTGATCAGCTGCTGTACGAGCGGCATCATCTCGGAATCTGCCTTCTCGTCGCCGATCGCCTCGAAATAGCTGTCTTCATCGCGGACCTCGTCGCCGTAGCGTAGCGTCCACAACACGATACCCTTGCCGCGTGGCTCGAGCATGACGGCATGCTCGCGGCGAGAGATCACCAGCCGGGATATGCCAACCATGTTCTGGGCATGCATCGCGTCGCGGATGACGGAAAAGGCTTCCTGCCCGACCGGATCGTTCGGCGAGAGATAATAGGGCGTGTCGAGCCAGATCCATTCGATGCTGTCGCGCGGCGTGAAGGTGGAAATGTCGATCGTCTTTGTGCTTTCGAGCGCGACATTCTCGAGCTCCTCGTCTTCGAGAATGACATATTCGTTCTCTCCGCGCTGATAACCTTTGACCTCGTCTTCCTTGACCTCCTTGCCGGTGACGGAGTCGACATAATGGCTGACGACGCGGTTCCGGGTCTGGCGATTGAGCGTGTGAAAGCGAACCTTCTCACTCTCGGAGGTCGCCGGCATCATCTGCACCGGGCAGGTAACGAGCGAGAGTTTGAGATAGCCTCTCCAATAGGGACGCAGGGCCATGGCGCCTTCCTCCTATCAGCCGGCCCGTCGCGTGGGCGCCACCGCCTGCTTGGATTTTGCGGCAGCCTTGGCTGCTTTTGGACGACCGGCGGTCCGGTTGGCATTCGCCGCGGTGCGCTTTGGCTTCATCTCCTTCGCGCCGAGACCGGCGCTCTCGCGCAGGGCCTGAAGCAGGTCACTCGGCTTGGACGCCACCGGTGCCTTCTTCTTCGGCAGGGTACGGCCCTCGATCTTGGCTTTGACGAGCTCGGCGACGGCGGCTTCATAGCGGTCATCGAAGGTGCTGGCGTCGAAGCTGCCCTTCTTGGTGCCGATGATGTGTTCGGCGAGCTTGAGCATTTCGCCTTCGATCTTCAGGTCCGGCATCTCTTCGAACGCCTTGTCCGACGAGCGGACCTCATAATCGAAGCTCAGCGTCGAGGCGATCAGGCCTTTGCCATGCGGCCGAATGAGCACCGTGCGCAATCGGCGGAAAAGCACCGTCCGTGCTATGCCGGCGACCTTCTCCTGTTTCATGCCGTCACGCAGCAGACGGAAGGCATCCGTGCCCATCTTGTCGGGCGCCAGATAATAAGGCTTGTCGAAATAAGTGGTGTCGATCTGCGAGCACGGAATGAAGGCGTCGATCTTCAGCGTCTTGTCGCTGTCCGGCACGGCGGCTGCGACCTCCTCGGGCTCGAGCACCACATACTGACCGTTCTCGACTTCATAGCCCTTGACCTGGTCCTCGCGCTCGACCGGATCACCGGTTTCGCTGTCGATGAACTCCCGCCTGACCCGATTGCCGGTTTTTCGATTGAGGGTATTGAAGGCGATGCGCTCCGACGAGGAGGCCGCTGTATAAAGCGCCACGGGGCAGGAGACCTCCCCGAACTTGATGTAGCCCTTCCAATTGGCTCTTGGACCCGCCATGACCTGGGACCCTCCGCACAAAACTCACGCGATTCAAGTGATTCGGCGGCGAATCGTTCCGAGTCGAAACGAATCATTTTTCAAGGACTTAGCTCCACTTGGCTGCGGGTATTGCGAATCCCGTCTAGCCTTATGATTCCATGCATCTTTTAGCGGCGGCGAGCGTTTGTCTCGATGGAACAACCCCAAGGGAGTCCTGCCATGAGCAAGCGCGAACTGATCGATACCGGAACCGATAAACGCTATGTCCGTCGCGATAAGAAGGGCCGGTTTAAGGAGAGCGACGATGTCTCGCGATCGCTGTCCAGCGATGCCCGCCATGAGGCTCGGCGCGAGGCCAAGCCTGGCCAGGGCGACAAGGGCGATCGCAAGCACTGAAGGCGGTTGAGGCTGTCCATCAGCATCGATAGTCGGAGCGCAGCCGAGATGCCCCAAAGCCTATGGCCGAAGTTGTCGGTCCTTCGGCAACGCTATCGCTATGAGCGCTGAGATCAAAGCCATGACCGCCACGGCGAGATAGATGCCCTCAAAGCTTTGGGTCGATGTCTTGATCACCCCGCCAAAGAAGTTGCCGGTGGTGCCGCCGATTCCCTGGAGCACGGTGCAAATTCCCAGGACAGTCACTGCAAGGCGTGGCTGGGCGCGGTGGGAGACGTAGACCGGCAGCAGGCCATAAATAGGATAGAAGCCAAGCGAAAAGAAGATCGCCGACGCCAGAGCTAGTTCCATCGAGGGGTCGATGACGAAAAGAGCGCCGGCAATGAGGAAGCTCGAATAGCAGGCAAGCATGGCATGGCGTGATCCGAGGCGTGACGAGATCGTCCCCACGATGAAACCCGCGCCGATCCCCACTGCTCCGACGGTTGCCCAGAGCCAGGAGGCGAAACCGACCGAATAGCCCAGCTCCTCCCGCAAGAACGGAGAGAGATAGGTGAGATAGGGATACGGCATCATGCCATTGATAAAGCCGAGCACGAAAATCAGCCCGCCCCACGGCATGATCGCACGCAGGCTTGGCGACCCATCCCCAACTGCGGTTGTTGTTTGTCCTGTTGTCTCCTGAAAGAGGCCCGCTCGACCAAAGAGGATGGCAACGGCGATAGCCAGCGTGATGGTGAGTCCGGCCGTGACGTACCAGGCTATCCGCCAGTGACCGCTGCCGGCGAACGCCGACGCAAGCGCGCTGTTGATCAGAACTCCATAAGCCGGAGCACTGGAGATCAGACTCATGGCAAAACCGCGCTGTCCAGCGTTCACGACGCGCGTGGCAAGATCAATCATCGGAACGAAGGTCGACGCGCCGGTCCCGCCGGCGATCATGAGAAGGCAGGCGGTGACATAGATATTGCCGGTGGCAGGAATGGACACGAGGCAAAGCCCGCAAAGCGACACGGAGGCCACCACTGTCCAGGCGGCGCCGATCCGATGGACGAGCCAGGTGCCGAGCAAGGCGAAAGCGACCGTCGAAAGTTGGACCATGCCGGTGACGAAGCCCACGAATCCATAGTCGAAGCCAAGGTCACGCCGCATGTCGGGGATGATCTGGGGAAAGAAGCTGAGACCAAAACCATAGCACGTGGCAACGCAGGCGATCATGAGGCCGACAAGAATCTCACCTCTGAGGCGTAGGCTGGTCACGATGATCGGTCCCCTCGACAAACATTCGCGCATTTGCCGCGATTATCAGTTACCGATCCCAGGGCAAAGGCGATTCTGACTGTTTGATCCCAGGCATCGCAACAGTCTTGTGCCGATCACTTTTCGAGGCGGTGGGTCGTTGGTCTCATTCTTCATCTTGATCGGGCGGAAATTCCAGCATTTCCAGCTCGTATTCGAGGCTGCCGATCTTATCGAACAGCGCCTGTTCGTAATTGGAGAGAACGCTACCGAGATGCGCGAGGGCCTCCGGCTCTGATCGCGTACCGTCGTTCATCGTGACGACGACGTCTCCGTCATAAGCGAGATCGATGTAGTTTTGAACAAGCGCCAGCTCATTCCTGGCAAACTCGATGTTCGAGCGGATTGCTGCCAGGTTCCGTTCTTCGGCCGTCGATCCGAAGATCGTACCAGATAACACCTCGAGGCGCTTTTCCTCGAACGACACGACGTTTTCCGTCATGGGGTATCCTCCTTGCTAAGCGAAAAGCCATTGGCGGTCAGGCCGGGGAAACGGGTCTGGCAGCGGTCGACGCCATCTTCCGAAAACATTCGAGAGCAGCCGAGGCTCACCCGCCGGCGAAGCTGCTGGAACGTGAAACTCGCGCCATACTGCTTGACCAGAGTCTTTCGATCGAGCTCCGTTTTCCGATCACAGGCCGTGCACTCGACGGTGACGACCGATCCACGGAAGTCGCGAAGCGTTGTTGGATCGTCATAGGTATTTTTTCTTATCGATGACATTTTAGAGCCCGTCGGTCGGTAGGCGATTGAATTCACTGGTTCTTCCGTGGCGCAGCAAAGGGGCAGGTTGCAGCCTGGCGATTACTCGCCTGTATATGCACATTGACTCACATGCCGCATGTGAACAAATAGGGAACATACTCGCTTTCGAGCGGGATGAAAACCCATTTTGACGAAGGCTTCCGAATGGCGCAGACCAGCGCAAACCCGATCATCTCCGATCTTCGAGACCGCATCCGCATCTGGAAGGGGCTGCAGCGCGACGAACATCTGTCCTTCCGTTCGGGCTGGCCGAGATCGATGCGCAGCTGCCGGGAGGTGGCCTGGCCTTTGGTGCGCTGCATGAAGTCGCCGGCGGCGGAAACGGCGCGATCGACGGCGTGACGCTGTCGGTTTCGACAGGGCTGGTCAGTGCAGGCCAGAGCATTGCCGGTGCTGCGCAGAAAATCGCCGGTATCTCGGACGGCTACACGGCAGCCAACGCTGCCTTCGCCTCGCTGAAAGCCTATGATGCCCTCCAGCAACTCTCCAGCATCGCCAAGGACGGCGGCAGCATCGCTTCTGTCTCGTTGACGGCAGGCTTCAACTACGAAAAGAGCAGTGCCTCTGCGTCCACCTCTACGCCGGTCGTCACCAGCGTGGAGGCTGGACGATCGGTCACCATCGAAGCGACTTCCGGTGATCTAACAGGGCACGGCGCGCAGATAACGGCGGGGTATGATTACGGCGTTGCTGCTGTAGTCGGCGACGACAAGATCGGCGACATCACGCTGAAAGCCGGTCATGATATCAAGCTTGAAAGCGCCCAGGCGACCAGCGAGACGGGCAGCGACAGCAAGTCGGCGAACGCCAGCTTCGGCGTCAGCGCGGGCATCGGCCTGCAAGGCGTAGGCGTAGGTGTCACCGGTGGCGCCGGCGCGGGAGTGTCGAAATCCGATGCGAGTTCGGTCGCACAAGTCAACAGCCATGTTGCCGGCAGCGGCGACATCACGATCAGTTCCGGCAACGATACGACCCTCAAGGGCGCTGTGGTTTCCGGCGACACGATCACGGCCGATGTCGGAGGTGATCTCAGTATTATCTCTACGCCGGATACCGGCACCAGCGCCAACAGCTCTGCTTCCGCCGGGTTCTCCTTGAGCGGTGCGGTAGGTGGTAATTTCTGCCTTTGACCACCCAGCTTTCAGGTTTACAATTCGGCGGTGGCCTCGGCTCGGGCGCAACGAACTGGATTAACGAGCAATCCGGTCTGCTCTCCACTGGCAAGATGGATATCCAAGTCGGTGGCAATACCGATTTACAGGCGGGGAAGATCATTTCCGATAGCGGCGATCTGTCGCTGTCGACCGATACGCTGACCTACAGCGATTTCCTCGGACAGAAGGGCTATGAGGGCTTCAGTGCCCAAATCGGTATCGAGATTCCGGGCAACGAACTGCCTGGCGCGCCGCCTGCAAACAACACGCTTGAGGGTACTTATCAGCTCGACGACACGCGCCAGACCGTCCGCGCCACTGTCGGCCCTGGCTCGATCACCGTCCGCAACGAGGAGAAGCAGGCGGCCTTGGAGCAATCCGCCGCCACCGCACCACTCGCTGACCTCAACCGAGACCCTGGTAAGGCCTATGAGATCACACGTGATAAGCATATTGATCTGGAAATCTACCTTTCAACCAGAAGCGTCAATGCGCTTGCAGAGGGCATCAAGAATGCGTTTGCCCCAGGCGGACTTATCGACCGATACCTTCTTGGTAAGCGGCTTACGGCAGGGGAGATCGCCGATGTCAAAGCTGGCGTGGATGCGCTGGTAAACGGCGGAGAGTTTGTAGGCTGCGGGCAGAAGCAGGGCTTTAATCTTCTCGACCTTTTCTTCACGCCGGCCTATGCCGATGATTACCTGACAGATTGCACCATCAGGCAGAAGAACGGCGAGTTTATCCATCTGGGCATTCAGACTTACCAAGCCTGCCAGGACGCCATCTACGCTTATCTTAACTCGCTTGGCACCGAGGAACGATTGAACGTTATCAAAGCTGCCGCTTTTGCATCTTATACCGACCATCCCAACGATGGTGAAAGCGGGGTAAAGAATGGTTGGCTATTAAACGCAATTGCTAAGCTTGACGGCGGGTCCAACGGCGCGGCTTATAACGCTTATCTTCAAGCAACGTACGATGCGGCTCAGATCCAAGAGCAACTGGACCGAGAGCAATGGGCGATTTGGAACGACCCCTCAACGACGCTCTCAGAAAAATTCCAGAAGTTGGAAGATACCGGCCTCGACATGAATGCTGTGATCGCGATGGCCGTCGCAGGAGGGGTGATTGGAAGTCCGGCCCTCATTGGCAATCCCTATCATCCTCAAGCAGTCAACAACCGCATAAGGCCACCGTACAAGGCAAACGCCGCACATGACGTCAACTCTCCTCTATACAACCCAAGTAAAACACCTGAGCCGCCCGATGCGAAATTTGCTTATGAAAATAGTACCCTGGTCCGAGCTGATTTCGGAACATGGTATGCTCGAGGTGATGGTGGATATTATAGGTACTTCTCGGATAACGCGGGAACGGCCCATTTTAGTGGGACGATCTCTGCCTCACAGGTTCTGGAGTGCCCCCCATTTCGCCGGACAGATCAGCTATTGAGACAATGCTTTGATGAACTCCCTTGGGGAGGCCATTTTCAGCGCTGAGTGTGGATGGATTTCATTATAGTCTTCGATCCATCCGTCGATCTTCCGGAGAGCTGTATCGGCGTCCGGAATGGGTGAGATGCGTATATAGTCCCGCTTCAAGGTTTTGACGAAGGCTTCAGACATGCCGTTCGATTGTGGGCTGGCAACGGGCGTGAAGCATGGGATCAGGTTGAGGGCTTGGGCAAACAGCCTGGTCTCCCGCGCGGTGTATGCACTGCCGTTATCAGATAGATGTTCTATTGCATGCGGGGCGCTGGTTGCGCCGAAGCGCTTTTCGACGGCCTCCAACATCATGTCTCGAATGTCGCAGCCGGATATCCCGGCATTGGCGACGGCTGCCCATGAGATAATTTCCCGGTCAAACGCATCGATGATGAACGCGAGACGGACCACCTCGCCATTCCAGCAAGTGAACTCAAGGCCATCCGAGCACCAGCGCAGGTTAGACCGCATCACCATGACCTTGCCGTCGTGGACACGGCCTATTCGCACCGCCGTGTGTTTCTCAAGGATCATAGCGTGATTGGCCATGATGCGATGAACTCGCTTGCGATTGACGACGGGCAGATCAGCAGCTCGCCGCTGCCTGTTGAGAAGGGCAGCGATCCGCCGATAGCCATAGGTCGGCCGAGCATCCACGAGTTTACGAATGGCAGGCAGCAGCTCGGCATCGTCCGCTTTGAGGTATGATCCACGCGGCTTGCACTTGCCTTTAAGGCGCTCCACGAGATTGGACCGCGATACGCCCAGGACGTCAGCCACGGTCTTCATCGGGAACCGTCCTTCGGCAACAAGATCGGCCGCGATATCGGTTTTTTTGAGTGGGCTTTAGAAAGAGCTTCGCGGAGAATCTCGTTCTCCAACGTCTTGCGCCCGAGGATGCGCTCAAGCTCGCGCACTCGATCTTCCAGCTTCTTCACCTCGGAATTGCCGATCACTGGCTCGTCAGAATCCACGGCCACCGCACCTCCCTCGCTCAGGAGCCTACGCCAGCGATACAGAAGATTTGGCGCAACTCCATGCCGCCGCGCCGCGGAGGAAACGGTCTCCCCGGCGGCATAGCTTTCCTCGATGATCTGCAGTTTGCGTTCCGTTGTCCAGCGTCGCCGCCGGACGTCACCGATCATCAAGTCAACCTGTCGAAACTCGTTAGACATAAGCTTATCCTCAAGCCTGTGCTTGAGCCTTCCTGCTTATGCTGAGTGTCCGGTCGAAAGTGGGGGCAGTTCAGGTTCCAAACAGCGTTCGAAAGCTTCTAGGAGAATAGATATGGAGTTCGGAGATAGGACTCGCTTCGCAATAACTGTTGAACTCAATGAGAAACATGGCGGCCTATGGATGTACGGACGCTTTTGTTATTGGATCGCAGGCGAATCTATAGGAAATTATAATGAGGTAACTTCATTACGAGATATACTTTTTCGAATGCGATACCTCCATAGCGATAGGGGACAGCGCGCATGCCCAGAGCTTATGAAGCTATCAACTGAAAAGATGTTTTCGGTTATTTCAGCTGCGCTGAGAGATGACGATGATGAAATATATAATTATATATCTGAAGAATTTCCATTCGCTCGGTTTGATGTTTCTGTCCATGTCGATGTTATGGATAATTATGAGATATATCTGGTAGAGAATAGATATGCGGCAAAAATTTTGTATTTTAACCTAGAAAGAAAAGAATTAAAGAATTTTCTTTTAGATATAGGTGAGTTCGACAAAGTGGCGCTCGCTGCATATGGTTATCTTGATAAGATATATGATGCGGCGGAACGGTCGGAAGGTGAGGTAAGCTGACCTGCGTTGCGCCGACTTTGCGAGAGGTCGTCTGTTTTAGAGCACGTCCATTGAACGCGGAATCGGAATTTTGGTGACATGCTTTGTTTGCTGTGATTCCCTGCCTTCGAATCAGGAGGTATGAATGTCACGAGCGCTCAGTGATGATCTTCGCATTCGAGTTCTGGCGGCGTCTTCGTCGAGCGGCTCTGGCGGTCGATCAAATATGAGGAGATCTATCTCCATGCCTACAAAAGCGTGCCGGAGGCTCGTGCCGGAATTGGTCGTTATATAAGCTTTTACAACCAACGACGCCCACATTCATCGCTTGACCGGCAGACGCCGGATCGGGCTTACTTCAACGCGCTGACACCGATGATGGTGGGTAAGCGGCAAGCTGAGGCCGTTCAGGCCGTGTAGTTCCATGGCATGAGGGCATCTATCTCGCTGCTGGGCCATCCGTTTGCGAGACGCTCAAGCGTTTGGGTCAGCCAAGCCTGAGGATCGACGGTATTCATTTTTGCCGTTTGCAACAGGGTCGCGATCGTCGCCCATGTCCTGCCGCCGCCGTCGCTACCAGCGAAGAGGCTATTTTTTCTGGTGATGGCTTGAGGCCTGATTGCCCGCTCAACAATGTTGGAGTCAATCTCGATGCGCCCATCCGTCAGAAAGCGCTCGAAGATGTCTCGACGCGAGATGGCATACCGGAGAGCCTCGGCGAGTTTGGATTTTCCCGAGACCCGCGGAAGGGTCGCCTGCCAAAGTGTGAAGAGGTCACGGACGATCACCGCCGAACTCTTCTGTCGCGCCGCGACACGAGCTTCAGGGCTTTGGCCTCGAACGGTTTCCTCGATCTCCCAAAGCTTTGCCATGCGCTCGACCGTCTCTGTGGCGACCTTCGAGCTCTTGGCAACATGCAATTCATAGAACTTCCGGCGGCTATGTGACCAGCAGCCAGCCAGGACAACGCCGTCGTTGCCTCCATCCTTGCGGACCAGTTTGCTGTAGGCACCGTATCCATCGACCTGCAGGATCCCGTGATAGCCGCTGAGGTGCCGCGCAACGCATTCGGTCGCTCGGCTGTCCTCGAAGCGATAGGCCACCATCGGCGGACCGCTGCCTCCAAAGGTCCGATCGTCCCTCGCGTAGGCCCATAGCCACGCCGTCTTTGCCGATCCGGATCCAGGTGCAAGCGTCGGCAAGGTCGTTTCGTCGGCAAAGATCCGCTCTGCCTTCTTGATCTCGTTCAGGATGTAATCAGCAAGAATATCGAGCTCGAACCCCAGCTTGCCCATCCATTGAGCCATGAGCTTGCGGTCGAGTTCGACCTTGTCCCGCGCGTAGATCGCTTCCTGGCGATAGAGGGGTAGACCATCGGCATATTTGGAAACGGCGATCTGCGCCAGAAGTGCTTCTGTTGGAATGCCGCCTTCAATGATGTGTGGCGGGGCCGCAGCCTGGATGACGCCGTCTTCGTTCTTAAAAGCGTATTTGGGACGGCGCGTGACGATGACACGGAACTTCGCCGCCACGACATCTAGCCGTTCGGAGACGTCTTCTCCGATCAGGATTCTTTGCTTGCCCGCGTGTTCCGGTAACTCTTCCGGCTCAATCACCACCTCGACGCGCTCAAGATGCGGTGCAAAGCCCTTGCGTGGCCGCGGTGCGCGTTTGCCATCCGTATTCGAGCTGCCTTTCGTGACCTGGGCTTTAATCGCGGCTATGCCGGTCTCGATCTCCTCGAAGACAAAGGCTTGCTGCTCATCGTCGATAGCCGATGCGCCGAGCTTTTCCGAGCGCCGTCCGAAGCGAGCCCGATCGAAGGCCTTGAGGATCTGCGTCAGCCTCTCGATACGCTCGTCGGCGTCAGCATTGCGGGCCTCCAGGTCATCGACCTGCTTTTCCAAAGCATCGACACGGGCTGCCTTTTCGGCCATGGCAAGGACCATGGCCTTTAGGGCCTCAACATCATCCGGGAGCTCGATCTCGGGTCGCGTCATGGATCTGATCAGAGCATATTTTGCCGTGATCCGCCCGTAGTTTCAGGCCCCTGATTCACTTCGCCGCAGTGGTTTTACCCAACAATCTCAGGCGGTTTGACGGGCGTAAAGCGAACCCGCTTCCAGTCCATTCCATCGACCAATGCCAAGAGCTGGGCATGGTTGAGCTGGACCCGGCTGTGGCCAATGCGCGGCCAGCAGAACTGCGCTTTTTCCAACCGCTTGGCATAAAGGCAAACCCCGGATCCATCCCACCATACAATCTTGATCCGGTCCGCTCGCTTCGCCCGGAAGACATAGAGAGATCCGCTGAACGGATCGCTGCCGGCATCTCGAACCAGCGATAGCAAGCTATCTGGCCCCTTGCGGAAGTCTATTGGATGGCTCGCGAGAAAGACCTTTACGTTCGACGGGATCATGCCGAGCGCACCGCTCGGATAACCCGTTGCAGGTGTGCTTCATCGATCCCAGCGCCAGCCCGGATCACAACGTCGCCGATGATCACGTCGATCACCGCAAGCGCACCACTTGACGTCGTTCTCGATACCGTAGCCTGATCCTGCCGCGCAGATCGGCGTCCGTCACGAGCATCACGGCGCCAACCAAATAGCTGTGAGGGATGTATCTCTAGGCGATGTGCGATCGCCGAAACACTGGCGCCGGGCTCCATCGCCTCGGCCACTGCCCGTTCTTTGAATTCGTCGGACCAGCGCCGCCGAAACTGTCGCGGCGCACCTTCAAGCCGTTCCGGAACGGCCTCGATCATATGGAAGTTTCTAGTTCCAGAGCTAGGCGCAGACATAGAAGCTCACAGTTCGTGAATCGTCTCACCGCAATACCGGAATCGCCGCCATCAATGCCAGACGGGGGCTGCTTGTCGCTTACGATGGTGGCAGGATAATCGAGGCGGAAATCCACTTAGCGTAACGCCCGGAACTGTTCAGACCAAACCGAGCCACCTCTGACCATGCATACGCGAGATCGAAGCAGTCCAGATCGCTCGAATTTGCTCGAACGGCAGGCGTGAGGAAAACGATCGGATAGCAGAGGAGGGAACTGAACTCTGGAAGGTGAATCGGTCCCTGAATACTTGCTGGGGCGTCCTCGAAGGCGGAACCAAGCTGTTCATGAGAAGAATGAGCGATACCCTTCAGTTGCTACTGCAACCAATCAATCTCGCGGGATATGGAGCATCAGCTCGCTTCCTCGGTTTTTTCGAAAAAGACAGCCGATACAAGCCAGGCATGGAAGAATCTGCCGCCGACTTCTTCATGCGATATTTCAGAAACGATCTGGAGCATTTTGTGATTGCATCCTCGGTGCACGCAAACTCTGACGAAGTTGGGCAATACGGCGATGCTGCGGATGACCAGCGAGACGGCAATTTAATAAGGGGCCTTGTGGAGACTGGGCTTATCAAAGAATTTGGTTACAAAGAACGATTTGGACGTGATCCTAGTTCGCAGGAATATACTGAATCGGTCGAAACGGAATGGGCGAATATTGCCCTCATGAATGTGCATGGCTTCCCTATCGAAAGTGTAAGATCTTTACTTATCGCAAAGATGGTTGTGCATGGGCTGTACGGTCATTGCTTCATACTCTCACGCGAATGGAATCTGGCTTTTTACCCACACGATGATTTTGGTTTTGGCGTGATAGGTTTAGGCGACAACGCAAATGTACAAGTCGCACACGATTTTTTGGCGCAGGCGGATCAATTGCCAGGCATGCATTCGATCATCAGGACGCCGCCCAACAATTGAGTCCAGCTCCGAAAGTAAAAGAAGGCGGTCTCCAATGTGTCAGCATCAATGGCGGGTTCCTCTGCAAGGGCTAGAAGACGACCTGGACGGTGGTGAACAGGACGTTTTCTACGTTTATTGAGAGGTATATCGACGAGATACTGCTGGCGCCCTCTCCGGCCCAACCGAAAAGCATATTCAAATTCCACCGGATAAGCGCTGAGTTTCGCGGTGTCGGAGGGCCGCCGAAAAGCTTCTATTCGGACAGGAAGCAAATTATGGATCGAGAATATGCAATGATAATGGTAGGCCACCTCTACGATGAAGGATAGGGATATAATATTCTTCGGGTTCATCATCGGTGTCGTTAGCTTCGACAGATCGCCCACGTGCGCTGTCTGCTGGCGGTGACCAAGCAGAGCCCGCTGTCCTGCAAGAGCGAGATCGATTTGTCGGATCTGAGGAATGAGGAAATCATCTCATTGTCCCGCCAGAACCTCTTATACGCCGGATCTGCATATATAGACCGGCCAGCAAATCAGGAGACCCCATGTGAGGTGAACACGGGATCTTAGTCGGTAGCGGGGTCTCGATGCGGCGCAGGATGTCGAAGCTGGCAACCGACCGCGGGACGCCCTCGCCCTGGATCCAGGACAGAAGTGTCTTGCTGTCGAAGGTCTCGGTCAAGCGGACCACAGCACGATAGAGCTGCCAGTAGCTGTCGCCAAAACGGCGCATATGGTAGATCAACGCATCCTGGAAACTCGCCGGATCGTAGGTTGCCTCGAATAACGGATCCGGGAATGGGCTAATTGGCTTTGGCGCAGGACCGCGTTGCGCAGATGTGTTCCGGGCAAAAACTCCGTCGGCCGCAGCGCGTTGCGGTTTTCTGGTCGAGGAAACTGGCGTTGTCTTTTTAACCGCTTCAGCTTTGCTTGCGGCGACAGGCAACTTTTTCGGCGCAACGTCTTCGCTGACGGGAGGTGCCTTCAGCCAACGGATGATCGCATCCAAGGCCGGCCGCAGTTGTTTCTTCAGTTCGACCGTCATTTCGTCTTCAATCCCGCAAGCTTCTCCGATCGCTGTCCAGTCGAGATGGCCGTTCAGGATCGGCGGCCGCTTGCGGTAAATGATCAGGCTGGTCAGATAGGGGCGGACATTTTCCAACACCCGCTTTGAAGATATCGGTGCAATGCGCACCTCGCAGAATTCCGAGATTTTTCGCTGAAAATGACGTGATGAAAGATCGTGTTTGGGCATGCTCATTCCATTTCTCTCTGGCACCAGTACCGAGGGCGAGCGGGAACAGGAGCGTGCCTTTAACAAAGCATGTAAGATGGGTACCGCTCGCAGGCTCTGGCACTACCATTCAGAAAACAACATGAATGATATATAAACAGATCAATTATTAGCTAATGATCCGTATTTACGTCTTTTGTATTGACCGTGCTCAAAATGTTTGAGATAGCTTGTCCTACTCACGTAGAATGGTTGGGTAGGTAGGATGGCACGGTCCGAGTCAGAACCCTTGCTGGAAATCGGGCAGTTGCTGAAGGCTACGCGTAAAGGCCGGCATTTGACTCAAGAGCAGGTTGCCGACATGGCGGGTATATCGCGTCCCCGCTATCGTGAGATAGAAACCGGAAGCAGTGCTGCGCGAACGACGACACTGATCAATATCGCCCGCGCTCTGGGGCTTGAATTGATGCTTATACCGCAGGCGATGGTCCCGGCCGTCGATGCGTTGCTGCGGCCTCATGACGATGTCGATGATCTCCCGGCATTCATGGCGCGTCCAGACGGGGATGAGAATGTCTGAAGTTTCATCCGATCCGAGATCCATTTCGTCGCTCGACGTGCTGCTGAACGATGTGAAGGTCGGCACGATCGTCAGGACGCCCGGCGATTTTAACGCTTTCAGCTTCGAGGACAGTTATCGCGCAACCGGCGGCTTTCCTGTGCTTAGTCTGTCTTTTCGCGCAGCCACTGGCGGCTTGCGTAAGGACCCGAAACCCGTCGCCAGAGCGTTGCCGGCGTTCTTTGCCAATCTGCTTCCCGAAGACAAGCTGCGCGAGGCGATGGAAAAACACCACGCGGGGAGTGTTCGCGCAGGAAACGATTTCGACCTGCTTGTCGCTCTCGGTTCGGATCTGCCTGGCGCAGTCCGCGTCGTGCCGAGTGACAGAACGGTTGTGCGTTTCGACAACCTGCCTGCTCCTAAGCCGAAGGCCCGGTTCTCGCTTGCCGGCGTCCAGATGAAGCTTTCGGTCATCAAGAATACGGGGAAGGGCGGTGGACTGACACTGCCGCTCGGCGACGACCAGGGATCCTACATCGCCAAGTTTCCATCCACCTCGTTTCCCGGGGTGTCGGAAAACGAATATGCCAATCTCGCATTAGCTGAAGCGATCGGGATGGAGGTGCCGGAACGCGAACTTGTCGAGCAATCGGAGTTCGAGGGTATACCAAAGGAATTCGAGACGCTGTCAGATGGAAAGGTCCTGCTCGTCAGACGCTTCGATCGCGGCGCAAACGGCGAGCGCATCCATATTGAGGATTTTGCGCAGGTATTCGGCGTTTATCCCTCGCGGAAATACGAAGGGGGTGCCTATCATGATATCGCCGCAGCCTTGAACGTTGCCGTATCGTCCACCGCTGCTCTTGAGTTCGTCCGCCGACTGGCTCTGGCAGCCATCACCGGCAATGGCGACATGCACCTGAAGAACTGGTCGTTGATCTATAGCGGGGAAGATGACAAACCGCAGCTCGCACCCGTCTATGACGTGCTCTCGACAATCCCTTACATCCCCGCGGATGCCATGGCTCTGTCGCTCGCCGGCGAGCGGCCCTTCAGGGCGCTGAATGTGCAGCGGTGGAAAGCTTTCGCCAATCGTGCACGGCTACCGGAAGCGGCCGTGCTCAAAGCGGCGGGCGATACTGTTGAACAGGTGAACGGATTTTGGTGGTCGCTGCCGGAACGTAATGTCGTTCCGGCGAAAGTTCTCGAGCGTATCGATACGCATGTAAGGCTGATGACGCCGGTCCTTGGCACGTGCGCGGAGTGAAGCCATCCGGCCGAGCGGTAGCCAAGCCCTGTCCTAGCTCGTGCGCCAGTTCTCCTGCCGCATTTTCACCCTTTGCCAGAGGGCGTCCTCAACGATCCTGAGCGATGGCACCTCCTGGACAACATGGTGCTCGGCCCGCATTCTCCCGTGAGACCCGACGTTCTGTCGCGGGATTCTTCCGATAGGCGAGGCGGTTGAAGACGATCAGTCCGATATAGGTCTGATTGTTCAGAATGCCGCTGCCGCGATTTCGATGACCGCGAATTGCGGTCCCCTGCCAAAGTCGGCCGCGCGGACCGGGTACACCGCCAGCATTGAGTTCTTCTGCGATCCTGACAGGGCTCATGCCGTTCGCGTACTGCTCATAAATCCAGACGATGGTTGCCGCCTCTTCAATGTCGATCGAACGCAGGCCGCGCACCGGCTTCCCGCTATCATCGAACTCACGTCGCACTCTGTAGCCATAACAAATACCGCCTGGCACCCGGCCATGCTTGGCGACAGTCTTCAGGCCTTCGCGCGTGCGGTAGCGAACTTGTTCTAGCACTTTCTGACTGAGAACCGCCCTCAGCCCCAGTTCCATTGTCGACACCGCCGCGGCGCCGTGAACCGTCCACAGTTCGACATCATGAAACTGCAGTATCTTGAGAATGCGAGCGCTGTGCTCAAGGTCGCGAGAAAGGCGATCGAGGGTGAGGCAGAGAAAGACGTCATATGCGCCGATGTTCGACCTCGCCAACGCGGCCTGGAGGCCGGGCCGCGTCTCAAATGACAAGCCGCTGACACCGGCATCGACGAAAGTGTCGGCCAAATGCCAACCTTGTCGCAGGACGAATTCCTTTCCTAGATCGAGCTGAGTTTCGATCGACGCGGGGCTTTGTTGATCTGTTGAATAACGCGCGTAGAGTACGACGCGCTTGAGGGCATACATATGCCCGATCTCCCTGGTTTGAATCGCGGTCACCATGGTAGAGATCGAGTATGGGATTCGGGGTTTTCATTCACCGCACAGATTCGATCTACGACGACAGTCCGGCTGAGCAATATCAGTTTCCGAGCCAGTATCTAGGCCGCGTCCAAGCCTGCGTTGGAGACTGGGTCATTTACTATGAGCCGCGAAAGGTGGCGGCGACGCGCGGATATTTCGCGGTCGCCAAGGTCGCACAGATCATTCCGGATCCCAAAGCGTCCGGAATGTATTTGGCTCTGATCGAGCCTGGCAGCTATCTCGATTTCGTCAACGCTGTTCCCTTCAGCGGGCCAGATGGCGTGATCGAGCGCGGAGTGCTCAACGACGCGGGGCGAATTTCGGGAAGGGCGCAAGCAGCCGTGCGGCCGATCCCAGCGGTAGACTTCAATCGTATTTTGTCGATTGGCCTGGCGGAGGATCAACCGGAACTGCCGCGATCGGGCGAGGCGATAGACACGCCAACGGGCGCCGGATTCTCGGACGGCATTCAAGCTCCTTTTATGTTCGAAGAGGAAAGGGTGCGGGTCACACGGCTTTCATCGCGTATCGTTCGCGATCGGCTGTTTCGCCGATTGATCTTGCAGGCCTACGACAAACGATGCGCGATAACAGGCTTGAAGCTGATCAATGGTGGCGGCCGCGCCGAGGTCGATGCCGCCCATTCGCCCCGTTGAAGCGGACGGCCCGGACATTCTGTCGAATGGCATCGCGCTCTCTGGCACGGCACACTGGATGTTCGATCGCGGCCTTATCGGCTTGTCGGACGATCTCGAGGTTCTGGTTTCGCGTCACGCAAACGACCGCGACAGCATCCAAGGTCTTATCAACAAGACCGGAAGAGCGATCGTGCCGGCAGGTGTTCACGAACGCCCGCATCCACAGTTTCTGAGATGGCATCGCGAGAATACCTTTAAACAATAGTGCGCCGACGGTTCAGATCCTTTCAAGGCAGCCATATCCCAGATGAGTCGAGGGGAACGCGATTACTCATCACGGACACGGCGCGGCATTATCTTGTTAACATCCACCTTAAGCGACCATTCAGGTGACATAAATTGCAATCTCACCGACGTTGCGATCATCTTCAGATGAAACCGGTTTGGCGAGATGCAGTGACGCGAGGTGGATTATGGTGAGCCTACGGGAAAACCAGTTTTATATTGGCGGAGAATGGCAAGAATTCGCCGATATAATCCATTTGCCTGTGGTGGATCCGGCCTCGGAAGAAGTCGTGGGGCATATTGCTGCGGGCGATGCTCATCATGTCGACCAAGCAGTTGCCGCGGCACGCGAGGCCTTCCCTGCGTTTTCTCAATCATCTGTGTCAGAAAGACTCGCTCTGCTTGGCAGGATGCATTCGCTCCTCCTGGAAAGATCCGATTTGTTCGCGGATACCCTCGTCAAGGAGATGGGGGCAGCGATTACGTTCGCGCGGGCTTCCCAGGTTCCTTTCGCTGCCGAGCACATCCGCGTCCAGATGGAGGTTCTGGAGAAGTACCGGTTTCTGACAGTCGATCAGCACACCGCGACCGCCAAAGAGGCGATCGGAGTTTGTGCGCTAATTACCCCCTGGAACTGGCCACTTTACCAGATCACCGCCAAAGTCGCACCCGCGATCGCGGCAGGCTGCACTATCGTTCTCAAGCCCAGTGAACTTTCACCTTATAGCGCCCTGCTCTTTGCCGAGTTGATGCACGACGCCGGCATTCCGGCCGGAGTATTCAATCTGGTCAACGGTACAGGTGAGAGCGTTGGTGGAGCGCTCGCCAGCCATCCGGACGTCGACATGATCTCGATCACTGGCTCCACCCGCGCAGGGGTACTCGTTGCGCAGGCTGCCGCACCGACCGTGAAGCGCGTGGTGCAGGAACTCGGCGGCAAGTCGCCGAACATTTTGCTCGACGATGCCGACTTCCGCGAGGCGGTCGCGAAGGGCGTGCTCGCCGGCATGCGCAATGTGGGCCAGTCGTGCAGTGCGCCGACGCGCATGCTCGTGCCCGCACATCGGCTGGGCGAAGTGGAAGGACTTGCAAGCGCCACTGCACGCGCCATTCGAGTCGGCGCTCCGCTTGATCCGTTGACGGATATGGGGCCGATCGCCAATCGTGCTCAGTTCGAGCGGGTGCAGATCATGATCCAAGCCGGCATCGATGATGGAGCGAAGCTGCTATGCGGCGGCTTGGGCCGGCCGGCCGGGCTCAATAGGGGCTTTTTCACACAGCCGACGATCTTTTCCGAGGTGACCTCGGACATGCGCATAGCTCGTGAGGAAATCTTCGGCCCAGTGATTTCAATCATCCCCTACAAGGATGAGGATGAGGCAATCGCGATCGCTAACGACACTGTCTATGGATTGGGCGCCCATGTCCAGTCATCAGATCCGGAGCGCGCACGGCGGGTCGCCGCACGCGTCCGTGCCGGCCAGGTTCATATCAATTATCCGGCTTGGGACGGAGCGGCCGCCTTCGGTGGCTACAAGCGCTCGGGTAACGGCCGCGAGTATGGCGTCTGCGGGCTCGAAGAATATCTCGAGACGAAGTCCATCCTGGGTTACTGACGGCAGGTCTATGGATGGTCGGCTCTCCAAGGGAGCGGTTTCAGCGACTGGCGTAGCATCGTCAGGAACGCCGCAGTCCTTGCGCTTCGTCCGTGCCGCGATCCGAGGATTGCGAGAATATCGGCCGGCGGTAGCTTCCAGTTGGGAAGAACCTGCTTCAGCTGTCCCTTAGCGAGGTCTTCAGCAACGGCCCATTCGGACCGCATCATGATTCCCTGACCAGCTAATGCCCAATCACGAATGACGGCGCCATCGTTGCTCGACATGATGGGGTTAACGCGCACTGTCGCACTTTCCTGCCGTGATCCACTGAACCGCCAGAGCGTCACGTCCTCCTCGTTCTCGCGAACAACTAGGCACCGATGCCGAGCAAGATCGGCGGGCGTAGAAATAGGCGGAGCCGAAGCGAGGTATTTTGGACTTGCGCACAGAATTCGATTGTTCGGCGCAAGTGTGGTCACGACCTGGTCCAGATGCGTGGATGCCCCGATGTGAACAACGACTTCATAGCTCTCAACGAGCAGAGCCGAGGGATGGTCGGAAAGTTGCAGGGTAGCACTGGCATTGCCATGCTCTCGCGCAAACGCCTCCACGACCGGCGCAACGTAGACCCTTCCAAATCCGTGAGGTGCTGCGACCCTGAGGTGCCCGCGAACGACACCCTTGCGGTCAGCCAGCGCCTCGGCAAGCGAATCTATGGCATCGCTGACGATAACGCTGTGAGAAGCGACCAATGAGCCCTCCTCGGTAAGGCGCAGGCGACGGCCGGACCGGTCGATCAGCCTTACTCCGGCTTTCTCTTCAAGCGCGCGCAGGCGCTGGGTCACCGCTGGAGGCGTTACGTTCAGCTTTCTCGCGCTTTCCGCGAGAGATTTCGAGCTTGTGAGAACCGAAAAAAAGGCGAGATCGTCGGACGTCAACATTAATCCAGACCTGAAGCGGATATTCACTATTCATTAATTGCCATCTTTATGGCTCGGCGACAATGTAAATTTAAGCTAGGGGGCGGATTCCAGGACCCGCCGACGTCTATGGGACGGGACGGGCCGGGGGTCCGCCTGCTTGATCGGCGGACAGAGACTGGGAAGGGTTCGTCCCGAGCGATGAATGTGCACCGGTGCTCAGAACGCAGCCTATATGTGAATGGCGGTCTCCTTCTGGGGCCCGGAAGTGACGGAGAAACGGCGATGAATGCTAAAGACATACTCGAGCAGTTGGTCGCCTTTCCGTCCGTCGTCGGGACTCCGAACGGCGATATCGTTGCATGGGTGAAGGACTATCTCGAAAGTCATGGCGCCCAAGTGACTGTCTTGCCCGGACCGGAAGGAGACAGAGCAAATCTATTCGCCACCATCGGCCCGAAAGACATGCCCGGTTACATTCTTTCCGGCCATATGGACGTTGTCTCCGCGTCCGAACGGACATGGACGTCGGATCCTTTCCGCCTGCGGGCTGAAGGCGATCGACTTTTCGGCAGGGGGGCGTGCGACATGAAGGGCTTTCTTGCTGCCGCCCTGGCGGGACTTCCCGCGATGGCAAAGATGCCATTGGCCCGTCCGATCCACTTCGCCTTCTCGTATGATGAGGAAGCCGGCTGTCGCGGTGTACCGCACATGCTACGGCAGATACGGAACCTGTGCGCCCCACCTTCGGGAGCAATTATCGGCGAGCCGAGCAGCATGTTGGCGATCCGAGGTCACAAGGGAAAAGCGGCCGCCCGCATCGAGATCCATGGTATAACCGGCCATTCGTCGCGCCCCGACAAGGGTCTGAATGCCATTCACGCTGTAACTGCGGTGATGTCTGCGACCCAGAACATCGTCGACAAACTACCAAACAGCGCCTTAGATCAGAACTTCGAGCCGCCTTATTCCACTCTACAAATCGGAACGATCACGGGCGGACGCAGCGTCAACGTCATCCCCGATCACTGCGTTTTGGAACTGGAAGCCCGCGCCGTTCCCGGCGTATCGCCAGCGGATCTTCTGGAACCTATTAAGGTGACTGCCGAGGCTTTGGAGGCGGACGGTTTCCGCACCGTATGGGAAATCAGTAGCACCTATCCCGCACTCTCACTTGATGCCGACGCGCCTCTCGCCCGGCTGATGGAGGAGCTAAGCGGCGCGTCGACCTTGGCAGCCGTCAGCTTCGGCACCGAGGCTGGCCTCTACCAGGCCGCCGGCATCGACGCGATCATCTGCGGCCCCGGGGACATCTCCCGCGCCCATCGCGCCGACGAATTCATCCGCACTGATGAACTCGCTGCCTGCGAGCAAATGCTCGTGCGGCTTGCCGAAACCCTGCAAGACTGAGAGGGCACCCATGGCTTTCTGGTTCAATTCGGATCGAGAAAGAGGCCTCGTCTTCGCCGAGGCTTTTGCACGCGACCTACCCGATCTGCCGTTCGCGATGGATATTTCCGAGTATGACCCGGATGAGATCCGCTACATCCTCACGTGGACTGCGCCGCCTGATCTTTATCGCTTCAGGAATTTGGAGGTGGTCTTCTCGATCGGCGCCGGCGTCGACCAGTTCAAACCAGGGACCCTGCCCCCTGGCGCTATCCTCGTCAGAATGGTCGAGGACGGCATCGTCCGGATGATGCAGGAGTATGTGACGCTCGCCGTGCTCGCCTTGCACCGCAAGTTGAAGGCCTATATTGGTCAGCAGGCCGACGCCGCCTGGCTCCCGCTTCCCGTGCGTCAGGCAGCCCAGCAGCGGATCGGTATCCTGGGCCTTGGCATGCTCGCTCAGGCCGTCATGGAGCGACTGAAACCCTTCGGCTTTCCGCTTGCCGCATGGAGCCGCTCGGAACGACAGGTGGATGGTGTTGACTGCTATCATGGGTCGGACGGGCTCACGCCGTTTCTGGCGCGCACCGACATCCTGATCTGTCTCCTGCCGCTGACGCAAGGGACGCATGGGCTGCTTGATGCCAGGCTCTTCGCGACCCTTCCGGCCGGCGCGGCGCTCGTCCATGTGGGGCGCGGCGCGCAACTCGATCATGACGCGCTCATTGCGGCTCTCGACGAGGGACATCTGTCCGGCGCGTTCATTGATGTCACCGAGCCTGAGCCCTTGCCCCCAGAACATGGTTTCTGGCGACATCCAAAGATCATTCTGACGCCACACGTTGCAAGCGTTACGCAACCGGAGACGGCAGCTCGCGCTGTTATCGACAACATCAAACGTCATCGCGACGGCCTCGACCCGATCGGGCTTGTCGATCGCGACCGCGGTTATTGAGCTGCAACCAGGAGAGCAAGGAGAAAATATGTCCCTCCTCAAGACCATCGTACCCAACAGCACCGAAACACCGCGTGAGGCTAGGCCCGGCCCCGAACGCCTGATCGCCGGCGATCCCTTATTCAAGACCTGGGCTCAGGACGTGGCGCGAGACGATATGATTCATACCGGCGTCTGGGAAGCGACGCCTGGCCTGACGCGCTCCGTCAAGGGTGAGACATTCGAATTCTGCCACATCCTTGCAGGCGTCGTGGAAATCACTCCGGACGGCGGGGAACCGGTTACCTACAAAGCGGGCGATAGTTTCGTGATGAAACCCGGATTCATCGGCACCTGGCGGACCGTGGAAACCGTCCGGAAGATCTACGTCACAGTCATGTAAACAGCGGCCGTCCTGCGTGCGCTGACGGTTCGGCCCGGACAAACAAATATACCACAAGGCGGCGGAACCAATGTCTTTTCGCCGCCCTTCACGGCGTGGCGACGCAAACCCGGGGCCGAGCCGCGGACTTCATCGTTGAAAAGGGCAGGAAAATGGCTGTTTTTACTGAACTTTCTGACGAAGATCGCCAAACCATTGCCGCGGCCTACGGGTTTACATCACTTCTGTCGGTGATTGGGATTGCGGACGGCGACTCCGAGACGACGTACCTGTTTCGGACCAGGGAAGGCGAATTCATCGTTACACTTTTCGAGAATGGAGCCCAGCCAATAGACTTGGAAAGGGCTTTCGAAACCATGGAGGCGCTTCATCGACATGGCGTCCCCTGTCCCATCCCACTACGCACTGTCGACGGCCACGCCACGTCCCTGGCCGCAGGTCGGTTGGTTGCCACTGTCAGCTTCGTCCCAGGCGCATCGCCGACGTTTGCAGGTCCGGCAAAATGTATAAGCCTGGGTCGCGTTACGGCTCAAATCCACTCTATCTTGGAACGGGGGGCGAAATGCGCATCAACGGCTCTTCCCATTGGGACAGTTCACGGTGCATTGGTCCAGGAGAACGTCTTTTTCCTCGGCGAGAATGTCAGCGGGGTCATCAACTTCAGGCTACGGCACGAGGATGCGCTTGTGTCGGAACTTGCTGATGTGCTTGTCGGTTGGGCGGGCGAAACCAACGGAAACCTCAACAAAGAGCGCGCTTGCGCGCTACTGCAAGGTTACCAGGAAGTCCGATGCCTGACTGATAAAGAAAGGCAGGCGCTGCCAGGTTTCATAATGGCTTCGACATCGAAGCGATTTGCCAGTCGGAAGGAAAGAGCCTACCTACCGGAGATCGCCGTGTCAGCCTATCGGTCGGTAACGTCCGACATTCTCGCTTAAGAGACGCGGCTGAGGCTTTATGAAATATCTCCTCGATCGCACTGACGAACAGATACTCGTCGAATTGAAGGCGAATGCCCGAATTTCCCATGCGGAGTTGTCGGCGAAGGTGAACCTTTCTCGAAATGCCGTGCGTGTGCGGATCGAACGACTTGAGCGAGAAGGCTTCATCAGGGGATATACGATCGTCACCTGCGATGGGGGAAATAGCCAACACATCACAACCGCACTGATTTTCGTCTACCGTCACGATCGCATGAGGGGCGGCGACGTCATTCAGGCGCTACGGAAAATCTCGGAAGTCGTGGCTTGCGACGTTATGACCGGTGATTTCGATCTCCTTGTGAGGGTCGAGTCACATGAGGCTGACCGCATCCGGCAGATTTGGCAGTTGATTGCCGAGATGCCCGGCGTGCGCGATACGCTGACTGCGTTCGCTCTCTCCTCGGTAATTCGAAAATAGCCCCGAGTCATTGATTGGCGCGGCTGAGTAAACTCAAACAATAAACGGCAGGCCCGAACTTGATTTAATGGCAAGCGGCTTCTCCCATATATCCGCGATACCGCGCCAACACTCCGCTCTACCGCGATCGTTGATAAGCGGATTGGTCATTCCTCACGGGAGGTGTCTGGATCCTGAAGGCGCTCTGAAACGGGTTCGCGGCTCCCTAGAGCGAGTCGCGATCTTTCAGATTCTGCTCGTTGCGCTTTATGCCTTTGTATTACGCATGTCGGTATCGCAAAGCCACTGTACACTTTTGCGCGACATGCGCTAGCTTACCAGTTCTTTCAGCTCCCATGCCTGACGTCCGAATATGCGAACGCCGCGCCGGCTTCAAAGAGCTCTTTAATTTGATCGGGCGCTAGGATGCCTTCCTCTTCGACCACCTGCCGCAGCCCCCGCTTCTCTGCCAGCGCCTTCTTGGAAAGATGCGCGGCCTTACTGTACCCGATCAGCATCGCCAAGGGAGTTGCGAGTACGAGAGACTGATCGAGGAGGTCCTTGCACCGGTCGACATCAACTTCAATTCCATCGACGCATCGCTGCTTAAAAATTTCCATCCCCCGCGTCAACATCCGCATGGATTGGAGGATGTTGAGAATGATCACTGGCTCCATCGCATTGAGCTGCAATTGCCCCGCGCTTGCCGCCAGCGTGACAGTGAGATCATTTCCAATAACCTGGAATCCGATCTGGTTCATCATTTCGGGGATAACGGCATTGACTTTACCGGGCATGATTGAGGATCCGGCTTGCACGGGCGGAAGTCGGATTTCGCCCAGACCGCCCCTCGGCCCGCTGCTCAAGAGACGCAGATCATTGCAGATTTTTGTTAGTTTCACGGCAATTCGCTTGAGAACGCTGGAGAACGAAACGAAGCCGCCGGTGTCGGATGTCGCTTCGATAAAATTTCGAGCGGGGATCAGCCGAATACCGGAAATCTGAGTGAGGTGGGCGCAAGCCGCGCCGGGGAAGCCGCGGGGAACGTTAATTGAGGTTCCGATTGCCGATCCGCCGAGATTAACCTCTTTCAACAATCGGGAAGCGGACTGCAGCTGGTTGATATCTTCATCGATCAATTCGCCGAACGCATCAAATTCCTGTCCTGCTGTCATCGGGACGGCATCCTGCAATTGAGTGCGGCCGACCTTCAATGCGCTGGCATACTCGCGCGCCTTCGCACGGAATGCATCGCGCACGCCTACCTGAGACGCTATAAGCCCTTCGCAAGCGCGAAGAATCGTCAGACGCAGAGCGGTCGGATAGACATCGTTTGTCGATTGGGAAAGGTTCACGTCATCATTTGGATGAAGTTTGTCGTAGTCGCCGACATTCGCCCCAAGCTTCAGCAGCGCCAGGTTGGCCACAACCTCATTCAGATTCATATTAGTGGACGTGCCCGCGCCACCCTGCATCATATCGACAGGGAAGTTCCCATCAATGCACTTCAACTCGATGAGATCATCGCAAGCCTCGCAGATCGCCGATGCCTTTTCCGTCGGAAGAAGCCTAAGGTCAGCGTTTGCGCATGCTGCCGCCTTCTTGACCATAGCCATTGATTGAATGAGTTCGGGGAAGTCTTTCAGCCGAACGCCTGAAACGTCGAAATTGAGCTCAGCCCGTCGGGTATGGATGCCGTATAGAACCTCGCGAGGGATAGGAAGCGGGCCGATCAAATCGACCTCTACGCGTTCAATTCCCATTCTCCGCTCCTTAATCCAGAATTCCGGCATGGCGCATCGCATGGACGATGGCCTCTTTAACGGGCGGGCTCACCTCGACGAGAGGAAGGCGGAGGTCTCCGCGAATCCTGGAAAGTTGTGACAGCGCGAATTTCACGCCAGCCGGACTGGTCTCGAGAAACAGCGCGTGGTGGAGGGGCATCAGCCGGTCTTGAAGGTCCAGCGCCGTCTTGAAGTCGCCTTTCAGGCACGCACGCTGGAAGTCTGCACACAGCCGGGGAGCAACGTTCGCGGTTACTGAGATGCAGCCGTGGCCGCCATGGGCCATGTAACCAAGCGCCGTGCCGTCTTCGCCGGTGAGAAGATTGAACTCATTGCCGCAGGTCATACGCTCCAGAGACGGTCGCAAGAGATTACCTGTCGCGTCCTTGACACCCTTGACGTTCGGACAATCCCTGAAAATACGGGCAAGCGTTTCGACTTGAATATCGATCACGCTCCGACCCGGGATATTGTAGACGATGATCGGAACCGTGGCTTCGGCGTCGATGGCCCTGAAGTGCTGATAGATCCCCTCTTGGGTGGGTTTATTGTAGTAGGGCGCGACGATCAGCAAGCCGTCCGCGCCGGCCTCCTGTGCATGCCGCACGAAGCTGATTGCTTCCTCCGTGCTGTTGGAGCCGGCGCCGGCTATGACCGGAATGCGACCGTTCGCTGCCGCGATCGCGAGTTCCACGACGCGCTTGTGTTCGGCATGACTGAGGGTCGGGCTTTCCCCCGTTGTTCCGCAGGGGACGAGCCCGGACGTGCCCTCGGCGATCTGCCATTCGATTAGGCTGCGAAGCGTAACCTCATCCACTTTCCCACCGGCAAATGGGGTGACAAGGGCCGTGATGGATCCTTTGAACATCTTGACTTCCAAAAACGACGATGGGTTCAAATTGCCGCCGGCTTCGCCGATCAGTGTTGCAGTGACGTGATGCAGACGACCTTCGGCTGGGTCATGTCCTCGTAAGAAAACCGAACGCCTTCGCGTCCCATGCTGCCGTATTTGAACCCGCCAAACGGCATTGCGTCGAAGCGATAGTCGGACGACTGGTTGATCATGATACCGCCGGCATCAATCCGCTTGGCGGCATCGAGGGCGTTGGCAAGATCGTTGGTAAAGATCCCGGCATGGAGGCTGTATTCGGGCTCGTTCGCTCGCTGTATTGCCTCGTCGAGCTCATCGAACGGTTGCAGTATGACGACCGGAGCGAAGACTTCGTCGTTCAATACGTCGCACGTCGCCGGCACATTTTCCAGGACGGTTGGGGGATAGAGAGTGCCGACTGGCTTGTGACCGCAAAGCAGCGTCGCGCCGGCAGCGATTGCTCGATCGACCATGGCGGCGGCACGGTTCACCGCGCTTACGGAGATCATCGGGCCCATATCAGTCTCAGAGTTCATCGGATCGCCGGTCTTCATCCAGGCGGTCCGAGCCACGAACTCGGTCTTGAAGCGCTCATAGACCGAGCGCTGTACCAGAATCCGCTGTGTTCCGATGCAGTTTTGGCCGGCTGCCCAGAAGGCACCTGACACGCAATCCTCCACGGCAGCGTCAACATCGCTGTTTTCCATCACGATAACAGGGGCATTGCCGCCGAGGTCCATCGCGAGCTTCTTGATGCCGGCGGCTTTTGCGATAGCCTCGCCGGTGACAAAACCGCCCGTGAAGGAGATCATGCGAACGTCTCTCGCCGAAACGAGCGCCTTGCCGAGTTCGGCGCCGCCGACAGCGACCGTGATGACCTCCTCCGGCAAACCGCTTTCGATCAACACCTCCACCAGCTTGATGGCGGAGAGCGGCGCAAGCTCCGACGGCTTCAGCAGTACTGCATTGGCGCCGGCGATGGCAGGCCCAAGCTTGTGCGCCACGAGATTGAGCGGATCATTGTAAGGCGTGATCGCCGTGATGATGCCGAGGGGCTCCCGGGTATACCAGCCTTGACGAGATTCCGAGCCGGCATAAGCATCGAAGGGAATGACCTCTCCAGCATTCCGCTTGGCCTCTTCCGCGGAGAGTTTCAGGGTGTTGACACAACGTGTCGCCTCCTTGCGGGCCTGAGCGATTGTCTTCCCCGCCTCTCGTACGATCAGGAGCGCGAACTCCTCCTTGCGTTCTTCGATAGTGGCTGCGGCCCTTTCGAGAATTGCAGAGCGGTGGTGACGGGGGAGCGACCGGGCAATCTGCGCGCCGCGCCTGGCGCGTTCGAGCAACAGCTCGACATCGTCGGCACTGGTCTCCTTAACGGCTCCGACAAAGCTGCCGTCAAAGGGACTATTGACAATGATCTCGTTGGAAGGGGTGGGGTTCGGGGCCAGACCGGGCATTACGCAGCCTCCTTCGCGAATTCGGGCGGGTGGGCAGTGTGTATCGCCACGATGTCGGACAGCAGAGCGTAAGCGGTTTCCATCCGTCCGGCACCTGGGCCAGTGACAGTGACGGAGCCGAGCAGTTCAGTGTTCAGTGAAACTGCATTGGTCGCGCCGTTGACGCCGGCGAGCGGATGCCCAAGCGGAAGCTGTTGAGGTGCAACGCTGCCGCTTATCGTCCCGTCGGCGTTGCGAACTGCCGATCCGATCAATTTCCAACGGCTCTCGGTCCTGGCCGCTGTTTGAATATCGGTAGGAGAAAGCTTTGAAATGCCAATGCAGGAGACATCCGCGGGCTTGAGGTTTGCTCCCAGCAGCTCGTTTGCGAGGATCACGACCTTGAGGCGCACGTCGAAACCTTCGACGTCGGCGGTCGGATCGGCTTCGGCATAGCCGAGCGCCTGTGCCTCTGCGACAGCGCTGGCGAAGTCGAGACCCTTCTCCATGCGGCCGAGGACAAAGTTCGAGGTACCGTTGAGAATCCCTTCGAACCCTTTCACTTCTGCGCCAGCAAGGGTCTTTTTTGCCATGCGCATGACAGGCGTCCCGCTCATGACCGCGCCCTCATACTCGAAATGGACGCCGTTAGCCTTGGCAAGAGCCTTCAGTTCCTGAGCGGCGATTGCAACAGGCCCCTTGTTTGTGGTGACGATGTGCTTGCCGGACTTAAGGGCCCAGCGGCAATGCGAAATAGCGGGCTCGCCGTCCTTCGGGTTCGTAAATGTCGCTTCGACGACGATGTCGGCCGGCGCCGTCTTGATGATCGCTTCATTGTCCGCTTCCGCTTTGCCGCCGGAGAGCCCGCCGAAGCCGCCCTTCGCAAAATTGGCATCCACGAGCGTCTTGGCGTCCAGACCGTTCGGCGAAATGACGGAACCGAGATGGAGATCACTGACGGCAACGATGTTAAGGCGAAAACCAAGATCCCGCTCCCACAGCGGGTTCTTCGTCGCGATGAGCTCCGCCAAAGCGCGGTTGACGCCACCAAATCCTACTAGTGCGATATTGTAGATCTTCATGCGGTTCCTCCGGTGAAGCGATTTATGTGCGCATCATCGGATACAGATCGGTCAGTTTGAACGGCACAAACAGACCAATCCACCTTGCATTTTGCTCATGACGCTGACGGCTTGCCGCCTGCCTTCAATCCGCCCGCAGCGCTCGAACGATAATGGTCCGGCTCCGGAGACATTCCCAGGTGCAATCCGTCGAAGTATCAAACGTCATTCCGCGAAAACCCGGCGGACTCAAGGCCGTGTCTATCTCAGGAGAAGTGATCAAAGTCGATCGGCACTGAAAAGCCTGTCTTGACGCGGTCCATGACCACCATTGTCTTGAAGCCCTTGATATCGGGATTTTCATAGAAGAACTTGCGGGTAAAGACCTCGTAGTCTTCCATGCTCTCGGCAGTGACAATCAGGACGAAATCCGCATCGCCTGTTACATAGTAGCCGTTCATCACTTCCGGCGTCTGCCGTATCGATTGCTTGAACCGGTCAACGATGTCGGCTCTTTCGCGCTCGAGCGTGACCAGTACAAGCATTGCGATCGGCCGGCCGACAGATTTGGGCTTCACAACCGCAATCTCAGCCTCAATCACGCCCGCCTCACGAAGCCGCTTGAGGCGGCGCTGCACCGCAGTGGCCGAAAGACCGACCATCGCACCGAGTTCCTCGCTGCTGTGTCTGTTATGGACCTGCACGAGACTGAGAAGACGAGCATCTAGCCGATCGAGCTGCATGGGAAACTCCGCAGGATTTCATCGTTTAACGGACCAAAAAAGCAGGAATTCCTCGTCCAAGCAAGCCTTCCGCCGGAATTCATCGTCTCAATACTTCTACGCTTGATGGACAAGACAGAGGCGGCAGCAATGTGCAGCCCGAGATGACCTCGCTGCATGAGGAACCGAGAAATGACCAATATTGCTGAAATTGCTGACATGGACCGCAGGACCGTCCTGCATCCGTTCACTTACCTTAAGAATTACGCTGCCGGAGAGACCGATCCCACCATCGTCGAGACTGGAAAAGGCGTTCGTATCCGCGATGCATCCGGCCGAGAATATCTGGACGGCTTTGCGGGCCTCTATTGCGTGAATGTCGGCTATGGCCGCACCGAAGTCGCCGAAGCGATCGCTCGGCAGGCTTACAAGCTTGCCTATTACCACTCTTACGCAGCACACACGACTGAGGAGCTCGCACGACTTTCGGATCGCCTGGTGCGAATGGCCCCAGGCAAAATGTCGAAGGTCTTTTACGGACTGTCCGGTTCCGACGCGAATGAGACGCAGGCGAAGATCGTCTGGTATTACAACAATCTGCGCGGGAAAGCGCAAAAGAAGAAGATCATCTCGCGTGAGCGCGGCTATCATGGATGTTCAGTGGTTTCCGGCTCCATGACAGGCTTGAGCTTTTACCACGATCATATGGATCTGCCGGTTTCGGGGATTCTGCGCACCGGCGTCCCACATTTCTATCGCGGTGCGATGCCTGGCGAGACCGAAGAAGCCTTTTCACAGCGCCGCGCTGATGAATTGGAAGCGCTTGTTCTCGCCGAAGGGCCGGACACTGTCGGCGCCTTCATAGCGGAGCCGGTCCTTGGAACGGGAGGCATTACACCGCCGCCGGCAGGATACTGGCCGAAGATCCAAGCTGTGCTGAAGAAGTACGACGTGCTGCTGATTGCCGACGAGGTGGTCTGCGGGTTTGGCCGCACCGGTGCCATGTTCGGTTCGGACCTCTACGGTATGGATCCCGATCTGATCACCGTCGCCAAGGGCTTGACGTCAGCCTATGTGCCGCTGTCGGCGGCCATCGTTTCGCAAAAAGTCTACGAGGTCATGGAGGAGGCAACGCCGCGTGTGGGCTCGTTCTCACATGGCTACACCTACTCCGGTCATCCGATCGGCGCCGCGGCCGCGAACGCGGTTCTTGATATCATCGAGCGCGAAAACCTTGCCGGCCAGTCCGCGACGAAAGGCGCTTATCTTATGCAACGGCTGAAGGCGGAGTTCGAGCAAAATCCGATCGTCGGGGAGGTTCGTGGTGTCGGCATGCTTGCAGCCATCGAGTTCGTTTCCGATCGCGGTAGCCGGGCTTCGTTCGATCCCGGCCTGAAGGTCGGCGCGCGCATCTCCCAAGCCGCGCGAAATCGCAACCTCATTGCCCGCGCGATGCCGCATGGGGACATTCTGGGCTTTGCACCGCCACTTGTGATGACGGAAGCGGAAATCGACGAAATGGTAGCGATCGCAAGGGCTGCCGTTGACGAGGTGTTGCGGGAGCTGGACTCTCAAGGACTGGTGGCGGGATAACGAATGGGCGACTGTCTGAGGCTTTGCGCATGAACGCAGTTCTAAAGGTTCGAGAACTCACCAAGACGTTTGGATCGACGAAGGTACTCGATGGTATCAGCTTCGACATGAGCGAAGGTGAGGTCATTTCCCTGATCGGGTCGTCCGGATGTGGGAAAAGCACCGCCCTTCGCTGCATCAACTTTCTGGAGACGCCGACATCAGGTCGGATCGAGTGCATGGGTCAGTCGGTCTGCGTTGTCAATGACGAGCGCGGCAGGAGCCAGATTGTCAACGCTCGCGATATCAGGAACCTTCGCAGGCAGATTGGCATGGTGTTCCAGAACTTCAATCTCTGGCCTCACCTGAACGTCCTGTCTAACGTGACCGAGGCACTCGTTTGGGTGCTGAAACTCGCGAAGAAAGACGCTGAAGAGGTCGCGCTCTCGGCCTTGTCGAAAGTCGGCATGGCGAGTTTCCGCGATCGCTACCCGCAACAGCTTTCGGGCGGGCAGCAACAACGCGTCGCGATCGCACGTGTTCTGGCGATGAGACCAAAACTGATGCTGTGCGATGAGCCGACATCTGCACTGGACCCCGAGCTCGTGGGTGAAGTGCTGAAAGTCATAAGGGCGCTGGCGGAATCGGGGGCTACGATCCTCCTCGTCACGCATGAAATGCGGTTCGCACGCGATGTGTCGAACCGGATGATATTCCTGCAAAACGGCCGCCTTGAGCAGGATGACGAGCCGAAGGAACTGTTTCGAAATCCCGCAACGGAAGGGGTGAAGCGTTTTCTATCGACAGTGATGGCAGCCAACGCCTGAAACCGCGCTACAACGAAAACCAAAAGGGGTAACAATCATGATCAATAGCAATCTCATCAAGTCAGCATTGGCAACCAGCCTTCTCGTCTGCGCACTGGCGACGGGCGCGTCGGCAAAGGACGGCGTTCTGCGTATCGGGACGGAGGGCGATGCGCCGAAGTTCAGCATGGCCGATCCGAGCGGCAACGTAACCGGATTCGACGCCGATATCGCCAATGGCCTCTGCGCCGAGCTGAAACTGAAGTGTGAATTCGTCGTACAGACATTCAGCTCGCTGGTGCCCTCCATGGATAAAGATCGCTTTGACGTCATCATTTCCGGCCTCGGTATCACCGCCGAACGTGAGAAGAAGATCGACTACTCCATCCCCTATGCGACAACGCCGCTCTATTTCGCTGTTGCCAAGGACTCTCCGCTTGCAGGTCTCAAGAGCCTCGCCGAAATCGAGAAGGCCCTAGAGGGCAAGAGTGTCGGCGTCGTCACCGGGACGACCTACGCCAGGTTCATGGAGAAGCGGATGCACGGCGCCGATCTTAAGACATACGACGCCGTCACTCAGCTGACAGCCGATCTCGCGAGCGGTCGCATCGACATCGCCTTCGCGGATTCGCCGACATGGATGGATTTTCTCGCAACGCCTGACGGCGCCAACTTCACCAAAATCGACCTGAAGATCATGGCCATGGATGACCCAGACGTTCTTGGCCATGGCATGGGAGTCGGCATGCGCAAGGGCAATACCGAACTCAAGACGAAGGTCGATGCCGCCCTGTGCAAGATGATCAACGATGGCAAGGTCAAGGAAGCCTCGATGCATTGGTTCCAGGACGACTACACGATTCCCTGCAAGAAGTGATCGTTTTGAACGTGAAGCCTGCCTTGGCACAGCCCAAGGCAGGTTAGGGGGGATTGTGTCCATGTTGGGTGATCTTTGGGTGTTGATGGTGGAGCAAAGTTGGGCGCGGGCTCTGCTGAAAGGAAGTGTCGTCACGATCGTCATCGGTTTGATCGGAATGGCACTCGGTTTTCTCGTTGCAACACCCTTGGCCATCATGCGCTGGCGGAAGGTCGTGGTCGTCTCGCAACTTGTCGACGGGTACAGCATTCTCGTTCGTGGCGTTCCGGGCTTGCTGGTCATCTATCTCCTGTTTTTCGGGTCGATCGAGTGGGTGAAGGCGATTACGGCTGCGTTCGGCTATCAGGACTCGGCTGATAACGCATATCCCTACATCGTCGGGGTAATCGCGATTGCCGTCATCTCGTGCGCCTATTCGATCGAAGTCATCCGTGGTGCGCTTCAGGCCGTGCCTTACGGTCTGCTGGAAGCCGCTCAGTCGCTCGCCTTGCCAAGAGGGGTAACGTTTATGCGCATCACGTTCCCACTGGCACTGCGGCTGGCGCTTGGCGGGATCAACAACGTCTGGCAGATGACGATCAAGGATACGTCGCTTGTCTCGGTCGTCGGCTTACAGGAATTAATGAGGACGGCTGCCATCGGCGCAGGAATCACACGATCCCCGCTGCTTTTCTACTGTATCGCTGCGGCGCTCTTCTTCTGCATGACCGCAGTCAGTCAAACCGTGTTTTCCAGCGCTGAACGTGCGCTCGACCGCGGCTTCCGAGGACGCTGATATGGATCTCGGGATAATTGCATATGCCGTTCCGTTCCTTGTCACAGGTGCCAAGATGACGTTGCTGATCGCCCTATTCGGCGTCGGTATCGGGCTTCCCTTTGGTGTCGCCGTCGGGCTCGCGCGCTGCTCGAGAAGCCGGGTATTGCGCCGCGTATGCGACGCCTACTGCGCGATCTTCCGCGGCACGCCTATGCTGGTGCAGGTCTTCGTCATCTATTACGGCTTGGCCCAGGTGAGTTTCATTCGTCAGAACCCCATTCTATGGTGGATGATCGGAGATGGGCTGAACGCTGCAATCCTTGCTGTGGTGCTCAACACCGGTGCCTACACGGCGGAGATTTTCCGCACGGCTTTCCTCTCCCTGCCGAAAGGACTTATCGAAGCGGCAGAATCCTGTGGCATGCACCCGTGGCACGTCTTCAAGAGGGTGAAGTTTCCGCTTGCCGTGCGCCAGGCTCTTCCCGCTTATAGCAGCGAGGCGGCGATCATCGTGAAGGAATCCAGCCTAGCATCCACGATCACCGTTCTCGAAATCACCGGATATGCGAAGCGGCTCATGAGCGAGACTTTCGCGATCATGGACATCTTCATCGTCACCGCAGCGTTCTATCTCACCATCAACGTCGTCGTTCTGACGGGTTTGAAACACCTCGAACGGCGCCTGTCGTTTGTCCGATAAACAGATCCAAGAAAGGTCTACCAATGTCCAAACTCACTTTCGTCGATTACGGCAACCTGCCTCAACCGCGAAAAGGCCAGCCCGCGCCTGAAAGGCTTATCGAGGGTAATCCGCAATTTCTCGCCTGGGACATTGCGCAGACCGCCGACGGCGTCGTTCGCTCCGGCGTCTGGGAAGCGACACCCGGCGCCTACCGCTCGATCAAGGGCGAAACTTTCGAATTCTGTGTCATTCTTTCGGGCGTGTCTGAGCTGATCGAGGATGGCTGCGAGCCGCGGCGCATCGTTGCCGGCGACGCCTTCGCGATGCATCCGGGTTTCGTCGGAACCTGGAGGGTGATCGAAACGACGCGAAAGCTTTGGGTCTGCCGAGACTAAGCCAATAATCGATTGAAATCATCTTTCCGGAACTTAAGCTCTCATGGCCCAGGCTCAAGCGCATCCCATTAAATCCACGCCGTACTGGTGGGAGGACAGCACATTTCCTTCCCTGCCAGCGCAGAATGTCGAGAAAACATGCGACGTGGCGGTCGTTGGGGGAGGGTATACGGGTTTGTCGGCAGCGCTCGAACTTGCTCGTGCGGGCAAGCATGTGCAGCTGTTCGACCGTCAGGCCCTTGGCCTTGCGGCATCGGGCCGCAATGGGGGCATGGCCAGCGGAAGCATCCGTCCGGGGCGGAAGGATTTGGTCAGGCGATTTGGGCAGGAGAGGGCGCAAGCCATTCTCCTGGAAGGTAAGGCGGCGCGAGAGGATCTCTGGCGCTTCCTCAGAGACGAGAATATCGAATGTGACTTCTCACTGTCTGGCGCCTTCAACGGGGCCATGACAGCTGATCAAGCCGACGAACTCCGTCGTCAGGCAGACTTTCTGCATCAGAATCTCGGCATCGAGGCATACCCGGTGGAAAGGGCCGATGTTCCGAATTTCATCGGAACTGACCTTTATGTCGGAGGCTTTGTGCGCAAAGACATCGGTGGGCTGCAGCCGGCCAAGCTTCTTGCGGCCATGATCGATCTGGCAAGTTCATCGACGGCGGTCATACATGAAAATACCGCAGTCCTTAGATCGACTAGCGAGGCCGGAGGCGTGCGAATTCAAACGCAGCGCGGAGAGGTTTTCGCCAGAAAGCTTCTTGTCTGCACTGATGGCTACACCGACGGTTTCGACCCGTGGCTGCGTCGCCGGCTTGTTCCTGTTCGCAGCAGGATAATTGCGACTGAGCCGCTCGACAGGGAGGTGATGGATCGGCTGATGCCGCCACGCATGATGTATGGCGACCTGCGTAAGCTTAGCTATTATTATCGGCCGTCGCACGATGGATCTCGGATCTTGTTCGGCGGGCGCGACGGGACGACTGAAGGGGACTCCGCTGCTCCGATTGCACATCTGCAAAGCGAACTTGCTCGGCTCTTTCCCGAACTCGCAGGAATAGGTCTTACGCACAGCTGGTTCGGCTATGTCGCCATGAACCGCGACATGATCCCGCGCATGTTCTCCCGCGGAAATACAGTCTATGCGACCGGCTATTGCGGCTCCGGTGTCGTGTGGGCCAGATGGCTGGGCAAAAAGGCGGCGTTCAAGATCCTCGGTGACGGGGAACAATCGCGGTCTGCGTTCGATTTCGATGCCGCTCCGAGGGCCGTCCCATTCTTCAACGGCAAACCCTGGTTCATTCCTATCGTTTACTCGATGTATGCGCGGCACGACAGGAACATGCTCCTCAGACGCCGGAAGGGCTGAGGTTCAGGTGCCATACTCGTTTCTGCAAGTCCGCGACGGCGCCGAAAAAGTTCGTGCCGTCCGCTTGCAATCAAGCCCCTGCGTTGGCGCTACGCGCAGCAGACAACAACTGGCAAAGGCCGGAGCTAAGGTGAACAGACATGATTAGTCTGGAAACGATTGAGCAGGCGCGCGAGCGCATCAGCAAGCACATCCGGATCACGCCTGTGGTCATGTCGGCGACACTGTCCGAACTGGCCGGGACGCAGTTCGGCCCGAAGCTGGAGCATCGCCAATTGACCGGAAGCTTCAAGCTTCGTGGAGCAACCAATGCAATTTTGCAGCTCACTCAAACCGAGCGGGATAGAGGCGTTGTTGCGGCTTCCACGGGCAATCACGGACGCGCGCTGTCCTATGCCGCCGACGCGATTGGCTCCCGAGCGACCATTTGCATGTCGCACCTCGTGCCGGAAAACAAGGTGTCCGAAATCCGCCGACTCGGCGCTCGCGTACGGATCGTCGGGTCATCCCAAGATGAAGCGCAGGTCGAGGTTGATCGTCTCGTCGCGGAGGAGGGCCTCACCATGATCCCGCCCTTTGATCACCCCTGGATCATCGCCGGCCAGGGCACCGTCGGACTTGAAATTGTCGAGGCGATGCCTGACGTCGCCGCGGTTCTCGTTCCCCTGTCCGGCGGCGGTTTGGCAGCAGGTGTCGCGTCGGCGGTCAAGGCGGTGCGCCCGGATGCCAAGGTAATCGGTATAACTATGGAAAGGGGAGCAGCGATGAAGGCTAGCATGGACGCGGGGCACCCGGTCCAGGTCGAAGAACATCGAAGTTTCGCCGACTCGCTCGGTGGCGGCGTCGGTTTGGCCAATGCCTGGACGTACCCGATGTGCAAAACCCTTCTCGACGACGTGGTGCTCGTCAGCGAGCGTGAGATAGCCGCTGGGATACGTCACGCCTATGCGTGTGAGCGTGAGTTAATCGAGGGTGCTGGGGCAGTCGGCATTGCTGCGCTGCTCTCAGGTAAACTGGCGCAGGTTGAAGGCCCGATCGTTGCCATTCTTTCAGGCGGTAACATTGACATGGCCTTGCACATGAAGGTGGCCAACGGCCTTGACACAATTGATGAGGGACGCTGATGTCAAAAATCAGGATTTTGACCGAGTCAGAGCTTCGAACCATCATTCCGCTCGACATGGATGCGGTGAATTGCGTTGAAAACGCTTTCCGCGCATTGGCCGTGGAAAACGCGGTTCAGATGCCGCCGATTTTGCGCCTCGACGTGCCCGACAGCAGAGGCGAAGTCGATGTGAAGACGGCTTATATTCGTGGTTTGAGGAGCTTTGCCATCAAGGTCAGCCCTGGTTTCTTTGATAATCCGAAGATCGGGCTTCCCAGCACCAACGGTCTGATGGTCTTGCTGTCGAGCAAAACGGGCTTGGTGCAGGCGCTCTTGCTGGACAATGGCTACCTCACCGACGTTCGCACAGCGGCCGCTGGCGCTGTCGCGGCAGACCATCTGGCACGGAAGGACGCGTCGATTGCAACGGTCTTCGGGGCGGGCGTTCAGGCCAGGCTGCAACTCGAGGCCCTCATGCTGGTGAGACCTATTCGAGAGATCCGCGTTTGGGCGCGTGATTATCGACGGGCGCAAGCGCTTGTCGGGCAGATCAGAGGCAGACAAGATCTGTCCATTTCCGCATTTGAGGATCCGCGAAGCGCGATCGCCGGGTCACAGATCGTCGTCACGACGACACCTGCCGACCGACCGATTGTCGATGCCTCGTGGCTCGAACCCGGACAGCACCTGACCGCCATGGGTTCGGACGCGGAACATAAGAACGAGATTGACCCCATCGCTATCAAAGCGGCAGATGTTTACGTGGCTGACAGCCTCAAACAAACGCGAAGATTGGGTGAATTGCGCCATGCCATCGACGCAGGTCTCGTCGCAAGTGACGCTGATTTTCCGGAGCTAGGTCAGGTCGTTGTGGGTGCCAGACCGGGCCGCAGAAGTGCCTCGGACATCACCATAGCCGATCTTACGGGCACCGGTGTTCAGGATACCGCTATTGCCACGCTGGCGTTTGCGCGCGCCGAAGAACGAAGTGCCGGCACGTTCTTTGAAAGTTGACAGTCGTCGGCTCTTTGCCGCCGACCTCATGACGCAGCATGAAAATCTTCTTGGATGGTGGCGAGAAGCCAAGACACGAATTGATCGATTCCAGCTGTCCTCCTCGCCAGTGCCGAACGAATAACGCCGTAATGTGAACCATCAGGGTGAAAGCTGAATGGTGCGGTCAGGCGGCCTTTGCGGATATCGTCAATGGCAATGATTTTTGGGCACATGGCTACACCAAGACCGCTGGCTGCGGCCTCCACCATCAGGAAATGATGGTCAAGAGAGCGCGTCGAGCGCGGCTTCGGCGCGTCCGGATGAGCGGTAGACCACTTCTGCCATCCATCCGGACGGGTCTTTGCAGCAAGCGCGACATAATCGCCGGCAGCAAACCGATCCGTCATGGCAGGATGCATGACAGGACCGACTTCCTCCTCGATCAACCGTTCGACCTGCCAATTCGCATCGATCGCGAAATCAAGCCTGCGGATCGCAAGGGTGATACGGTCGCGCGCAAAATCGAACCCCCCGCCACCGACAGAAAGATGAAAGTCAATTTCGGGATGGCGATCCTGAAATTCCGAGAGGCGCGGGATCAGCCATCGCATGGCGACGGATCGTTCGCATCAAACGACGATCGGTGGTGACAGATCGACTTTGCGGATATCCTCCAGCGCCGCCGAAACGAGGGACAAAGCGTCTGTCGTCGCCTTCGCGAGCCGTGAACCCTCCTCCGTCAGCCTTAGGCCACGCCCATCAACTTCCAGCAAACGAATGTCGAGGTGTTCGGAAAGTTTCGAAACGCGCCGGCTGACAGCACCGTGCGTCAAATTTAACTCAGCCGCCGCCGCACGCACGGAACCAAGCCGCGCAACGACTTCAAAGGCACGCAGGTCATCGAGGGATGGAATGTCCGACCGCTTCATTGGTGACAAACTATCACCGGTAGATTAGATTTGAAATCATATCAATTTCCATCTCAAAGTACGGCGGATCGGCCGAGGCGGCGCTCTCGTGAAGGGCGGCTCCTCGAATCTGCAGAATAGGACAGGACGGCAACGTTTCGGATGTTGTCTCCATCGAAGATGGCAGCCTCCCGTGAACCGAGACAACATATGTGACGTCACAGGGCGGCTGCCGCTTGCAGACAAGCCGAGAAGATCGAGCCAAAGATCGAGTTGCAGGTGGTGGTCGAGGCAGCCAACGCCACATTGACATGACACCATGACTCGACGCGGCTAGATCGCATGATTGGTGATCCTATATCACCATAATCCGTCAGTTTATATAGATTGTCCGAGCCTATCCATTCGCTAGTATGACCGATACAGCCAAACCGATAGGGTCTCGATCATGCAAGCCAATGCTGCTATCCGCCTGGACTTCCGCTCTGATACGGTCACCCGTCCCACCCTTGGCATGCGTGCGGCGATGGCTGCCGCCGAGGTGGGCGACGATGTCCTTGGCGACGACCCGACGGTCAAGGCGCTCGAGGCCCGACTTGCCGCAGTGTTCGGCAAGGAAGCGGGACTGTTCGCGCCAACCGGCACCATGTCCAATCTCGCTGCGATCATGAGCCATTGCCAGCGCGGCGAGGAATTTCTCTGCGCAACCGGAGCTCACACCTATCTGTGGGAAGCCGGAGGCGCTGCGGTGCTGGGCTCGGTCCAGCCGCAGCCATTGCCGGTGCGCGCCGACGGCACGATCCCCCTCGAGGAGCTTCACGCCGCGGTGAAGGACGATGATCCGCATTTTGCGATCACGCGACTGGTCAGCATCGAGAACACGTTCGCCGGGCGGGTCCTGCCGCGCGATCATCTGGCCGAGGTCGTCGAATTTGCGCGGGAGCGGAAGCTCGCCACCCATCTCGATGGTGCGCGGCTGTTCAACGCGGCTGCGGCGCTCGGCGTTGATGTCGGGTACCTGGCAGAGGGCTTCGATAGCGTGTCGCTGTGCCTTTCAAAGGGGCTGGGGGCGCCGATCGGATCAGTGCTGGTCGGCGATGTCCCATTGATCGCCCGTGCGCGCCGATGGCGCAAGATGCTCGGCGGCGGAATGAGGCAAGCAGGGATAATTGCAGCGGCTGGGCTGTACGCGCTCGACCATCACGTCGACCGGCTGGTCGAGGACCACGCCAATGCTCGGGTGCTCGCGCAAACATTTGCGGGAATTGAGGGGCTGAAGGTGACCCCGCCGCAATCAAACGTGGTCTTTGTCGAGCTCGCGCCCGAGCTGGCGACCCGGCTATCCCAGGCGCTAGGTGAGCGCGGCATCGCGGCGAGTTTTTGGCCAGGTGGGCGAATGCGCTGGGTCACCCATCTCGATGTCAACCGTGCCGCTGTCGACGAAGCCATCGCGGCAGTGCGCGAGATCACTGAGGGCCGGACATGAGAGGCGTCATCGATCCACGATTGATCATCAGAATAACAAGCGCCACTGCCGCACCGAACAGCCCTTTGCGCCGTCATAGCCCAATGACGGCGCCGGTCTGACGGGGAGCAGGAGAGCGTGCAGACCGGATGGGCGGTCGCAACTGGCGGAAAGACTGCCAAGGCAGGGGCGCTTCCCATATTTACCTGAAGAAGCACCGATATTGTAGGTGGGGTCTGGTGGAGATGCGGTAGGTGGCAGAAACCTTCGCCACGTTATTGGACCGGTAAACGACGCTGGTTACGCGTCGAACAAGCAAGGAAGCAAGGCATGCATCTGTTCGCACGCAAGGACCTCGAGGAAGCCGCCGCACTCGTCTACCGGCATATGTCACCTACACCGCAATACGTGTGGCCGCAGATCTCGGAAATGGCAGGGGCCGTGGTCTGGATCAAGCACGAGAATCATACGCCAGCCGGCGCTTTTAAGGTCCGCGGCGGAATCACCTTTATGGATTGGCTCCGCCGCAGCGGGGGTTCGGCCAGGGGAATAGTCACGGCAACGCGCGGGAATCATGGCCAGAGCCAGGCCCGTGCCGCGCGGGCAGCCGGTCTTGCCGCCAAGATCGTTGTCCCGCAGGGCAATTCGGTCGAGAAGAACGCAGCCATGCGGGCCTTTGGCGGCGAGGTCATCGAGTACGGCCGCGACTTCGACGAGGCCCGTACCGAAGCTCGGCGACTTGCCGCCGAAACCGGCCTATTTCTGGTACCGCCCTTTCACGAAGAAATTGTCCGGGGTGTCTCAAGCTATGGGTTGGAACTCTTCACCGCAGTGCCCGATCTCGATGCGGTCTATGTGCCCATTGGCTGCGGCTCGGGGATTTGCGGCGTCATCGCCGCGCGCGAGGCCCTGGGCCTGAAGACGGAAGTGATCGGCGTAGTTTCGACGCACGCGCCGGCCGCGAAGCTCTCCTTCGAGGCCGGACGGCTGATCGAAACTGAAACGGCACTGACGTTCGCCGACGGCATGGCCGTACGCATTCCCGTCGAAGAAGCTTTCGTAAATCTACTCGAAGGGCGCCTCGCGGATCGTCGCCGTCAGCGACGAGGAGGTAGCCGAAGCGATGCGCCTCATCTACCGCATGACCCACAATGTCGCCGAGGGTGCCGGCGCCGCGTCACTTGCGGCGATGCTTAAGGAAGCCTCTGCCATGCGCGGCAGAAAAGTCGGCCTTATCTTGAGCGGCGCAAATGTGGACGCCGAGGTCTTCCAAAAAGTACTGGGTGGGGAGACACCACCGGTGGCGACGGTAAGCAAGTGACAGCAGGCGGCACGAGAGCTTAAGGCAGCGTTTTCACTATGGCTATCTCGTCGGAGCCGGCCGATAGTGTGAAGAGCCTTTACCCGGCCGCGGGCGAGCTCCGGCCACGGCTTCGGGGTCGTGCCAGTATCGGCCGCTTGTATCAGCATGCTGGACAAGTGGGATCGCTAGCCGCCCGAACCGCTACTTCTCCCTGCTGACCGTGTTGGCGTAGTCCCATCATGGGTCGGAAGGGTCGAGGTGCGCCCACGGTTGCGGTGTTCACCAGACGCGAAGGGGCTCGCCCTTCGATTCCTGCCCATACGCTCATCAATTTCGAGTAACCTTTCGGCGGCCGGAGAAAACCGCACCCCGGCGTACAATCCCAGCCAGGCAAAGCCGATGGTTTCCATCGACTCACTTACATGTCCTTCGGCGCCTATGTGGCTGTCTAGGATGTCGATCTCAGTGTCTCGGATGGCGAGTTCCTCGCTATCGTCGGACCTACCATATGCGGCAAGAGCACCATACTCAATGCGATCGCCGGCCTCCTGAAACCTGCAAGTGGCATCCTTTCCATCGACGGTCAGCCGGTGCGCGGGATCAAGAACGACATCGGTTACTTGTTCTAGGATGCATTGCTTCCGTTTAAGACCGCGATCAGAACGTGCAGCTCGGTCCCATGTTCAAGGGAGTCGGCGCTGCCGAACGTCGCAAGCGGTCGATGAGATGGCTCGCGAAAGTTGGGCTAAAAGGTTCGAGCATCGCAATCCGCATCAGCTTTCCGGCGGTCAGCGCAAGCGCGTGCAAACTGCGCAGTCGCTGACAGGGCACCGGGATTTCGGAAGATCGAAAATAATCCGCGAGACCAATTTGATCTATATTGACACCAATTGCTAAACCAATTCTATATTGATCGCACAACGATCCTGATTGGTAGCGAATGGTGGTGAACGTGAAAGCAACTCCGACACTTGAAGCAAGCCGTGCGCCTTCGCAGGCGGCTGTAGCATGCGAAGCTCCCACGCAACTGTTCATCGACGGCGAATGGGTTTCGGCAAAAGGTGGCCGGACCTTCGATGTGATCGATCCTTCGACTGCGGAAGCGATCGCCACAGTTTGTGACGGCGACATCGCGGATGCAATGGCGGCCGTCGACGCGGCAGAAAAGGCGGCTGCGGCCTGGAAGGCAACGTCGCCGCGGCGGCGCGCGGATGTCCTGATGAAGTGTTTTCACCTCCTTCTCGAACAAGCAGAGTGGTTGGCGCAACTGATCACGGTGGAAAACGGCAAGGCGCTTCCCGACGCGAGATCGGAGGTCGCCTACGCGGCCGAGTTTTTCCGTTGGTATGCCGAGGAGGCCGTTAGGGCTCCCGGTGAATTCGGATCAGCACCTTCGGGCGCAAACCAGATCATCGTCAGCCATGAGCCGATTGGTATCGCCGTATTGGTAACGCCCTGGAATTTCCCGGCAGCGATGGCGACCCGAAAAATTGCCCCGGCATTGGCTGCAGGCTGCACTTGCATCCTGAAGCCGGCAGCCGAGACGCCTCTGACGGCGCTCGCGATCGGCGAACTGATGCGTCGGGCAGGCATTCCCGCCGGAGTCGTCAACATCGTTCCCACGAAGAAAGCCGGGCCTGTGGTCAGCGCAATGCTGCATGACAAGCGGGTGCGGAAGCTGTCGTTCACTGGCTCGACAGGTGTTGGCAGGATACTGCTGCGCGAGGCTGCGGACCAGGTCGTCAGTTGTTCCATGGAACTGGGCGGCAATGCGCCTTTCATCGTGTTCGACGATGCCGATCTGGAGGCAGCCGTCGCCGGCGCGATGGTCGCCAAGATGCGCAACGGCGGTGAGGCCTGCACGGCCGCAAACCGCTTCTACGTCCAAAAGGGGATTGCGGCTGATTTCACACGACGCTTCGCGGAAGAGATGGCAGCGCTCAATGTCGGACCAGGACTAGCACCGGATACGCAGCTTGGCCCGCTGATCACCGATGCCGCGGTGACCAAGGCGGAGCGCTTGGTAGACGACGCGATCGCCAAGGGAGCCCGGCTGGTTACCGGTGGTAGCAGATTGAGCGGCGAGGGCTTCTATTATCTGCCAACTGTTCTGGCCGATGTCTCTCCAGACGCTGAGATCCTTAGCGAAGAAATCTTCGGTCCGGTCGCGCCGGTTATTGTGTTCGACACCGAGGAAGAGGTCGTCGAGCTGGCCAACGATACCGAATATGGACTTGTATCCTATGTCTTTAGCCGGGACCTCAAGCGTGCGCTTGCAGTCGCGGGCAGGCTGGAAAGCGGCATGGTCGGAATTAACCGCGGCGTCGTCTCCGACGCCGCCGCGCCGTTCGGCGGAATGAAACAGAGCGGCCTCGGACGCGAAGGCAGCCACCAAGGCATGCTCGAATACCTCGAAACGAAATACATCGCCGCCACCTGGTAAGCGCGCTTCGATCAACTCAGATCAGATCGGCTTGGAACCTTACAAGGGTAACGTGGATGGCTCCAGCCAGAAATAGGAGAGACAATGTCCCTACTAAAAACCATCGACCCGAATCCATCATTCGAGCCCAAGCAGCGAACTGCCGAGCCGGATCGCCTCATCGCTGGCAGCCCCGCTTTCAAGACCTGGCTGCAGGACACTGCCAAGGACGGCAAAGTCAACACGGGGGTCTTCGAGGCGACGCCGGGCGAAACGCATTCCATCAAGGGCGAGACATTTGAATTTTGCCATCTCGTCCATGGCGTGATCGAATTGACCGAGAAGGGGAAGGAGCCCGTCATTTATCGCGCGGGTGATAGCTTCGTGATGAAGCCCGGTTACGTCGGCGTTTGGAAGACGATCGAAACGGTGCGGAAGATCTTCGTCACCGTCACCTGATCATTCGAGGAAGTCGCTAGCCTTGCGTTGCCCTATTTCGAGGTGCAAACGGAGCACTAAGCCAGCGCAAGGTCCCTTGAATGGTTCAACCCCGACTGGGTAGGCGCTTTATTCGTCCATCCGACTTTCAAACTCCGCTTGGATGGCAATCGCTCGCCCCGATTTCACGAGAACCACGAAATGGATGAACTCTTGCAAACGGAATCGATTGTTCTTGCGCCTTTCGAGGCTCACCATCTGGACGGTGCCGTGGCGTTGTCGCGGGCGGCGGGCTGGGCGCACAGGAGAGAAGACTGGCAAATGATATGGGGCCTAAGCGAGGGACGCGTTGCCCTCGCGGGCGACCGGGTGGTGGGTACCGCCCTGATGACCCCTTCGGCGACACCTGCTCGGCCATCAACATGATCATTGTCGACGAAAGCCAGCGCGGCCGGGGATTGGGAAGAAAGTTGACCACCGCCGTGTTGGCACTCGCCGGTGATCGGGAATGCCGTTTGACGGCCACAAGTGACGGTTTGCCACTTTATGAAAAGTTGGGCTTCGTTGCGACGCATAAAATCGTCCGCCAGCAGGGTATCACCGATCACGTCGAGGCCCCTGCAAATGTTGAGTGGATCGAGTCTGCCGCCCTGCCGGCCATCAAGGCGCTCGATCGTGCGGCATTCGGCGCCGATCGCGACGGTCTGTATGACGTTCTGGCGAAGGAGGGGACATTCGCCGCCATCCGGAATGGTGACGGTATCGCCGCCTTCGCAGCGACGCGGCTGTTCGGCAAGGGCGAAGTCGTGGGGCCAGTTGTTGCGGGAAACGTCGAACAGGCGAGGGATTTGCTGGCGTTCATCCTCGCTGGCAAGGAAGGTCGTGTCGTGCGAATTGACATCCCTGAGGCGAGCGGCCTTTCATCATCGCTCGAAAAATGCGGGCTACGTCATGAGGGTGGTGTCGTTGCGATGGTCCGGCGTGCAGGAGGCCGACCTCAAACACCGGCCGTTCAAACCTTCTGCCTGGCGAGCCAAGCTGTTGGCTGAAGTGAAGGTCTGAAGGGCGAGGCAGTTGAGCACTCCCGCTTGGCGAGATGATCAAGCGCATAGGCCTTTACTCTTCGAACATAGCCTCGTCAAAGGCCACAGCGGGCGGCCTCAATCGCTCGCCAGAGCGCTAATGCGAGCGTGCTTCGTTTCTCGTCTCTCTCCAATCTGGCGGCACGAGATGCCGGCTGCTCATCAATGCCGGACGACGGCCAGACCGACCAACATCGATGCATCTGCTACGAGATTACTGCTGGAACAGGCTTGCCAGCGGCAAATGCCCTTTGATCAGCGGCGATTTTAGCACGACGAAGCTGAAGTACTTGTCAATGCCGATCTGCGAATCGAGAAGCCGTTCCATGATCGCCTGGTACTCGTCGATTCCGGCCGTGACGAATTTTACGAGGTAATCGTACCCTCCCGAAACCAGATGGCACTCGATGACCTGATCTACCTTCTCGATCGCAGCAAGAAATCTGGCGAAGTCGAGATGACGGTGGTTCTTCAGCGTGATTTCGGTGAAAACCGTCAACGTCTGGCCCAGCTTTCCGATATTGATCTGAGCAGAGTAGCCCTCGATATATCCCTCCGCCTGCAGCTTTTTCACGCGCAGCAAACAGGGACTAGGCGAGAGATTGACCATCTCCGAAAGCGCGGCATTCGTAATTCGGCCATTCGTTTGCAACGCGGTAAGTATCTTGACGTCGATCCGATCAAGTTTCATCGGCCAGCTCCCGCTGATAAGGATTGTTCGGACATGGTCGCTGTGCACGCGCACCGTCCTCGGATCAAACCAACCTGTTCATGCGCGCGAGTGTGTCTGGCGTCACGAGAGCGCCCGCCGGGATGTCTTTCCGGCGCTGATCACGACACTTCCGCCTTCCGCGTGGCAGCGGATGCCGCTGGACGATCGACACGGGGCCAGGACTGCCGACAGCCATCAAAGATGCTGCGCAATGTCTTCCTTCCTTTCTGATCGTCCAAGATCATAGTCGGCTAAGTTTCCCTAGACATTAGAGGAGTGGATTGCGTCGCAGACGGCTTCGGTAACCTCCCGGGTTGTCGCTGAACCTCCCACGTCGGGGGTAAGGATTCCCGCGCCGGTCACTTGCGCGACAGCGCGCATGAGGCGGGCCGATCCCTCCCGCTCGCCGAGGTGGTCAAGCATCTGGGCCGCAGTCCAGAAGGCCGCAACCGGATTAGCGATGCCTTTGCCGGTGATGTCGAAGGCGGAGCCGTGGATCGGCTCAAACATCGAGGGAAAGCGGCGCTCCGGATCGATGTTCGCCGTCGGTGCAATACCCAGACTACCGGCAAGCGCACCGGCGAGGTCGGAAAGAATGTCGGCGTGCAGGTTCGTTGCCACGATCGTGTCGAGGCTATGCGGCTTGAGCGTCATCCGGACCGTCATGGCATCGACCAGCATCTTGTCCCACGTAACCTCGGGGAATTCCTCTGCCACCTCGCAAGCGATCTCGTCCCACATGACCATGCCATGCCGCTGGGCATTGGACTTCGTAACGACCGTAAGCAACTTGCGCGGTCGGGATTGAGCCAACCTGAAAGCGTAGCGCATGATGCGGGTGACGCCGACGCGGGTGAAGATGGCGACCTCCGTGCCGACCTCTTCGGGCAACCCGCGGTGAGCGCGGCCGCCATGGCCGGAATATTCGCCTTCGGAGTTCTCACGCACGATCACCCAGTCGAGGTCGCCGGGGCCGCAATTGCGCAGTGGGGAAGTTATCCCAGGCAGGATTTTGGTTGGCCGGACATTGGCGTACTGGTCGAAGCCCTGGCAGATCGGCAATCTGAGACCCCACAGGGTGACATGGTCCGGAACATCCGGTGCTCCGACCGCGCCGAAATAGATAGCGTCGAACTTCTTGAGCTGCTCCACCCCATCCGAGGGCATCATCACGCCATGTTTCTTGTAGTAGTCTGTGCCCCAGTTGAAATTTTCGAAGATGAATTTTACGTCGCCGAGTCGCATCTCCAGGTTTGCGAGAACCGTCTGGCCGGCGGCGATCACCTCAGGTCCGATGCCGTCGGCGGGTATGGTTGCGATGGAGTATTCACGCATCAAACTTCTCCGTATCGTTATTCGATCGAGTTGGCCAGCAGCGGCCGCAACTACGTCTTTGATGCCATACGCTCAGCGTCGACGCCGCGAAGCGGGGCCTCGCGAAGTCACAGAGGAAGCATCCGAGATGGGTGCTTGCTCCGCGTCGAACCCGCGGCGCCGGCATCCTCAGCGCCGCCTGACAGTTCATCCTTTCCGAACTGTCAAACTCCGCATGGAGCGCTGGTCAGCGTTGATCAAGCAATTTGATCTGGAGATCCACCCAGTGCTCCTGGAACGCCTCCCGTGCCGTATCGTAGTGCCGGCTTCTCAAGCTGTTGATGAGCCGCTCGTGTTCTTCCGCCATTTCTTCGGCGGTAGCGTAGAAATCCTGCCGCTGTGCGAGGAGGAGTTCGATCTCGCCTTCGAGGTCTGAATAGGTCCGCTTCAGGCGAGCGCTACCGCTCGCGGCGATGATTGCGCGGTGGAAATCGCGGTCCGCAGCAACCAACAGGGATCTGTCGGAGGATAGCGTCGACCTGTGCATAACGTCGACTGCCTCCAGTGCCTGAGACGGGATGACGCCGGTCAGCACGATCAGACGAATGGCCTCGCCCTCGACGGCGCCGCGCACGCGGGTGATATCGACGATATCGTCTGGCCCGAATTCGGGCACCACAAAGCCGCGGTTCGGTATCTGACGCAGCAGGCCCTGTGTGACGAGCACCTGGGCTGCTGTACGGAAGGTGTGCCGCGAGGTCGAAAGCTCTTCGCACATCTTCACGTCGCGGAGGAACTCGCCCGGTCGGAAATCCCCCGACAAGATGCGCCGTCGCAAGGCGTGGGTCAGGATTTCCACCGCGCTGGCGGGCAAGGGCTCGACGTTCATCTCTGGATCTTCAGCTCGATTCTTGGCGGCAGCGGCGGCATGGCTTTGGCTTTGCTCGTTGATCATGTACGTGTACCTACGCCACATGAGGCGGCGCAGGGCAAGGGAGATGATTTTGCCTCCTGGCCGCATGGAGGCAGGCCCTACTGCACGGACCGAAGCGCCTCGTCGATGCCCTCGAGCAGACGAGCAGCATTGGATGATGTGAAGATGAGCGGGGGCCTGATCTTCAGGATATGCGCGTCCGCTCCCGTCGCGGAAATGAGGATGCGCCGGTCGCGCAAGGCATTGACGGCTGCAAGCGCACGGTCCATGTCCGGAGTCTTCCGGTCTCCACCCTTGACGAGTTCGACGGCGAAATAGAGGCCGGCCCCGCGAACATCGCCGACGAATTCATATTCCTTCTGTAGGTCCCGAAGGCCGTCGAGGATTTCGCCGCCGATCTTGACAGCATTGTCTAACAGGCCTTCTTCGAGGATCGTGTCGAGCACGGCTTTTGCAGCGGCGATAGCGACGGAGTTGCCGCCAAACGTGTTGAAGTAGCGCATGCTGGATCCGAATTCGGCCACGAGTTCGGGCCGCAGCACTACGCCTGCGACGGGATAGCCGTTGCCCATGGGCTTGCCCATGGTGACGATATCCGGATCGACCTTATGACGGCGGTGACCCCAAAGATGGGTGCCGGTCCGCCCGAATCCGGATTGCACCTCGTCGGCAATGAACAGGCCGCCCGCCTTGCGCACCAATTCCGCCACGGGCGCCAATACGTCGGTCGGATCGACGTAAAGACCATCGGAGGAGAAGACGGAATCGGCGATAAAAGCCGCCAGGCCGCCGCCATGCCGCTCCATGTCGGCGATCTGCCGCACGACATCATCCGCCATCCGCCGGCCGATTTCCTCGACGGGGAGGCGATAGGAATCGGGCGCGGCGACCGTGCGAAGATAGGGATCCAGAGCCGACTTCCTGCCGAGCGACGGCGAGATAGCCGCCACCGCGCCGCTGTTGCCGTGATAGGCTTCGGCGGTGACGATGACGCCGGTCTTGCGTGTGTGGTAACGCGCGATCCGCAAGGCGAGATCGTTGGCTTCCGAGCCCGTGCATGTGAACATCGCGCATCCGGTCCGGCCGAGTTCGCCGCCGAACGTATTGATCAGGGCTTCGGCATAGTCCAGCAGCGGCTCCTGCATGTAACGCGTGTGGGTACAGAGTACCTCGAGCTGCTTCTGGATCGCCTCGACGATACGCGGATGAGAGTGACCCAGCGATACCACGTTGTTGTAAGCATCGAGATATTCGTTGCCGAACTTGTCATAAAGGAAGACGCCCTTGGCGCGAGAGATCTCAACCGGCGACTTGTAGAAGAGCCGATAAGCAGGCCCGAGCAGCCGTTGCCGCCTCGCGACATGCGCCAGATCTTCACTTGTGAGATGAGACGTGTCCTGAGGGTTGAAGCCATTGGGCATGTCGCCACGGAAGCCCTGGGGAAGAGTAGTCGCTTGCTTGGACATTATGGCTCCTATCGTGTCAGAAGATCGGAAATCTGTGCGGTGGAAATCGAGTGGAACCACTCGAGATGGCCCCAGCCGGCTTCGGTGTTGCGCAAGATATAGCGGCTATTCTCGGGGAAGATCTCGGCGCGCCAGCACGTCAGCAGCGCGCGAACCGCAAGACGACCCATCGACAGGAAAGGAATGAGCCGGATCTCCTCGTCCGTCAGATCGGCATGGCGGAGATAACCGCGCAGAACGTCGCGCGGTTCGTCGAACAGATCACGCCGGTTCCCATGGTCGAAGGTTTTTGGCATCTGGTTCATCAACGCCGTGGAGACATCGACGGCGACGGCGGTACGGACCGCATCGCCGAAGTCGATGACGCCGGTCAGGAACTGCGGGTTGGCGTGATCGACGACCAGGTTCGACGTATTGAAATCGTTGTGGAGCACTTGTCGCCGGCAGAGGTCGAGTTTCGGCTTGACTTCGGCAAACCGCTCGAGCGCGCGGACGGTCCAGGTCCGCCTGTCGCCTCTGGGGATGAAACTTAACAGATCGCTGAGGTCGAGCAGATGGGTGACATCCCATGCCACCGCCCGGCCGTCGGCGGGATGCGTGAAATCGGCCATGGAATGACGCAGCTTTGCCAGGATTTCACCGATCCGTTCGCGCTGGGGGGCTGTGCAAAATGTGCGGTCGAGCGGGGTGCCGAGCAGGAAGGTAATGAGCCGCACCACGCGCCGCTCGCCGTCACTCGTGGTGACGACGGGCAAATCTGCCCCGTCGACGTCGCGGAGAGTGCGGGGGATGGGTAGATCAGGGGCCCGTTGCTCGAGATGCCGCGTCAGTGCGACCTGGAAATCGAGCTCCACGATCCGCTCAGAAGGATGAGCGATCTTGAGCACAAACTTCCCCTGGGCCGCGCAGTCGAGGAGGAACGTGTCGTCCTTTTCGGTTTCAAAGCGTGTTGCCGAGCCGCGAGTGCCATATAGCCGCTCGGCGATTGCTTCGGCTTCCTCGGTTCCCACGGGATGGCACGCCTCGGAAAGCTCAGGGATGCGGGCTGGCCCGCACTGATGCTTATGATCCATCTTGAAACTCACTCAGATCCTACCTCGAGAATGGGAGGCTCGATGGTCTCAGTATGTCACACTCCAATTTTTGTACAACAATTTTTTTACGCAACGGAAAACAATCAATCCGATTCCCAATCACCAAGAGCGGAATTCTCCTGATAAGTCCGAATCAATACGTAGCAATTTCAGCTATTTAAGATAATTGCCAGGAGCAACCGATCGCTACGGCAAGCAGGAACGAGGAGAGTTGCAGAACGAAGGATCTTAAAAATTGTTGTACAATTGGTTGCCATGGTCGCAAAGTTATGCCAGTGTGCATTCCACTCGTCGGAATGCAGCAAACAAGTTGGAGTGCTCCGCTTGGGTGGATCCGACCGGTATCGACAAAGGCAGAAGAAATGACCGGTTACGGATTCGCAAAGGATACTGCTCCGCTGCGGCATTGCAGTCTATCGGAACCGCGTCCTCTTTAGACAGGCGGTATGCCCGCTACGATGACCTTGGATAGGCACACCGTGCCAAGAAAATTGGAAGGAATACACGCCATGACTCAATTTCGACCGAAGTACGTGACCTTCGACTGCTACGGCACGCTCACCAATTTCGATATGGCCGGCGCTGCGCGACGCGTCTACGGCGAGCGCCTCTCCCCTGAAGCGATGGTCGCCTTCGTCGAGGCTTTCAGGGGCTATCGCCTTGACGAGGTGCTGGGACCATGGAAACCCTTCGTCGAAGTGGTGCACAATTCAATCGAACGCAGCTGTAAACGCATCGGTATCCCGTTCAAACCCGAAGACGCGCAACGCATCTATGACGAGGTGCCAACCTGGGGTCCGCACCCGGATGTCCCGGCTGGCCTGTCCAGGGTGGCCAAGGAAATTCCGCTGGTCATCCTGTCGAACTCCATGAACAGCCTGATCATGTCGAATGTCGAAAAGCTGGGCGCGCCCATCCATATGGTAATCACGGCAGAAGAAGTCGGGGCCTACAAACCGCTGATGAAGGGTTTCGAATACATGCTCGAGAAGCTCGGCTGCGGACCGGAAGACATTACTCATGTCTCCTCATCTTTCCGCTACGACCTGATGACCGCCTATGACCTGGGCATCAAGAGTAAGGTCTGGGTCAACCGCGGCCATGAGCCGGCCAATCCCTATTACGAATACACTGAGATTAAGGATATCGGCGGGCTGGCCGCCGCCGTTGGCCTGGAGCCAGCCCTCAAGCGCGCCTGAAAACCGGGGCTCAGGCCATTTTGCTGATGAGCCGGGGGGGGCCTTCGCCCCTTCTCTTTATCGTCCGGAGGGGCAAGCATGGCCTCCCTTGCGTAAGCGTGACTTGCCGGATTAGATGATGGTGCGATCCGGACGTCGGGCTCGGGGCGGGTTGTGCGCTGCCGCTAACGATATCCGCTTTCGATAACCCAGGCGATTGATCGGGGCGCACAACGCTCGTCAGCAAAGCGTCGGAGATGGCTGGGCAAAGTCGATCTTCGGTTGGTTCCTGCAGAAGGGGCGCTTCGATTAGAAGCGCAGCCACAAGCACCGCGATTCAACTTGCTACGGAATGGTTAGGTGTTGTCGACGTCGATCCCGAGGTATTGCGCCGGTGCTCTCCAGCCTCTGGTGGCCGAGCAAAAGGGGCGGCCAGGTTTCCGTCTCATTGTCGATGTCAGCGACTTTTATCCCTTTCATCGAGTGTGTGCCGCACGTTTTGGGAAAGCGCGATGCTCGACACCCGCTTTCGACGACTGGCTAGGTTTGCGTGTCGCACTCGTCCAAGAAGCCGACGATGCCCTTGATTTCGGTAAACTCGTGCAGTCCAAATTTCCCGTACTCCCGACCGTTGCCTGATTGCTTGTAGCCGCCGAAAGGGGCGGCTGCGTCCCAGGCGGAGCCGTTGAGGCGAACGGTTCCGGCGCGCAGCCTGCCTGCGAGCGCGCGCGCCTCCTTTGGATCGCCCTGTATGTAGGCGGCCAGCCCGTAGGGCGTATCGTTGGCTATCGCGATCGCTTCCTCTTCGCTGTCATAGCCGATGATCGACAGCACCGGGCCGAAGATTTCCTCCCGCGCAATCGCCATCTGATTGGTGACGCGGGCAAACACGGTTGGGCGCACGTAATAGCCCGCATCGAGATGCGAAGGGCGGCCGAGGCCACCCGCGACGAGCTCGGCTCCTTCCGCGATGCCGCGTTCGATCAGCGTCTGGATCTTGTCGAACTGGGCGGCGCTTGCGACTGGTCCGAGGCTGGTGCGCGGATCCGAAGGGGGACCGACAACGAGCGCAGCCGCTTCGATCGCGGCGATCGAGCTTGCTTCCGCCATTCGCTCCGCCGGCACCAGCATCCGCGTTGGCGCGGTACAGGTCTGGCCGGAATTGCCGAAGCACCGGCGCACGCCAGCGGCGACCGCGGCCGAGAAGTCGGCGCTGCGCAGGATGATGTTCGGCGACTTGCCCCCAAGCTCCTGATGCACCCGCTTGACCGTCGGTGCTGCCGCCTGCGCCACGGCAATGCCGGCGCGGGTCGACCCGGTGAAGGACACCATGTCCACATCCGGGTGGCCGGCCAGTACCGCACCTACAGTAGGCCCGTCGCCTTGCACGAGGTTGAAGACCCCCTTCGGCACGCCGGCCTCATTCATGATCTCGGCGAAGATCACAGCGTTGAACGGAGCGATCTCCGACGGCTTCAGGACCATGGTGCATCCCGTGGCGAGGGCCGGAGCGACCTTGCAGGCGATCTGATTGATCGGCCAGTTCCACGGCGTAATCATCGCAACCACACCGACGGGCTCGTGCAGGATGCGCGTGGCCCCCTGCATGTAGTCGAAGGCAAAGGTCTCGATGGCCTTGATCGCCTGCTCGAAATGGACAGCGCCGATGGCGGCCTGCTCAGCCCGGGCCATGGCGAGCGGTGCGCCCATTTCCCGTGAGATGACATCGCCGAGCTCGTCGTTGCGACGCTTCAGAATCATTACAATGCGCGTCAGCAGCTCGATGCGCTCTTCATTGGACGTCTGCGAGAAGGAGGAGAAGGCCCGCCGCGCAGCCGCGACCGCCCTTTCTGCGTCGGCGGCACTGCCGAGTGCGATCGTTCCGATCGGCAGTTCCGTCGAGGGATCGATGACCTCAAGTGTTTTCGACACAGACGGCTCGACCCACTCCCCGTCGATATAAAACCTGTGGGCATGTTTCATTGGTGGCTCTCATATTTGGCTTGGTCCGTCGCCCTGCCGAATGAAGCACGCGTTTCCCCCGCGGTTAGATCGCTTCCAGTCGCGCAGATGTGATCCCAGATGTTCAACGGCGATCGGGTTGGTGCATTAATCGAAGGTGAAAACGGATCAGGGCGCTACATTGTAAATCTCGGCAAGGTCGCTTAGATCCCAATTTCCGCCGGACAAGACCGCACACACTTTCTCATCTGGCTCCACGTGAATGTTGCCTGCCAACAGGGCTCCTATTCCGATGGAGGCGGCTGGTTCCGCGATCAATTTTGCATCCTTGGCAAGGGCGCGCATTCCGGCGATGATGTGTTCGTCTTCAACAAGAACAATCTCGTCGACATATTTTTCGATGATCGGGTACGGATTTTGACCCGGAACACTTAACCTTAGGCCATCCGCAATCGTGTTCTTTAACGGAAGCGATGTGCGCTCGTGGTTTTTCCGGCTGTAAAAGTATTTCGGCGTCAAGGCAGGCTCTGCCCCGATAACGCGCACCGATGGCTTGGTTTCTTTTATCGCAGTGGCGATGCCCGAGATCAGCCCTCCACCGCCCAAGGGCACGATAACCGTGTCCACATCTTCCAGGTCTTCCAGGATCTCACACCCGATCGTTCCCTGACCAGCCATTACGACGGGGTCCTCGAAGCCGTGAATGACCGCATAATTGTTTCCTTCAGCGATCTCGTAGACTTTTCTCCATCTAGCAGCGTTATCACCATCAAAAAGAATGACTTCCGCGCCAAGGGCTTCCGTATTGGCGATCTTGATTTTGGGTGTGGTGACCGGCAGCACCAACCTGACTTTTACGCCGAGCATCTTGGCTGCGTAAGCAAGCGCCTGGGCATGATTGCCCGACGAGGTCGCAATGATCCCGTTTGCGATCTCTTCTCGGGGGAGCGAGAGAGCCTTGTTCAGGGCGCCGCGGATCTTGAATGCGCCAGTGATCTGCAGGGTTTCCGGTTTGAGGTAGAGCTGACAACCAGCCGCTTTCTCGATTTTGTCGGCACGCAATAGCGGCGTGTGCCTGACATGCGGCTCTAACCGTTGCCGAGCTTCATGGATGTCCTGAATGGTCGGATAGTTGCGCATGGTCATTCCTCAAAAAACTGGAAGAAAGTGCCGATATTATTGGCTATGGCGTTGCGATAAATTCTGCTGGCGGTCGTATTGTCTTGTATGGCCATCCCCGTGGAGTCGAAAATGGTGATTTCGTCATCACTTTCTCGTCCCGGCTTCCTCCCCAATAATACCGCGCCGATTTCACCGTGGATGTCGTCCTTGGTAATGATGTTTTTATCCAGCGGGTGCCAGGTCTCGCCCTTCTCCGTGCATTGCGAAAGCGAGTCGACAATGATTTTGGCGTTTCGGAAGAGCTCTGGATCCAGCTCCTGTTTGCCGCGTTGATCCGTGCCGATTGCGACGATGTGCGTACCGGGTTTTACCCATGCCGCTTCTACAAGCGACCCTTTCCCTCGGGTCGTTGTGATCAAGATGTCGGCCCGCTCCACCGCCTCCTTCTTCGAGCTTGCGACGGTGACGGAAATGCCGAATTCGCGCTCGATGTCCGCCTTGTATTTGGAACTTGTTTCGTAGGTGCTGTCCCAGGCGTGGATCTCTTCGATCTTCATGATCTCATTGATCGCCCGGATTTGCATTCTTGCCTGATTGCCGGTGCCGATCGACGCGATCGTCCTGGCGTTCTTTCTGGCCAGCGCTTTGACGGAGACGGCTCCCGCCGCCCCGGTTCTAAGGCCAGTGATCAAGCTGCCATCCATGATACAAATCAACGCACAGCTCCTGGCATCAAACAGGAGAATGGTGCCCATGCTGTTCGGCACGCCGTGTTCTGCCGGGTTGTTGGCGAACCCTCCCGAATGCGCCTTCATGGAGATGATTTCAGCGACTTTATGATAGCCAAGTTTGAAGTCGATCTCGCCACGCAGGGAGGGCAGATGAATCCCGATATAGTCGGGCTGTTCCACCTGGTCGCTGCTGGAGGCCTTATAAGCCTCTTCGACCGCGCTAATGACTTCCGTCATGCCGATAAGCCGTGCTACCTCATTCTTCTTGAGCAGCAGCGTTTTCATGCGTGACCTCTCTATTCAATTCATCGGATGCGTCGGCGCATTGCGACCCGACCTGCACTGATCATATCAAGCCTGCTGTAAGTCTATTGACCGCATTCGCGGGACCCCTGGCAGATTGTTTTATATCGCACGGCAATTTTGGCAGAGAGTACTGGCAGGCGCCTTTTGGAGCTTGGGCGGGGTGCTGCAGCTATCCCGCCACTTCCAGTGCCAATCTCGGCAAATGATTGGGAGCTGACCCAGTCGATCTTACTCGCTGTCGCGTAGGGTGCCGAATGACGAGCTTCTCAGGATCGGACCCTTTCCGCTTCGCGAAATCTCTGCGACGCAAGCCCATACTTCGCGGTTGCGCTTCCGTTTCCGGCATGACGCGTTGACCGGGCAGTACCTACCTACCGCGTCCGGCATCTCGACCGCGGATCACTGTAACCCTGCAGTCACAAGCGCAAATGATGTTTCCTTCCAGCATTTTGTGCTGATGTTCCGCAATCTCCGGGCAATTCGGATCCGAGCACCGGGCTATGGTTTGTCATAACTTAAACAACTCCCCGCAAAGGAAGGACGAAGCGCATGACTACTTTCCGCCCGAAATACATCACCTTCGATTGCCATGGCACTCTCATCAACTTCCAGATGGCGGAGGCGGCACGTGATCTTTACGGCGACCGAATGAGCGAGCAGAAAATGCTGCAGTTCATCACGGACTTTTCCGCATACCGCCTTGATGAAGTCATGGCCGACTGGAAGCCTTATGCGGAAGTGGTCCACAACGCATTGGCAAGGACCTGCAAACGCAACGGCGTCGAGTTTAAGGACGAAGACGCGCAGATGGTTTACGAACGTGTTCCCACTTGGGGGCCGCATCCAGACGTTCCGGCGGGTCTTGCCAAGGTGGCCAAGGAAATTCCACTGGTCATTCTGTCAAATGCGATGAACTCGCAGATCATGTCCAACGTCGAGAAGCTCGGCGCGCCGTTCCACGCCGTCTACACCGCCGAACAGGCCGGCGCCTACAAGCCGCACTTCCGGGCGTTCGAATATATGCTCGATATGCTTGGTTGTGGCCCGGAGGACATCCTGCATTGCTCCTCCTCATTCCGCTACGATCTGATGTCCGCACATGACCTCGGGATCAAGAACAAGGTTTGGGTCAATCGCGGTCACGAGCCGGCCAATCCCTATTACGGATATACCGAAATCGCAGGCATCTCCGGATTGCCCGGCGTCGTCGGGCTTTAATGTGCGAGAATACCATCTGAAAATCCCGATCCCACCGGCCCGACAACCAGTCTCGGTTTGCCGTGAGATCGGGGCGGGGCATTGCAATGCCGCCGCGTTCATGTGCTTCGGCAGCAAATGCCGAACCCAGTCGGGATTGATCGAAGCGGACCGGATGTCATAGCGACGATCGCTTCGGATGAGTACGCCGCCCGAATTCAAACAGTGTGAGGGTTTCAGTCGTGGGTACCCCCAATGATGTGGTTTCAGACGGCGGTGCGCGTCATCTCGACGACAATCCGTCGGTCCGGGAGCCGTTCACTGAAGCATATTTTGAGGACGCTGCAGCAACTCTGGCGACAAAGCCGAGCTCTGCCGGAACACCGTTGTCCGAGTTGCTGCTGCGCCACTATGGTGTAACGGGAGCGATCAGCGTTCTCTCCTCGGAGGCTGAGTGTACCGCCGAGGTCAAGCTGTTGACCGGCGACCAGTTGATCCTCAAAACCTCAACGCGGCCCGAAGGAAGAGACAGTTTCCGCTTCCAGGTTGCGGCCCTTGCCGGACTGAAAGGCGCTTTCGGTTTCGCAGCTCCTCATATCGTGCGTACCAATGATGCCAAGTTGATGTTCGACGAGGAGAAGATTTGCGGCTACCTGCAGACCCGACTTTCAGGAACGCCGCTGCACCAGGTGACCGCAACTCGGGACGCCCTTTACCGGGTCGGTCAAGCGCTCGCCAGGCTCAGTCTGGCTCTCGAGCCTCTGAGTTTACCCGCCATCCACCGTCCAGTTCTTTGGCATGTCGGATGCTGGTCGCGGCTAATGGGACTAGCGGAGCATTTGCCTTCAGAGCCTGTCGCGGCATCCGTGCGTCTTGCCATGAACAACTATGTCGACTCCATCGAACTGCAATTGCGCGAGGTAGCCTGGCAGGTCACGCACAATGACCCCAGCCCGTTCAACACACTCCTCACCGATAATGGTGTCGCATTCATAGATTTTGGGGACGGCTGCTGGGGGCCACGGATTCAGGATCTGGCTGTTGCGGCGAGCCTCGTGGTGACAGATCCGACTTTGGCTATCGGAGGCGCAGAAAATCTCATCTCGGGTTATGCGTCGGTGCTTCCGCTTTCCGCGCTCGAGGCAAAGCTGCTCGTCGGGCTGATAAAGGCGCGGCAAAGCGCGCTCATCCTGATCAACTATTGGCGAGCCAGACTGTTTCCGGCGGAGGCAGCGTATATCAAAAAGAACGTGGGCCGCGCCGAACGCGGGCTCTCGATACTATCGTCGCTAGGGGTCGAAGAGGCAGAGCTCGCTGTGCTGCGTGCGGTGGCTTGACCCGGCGTTGCCGGAGACGACCCAAGGTTTTCGTCAGTCGCCTTGGCAGTCAGAACGATAACTCGCGCCTTCTCGCGGATGAAACTTACAGGATCAAAGCTATGTCCACAGATCTTATGCCTAACCGTTTTACCCCTGGTGAAGCCACGATTCCAATGCGCGAATCTGAGCTTATCGCGCGCCGGGACAACGTACTTGGGAACTCGTACAGGCTCCAATACCGCCGACCCGTTCATTTCATTCGCGGCGAGGGCATGTGGCTCTACGATCCCGACGGACGTCGTTATCTGGACTTCTATAACAACGTGCCTTCTCTGGGGCATTGCAATCCGGAAGTAAACGCCGCGATGACGGAACAAGCCAGTCGAATTAGCGCAAACACGCGATATCTCGAACCGAGGCTTGTCGATTATGCCGAACGGCTTGTGGGCACGTTTCCTCAGGAGCTGAACCGCGTTGTATTCACCTGCACGGGCAGCGAATCGAATGATCTGGCGCTCCGCATCGCCAGATTGGTTAGCGGCTGTGAGGGCGTGATCGTCACGTCCCATGCCTATCACGGCACAAGCGCGGCCACGGCGATGGTGTCGCCCAATTTGGGCGACGCCGTCAAGCTGAGTCCTGCCGTCCGGATGGTCTCGCTGCACGGGCCCGCCGGCGTATCCGAGATGCAAGCTGCGGCATTCTTTGAGGAACAGGTCCGATCGGCCATCGCCGATTTGAATCGACGTGGCACTGGCGTAGCGGCCTTGCTCTTTGACAGCATTTTCTCCAGCGACGGCGTATGGGTGGATCCGCCTGGTTTCATTGCGGGCGGAGTCAACGCGGTGCGAGAGGTGGGCGGCCTCGTGATTGCCGATGAAGTTCAGCCAGGCTTCGGGCGGACGGGCAAAAACATGTGGGGTTTTGAGCGGCACGAAGTCGTTCCGGACCTCGTCACTCTCGGTAAGCCGATGGGCAATGGATTTCCGATCGGCGCGGTTGTCGGCCGCAAGACAGCGATGGATCGCTTTGGCGCTGCCGCCCGCTACTCAAACACCTTCGGCGGCAATACCGTCGGGATCGCGGCAGCGGATGCCGTCCTGACCATCTTGCATCGAGACCGGATCCTGGAGCATGCGCATGTCATGGGCGAGCGCCTGAGGGTGGGATTGCAGCAGCTTGCCACACGGCATCCGGGTGTTCGCGATGTCCGAAATGCCGGCCTGTTCTTCGGCATTGACATCGGGCTGGACGGAATGGGGGCGGCCGGTCGACGCGCCATGGCACTGGAGATCGTAAACCTGCTGCGTGATGATGGCGTTCTCATCAGTACGACGGGCGCCAACGAGGATACGCTCAAAGTTCGTCCTCCGCTCGTTTGCCAGGCGGAGCATGTGGACCGATTCCTCGAAGCCATCGAACATGCGCTCAGGAAAGCCGCCGCACCGGTGTGACATCAGCTGCCTCGGCGGCCGAATGGCACGCGCTCTCTTCATCAGCGAAAGCTACATCCATGAAGCTAGATCGTATCGACATCAAGATCCTGCATGTACTCCAGCAGAATGGCCGGATGACGAATGTTGAGCTTGCGGAGATGGTCAACCTGTCGCCGAGCCCCTGCCTGGTGCGACTGAAGAACCTCCAGTCGGAGGGCTACATCGAAGGCTACACGGCGCTCATCAATATCGCGAAGTTGGGGCAGGCGCTGACGGTGTTTACTGAGGTTACGCTGAAGAACCATCGGCAGACCGATTTTGCACGCTTCCTTGCTGCCATCGAGAGGATCGAGCAACTCATCGAGTGCCATGTGATCTCGGGCGGGTACGATTATCTCTTGAAATTCGTGACCACTGGGATCGGCGAATATCAGGAGATTATGGAGCGGCTGGTCGAATTGGACGTCGGTATCGACAAATACTTCAGCTTCGTCGTGCTGAAATCGCCGATCCGCAAGACGCAACTACCGCTGACGAAGCTATTTCAACCCGGTTGACCTCCTCGCCCATCTCCGGGCGATCCAACGTAAAGAACAAGGCGCACTGCCATGAAATTCCTATCCTACTGGCATGACAACGCCCAAGCTTTTACCGGGGCCGCGGAGGGTCCGGTCGATGGCCACTACGACGTCGCAGTGATCGGCGGCGGCTTCACTGGTCTCGGCGCCGCCCGACAACTCGCGAAGGCGGGTGCTAAGGTTGTGGTGCTGGAGGCGGAGAATGTTGGCTGGGGCGCCTCCGGTCGCAATGGTGGGCACCTAAACAACGGGCTTGCGCATAGCTACCTGGCGGCAAGGGCGGAACTCGGCAAGGAGAGGGCGATCGCGCTTTACAATGCCTTGGACGACTCCATCGACACGATCGAAGCGCTGATTGCGGAGGAGGGCATCGACTGCAATTTCCGCCGCGCCGGGAAGCTCAAACTCGCCTCAACGCCCCAACATTTCCAGGCAATCGCCCGCAACTTCGAAGCCGTGAATGCTGAGGTCGATCCCGACACGGCGCTGCTTGGCGCAGACGACCTGAAACAAGAGATCCGTTCGCCCTTCTTCGGCGCGATGCTCTCGAAGAAGAGCGCGATGATGCATATGGGCCGATACGTCACAGGGCTTGCCGAGGCCGCAAAGCGTCACGGCGCGACGATCTTCGAGAACGCCGCCGTCACGGGCCATCGGCAGTCGGACCGCCGTCATCATCTGAAAACCGGTCGCGGCAGCGTCACCGCCGATGCGGTGCTTGTTGCCACCGGCGCCTATACACCCTCGACCTTCGGCTATTTCCGGCGCCGGATCATTGCGGTAGGCAGCTTCATCATTGCCACGCGTTCGCTGAGCGAAGCGGAGATTGCGGCGACGATGCCCGGCAACCGCACCTGCGTCACGTCGAAGAATATTGGCAACTATTTCCGGCTCTCGCCCGACAACCGACTGATCTTCGGAGGCCGCGCGCGCTTCTCGGCAACTTCCGACCACAGTTCGGACGCCAAGATCGGAGCGATCCTGAAGGCGAGCCTCACAGAGATCTTCCCGCAACTTGCCCGTGTCGAGATCGACTATTGCTGGGGCGGCCTCGTAGACGTCACCAAGGACCGGTTTCCGCGCGCAGGCTTTCATGATGGCGTCTGGTACGCCATGGGTTACTCCGGCCATGGCGCGCAGCTTTCGACCCATCTCGGAATGCTAATCGCCGACGCGATCCTCGGACGGCCGGACCGCAATCCCATGAAGGGGCTCGACTGGCCGGCGGTCCCGGGGCACTTCGGAACACCCTGGTTCCTGCCGCTGGTCGGCATGTATTACAAGATGCTGGACAGCGTCGGCTAGGAACTTCTTGTTTTACACTGGCCCTCTGCCCCGATCAGAGCCCGCCGACCTCGACCCTCGAGCCGTCAAAGAAGCGCGACAGCCGGAAAGGCGTGGGATCGACGCAAGGCCTATCGTTCGCAACCAGGTCGGCTGCCAGGCGGCCGATGCCGGGGCCAATGCCGAAGCCATGGCCGGAGCCGCCGGCCGCCAAATAAAGGCCCTTCACGTGATCGGAAGCCGAGATGACCGGCACCGCGTCCGGCGTGCAGTCCACATAGGCGCCCCAACTGTCAACGATTTCGACACCCTTAAGCGCCGGAAACTGCTCGGTGACGCCCTCTAGAATAGCCTCGATCGTCCGGCGGCTCGGCGTGGGGTCGAGAACACGGATCCGCTCGAAAGGCGAAATGGTATCCTTTGTCCAGCGCGCCAGCGCTTCGGGTCCATGGAACATGGATCTGCCGACGCCGATCTGAACCGCTTTCAGTCGCTTCAGAAACATCGGCATGAACCAGCGTGCATATCGAATGCCCTGCGGCGTGATATCCAGTGTCGCCCTGCCGCTGATCGCAAGCGTGTAACTGCCATCCAACCTGCGGGTCAGCGAGCACTCCGGTGTATATATCGCCTCGCCGAGATTGGCTGTGGGTCGCGTCCGAATTGCAGTCTGGCGCACACTTGCCTGTGGGAACTGGACGCCGTATTGGCGGCAGAACAAGGAGGCCCACGCACCCCCGGCGTTCAGAACGGCCTGCGATCTGATAATTCCTTTTTCGGTGATCACTCCCGCAACTGCGCCATTGACGATATCGAGGCCTCGTGCAGCGCATTCCTGGTGGATGGTCGCGCCAAATTTGCGGGCGCCGTTCGCGATCGTCGGCGCGGCAATGGCCGGTTCGCCTTTGCCATCATCGACCGAATGGACGCCGCCAAGCCAGCTGCGGCCTTGCGCAGGAATTCTGTCATGCGCTTCGCGGGCACTTAACATCTTCGTGTTGACGTCGAATTGCCGCGCGATATCAAGCCATTGTTCCCATTCCGCCAGTTGCCTAGGGTCGTCAGTCGCGTAGAACAGACCGCATCGACGAAAGCCGACGTCCTCGTCGATTTTGGCGGCAAACTGGTCCCACGCCTGCATGGAAATCCCCGAGAGCGGCAATTCGCGCTCATCCCGGTTCTGCCGACGGCACCAGCCCCAGTTTCGGCTGGACTGCTCACCGCCGACATAGCCCTTTTCCACCAAAGCAACGGTGAGCCCCCGCTCCGCAAGAAAAAATGCCGCCGAGGCACCGACAATCCCACCGCCGATGACGACGACGTCCGCCTTGGCGGGAAGCTCTTGATCGCTCTGTATGCGTTTGAGGAGTGGTGACATCGAGGCTGACCTGAATTGATTAGTCGGGGCTGTTTTCTGCTTGCCGGGCAGGGGCGTCATGCGGCAGCACGGCGATGGCGTCCACTTCGACAAGATAGCCGTAGTGGAGCTCTGGCACTGGAACCACCGTGCGGGCCGGGCGCGCCTCTCCTAGCCTTGCTGCATAGACCTGGTTGAAGACTGGCCAATTGCTGACACCGACGATGTAGGCCGTCACCCTGACGAGATCGCTGGGGGTTCCGCCTGCGGCGTCGAGAACTGCCAGCATGTTGTCGATGGCCTGCCCGGCTTGCGTCGCGAAACTCTCGTCGCGAAGCGGCGCTCCATCCGGTCTGATCGGGAGCTGGCCTGATATATAGAGATGCTGGCCCGCCAGCTTCGCCTGGACGTAATGACCTGCAGGACTGGGCGCACGATCGGTATCTATAGTTATGAAGGAGGACATCACCAACCTCCGAAGCGTTGCCAGCACGCCTCAATGGCGTGCGATTGGCCTCGAACAACATGATAGGCTTCGTGCTGCGCCGCCGTCGCGCAGGCATGGTTTGGCAGGATCCTGACGCGGTCTCCGATCCTCAGATCGGGCAGACGAGCGTCCGACCCGGGCCGCACGGCGACAATGCCATGCTCCTGGTTCGCATCGGCAACGATGATGTCACGATAGTTCTGGCCTTGGATGTCGCAGACGAGGCCATATCCCTGGTCGACGGCTTGCTTGCTCGTGCCGCGATCCCGCGAGAGCGACATCCATCCCGCGTCGGTGATGATCCAGCCCTTCTCGCGCTGGTGCCCGATCACCGTTGCAAGAACGCTGAGCGCAATATCGTCGACCTGACAGACTCCGATCCCCGCCATCACCAGGTCGAAGAACACGAATACGCCTGCACGGACCTCGGTCACTCCGGTAAGATCCTTCGCGTAATGGGCCGTCGGCGTCGACCCTACGCTGACGACGGGGCAGGGCAGGCCCGCACTGCGCAGAAGTTGCGCAGCTCCCACGACGGCCGCTCGCTCCGATTCCGCATATCGCTGCTGTGCCTCGGGGCCTCCGCCCTTGTAGCTGTCGCCAGCATGGGTCAGAACGCCACGCAGCTCCGCACCTGCCGCAAGCGCCAGCCCGATCTCCAGCAGCTGGGCGTGATTGGTGGGAACAACACCCGAGCGGTGGCCGTCGCAATCGATCTCGATCAAGGCTGGGATCCGCATTCCCGCGCTTCGGGACGCCTCGGCAACTGCCTGGGCCTGTTCGACGGTATCCAGCACCACCACGAGATCGACGCCCTTGGCGCGCAGTTCGACGACCCGAGCGAGCTTTGCAGGGGCGATGCCAACAGCATAGACCATGTCGCGCAGGCCATCGGCCGCGAATTGCTCGGCTTCCTTTAGTGTGGAGACGGTCGCCGGGCCCTCAGGGGCACTCATGATCCGCCGGGCGACCTCAATCGACTTCGCCGTCTTCAGATGCGGCCGGAGCGACACGCCCAGGCTGCCGAGTCGGTTCCTGAGCCGCGTGATATTCCGGTCCATCCGGTCAGCATCCAGCACCAGGCTGGGCGTTTCAACCACCTCTAGAGTGGCCGTCGCCGCCACCGAAGTGGAAGGGTCGAACGTCGCTAGATCCATGTCTCTGGTCTCCAAATTCGAAATTCACCTTGTCGCCAATTCGTAAAGATGGCAATTAATGGTTGGTGAAGGTTCGATTCAGTTAGATATTAATGTTGACCATGCGATATCGCCCGCATTTGCCTGAACTTGTTTGAGCACGTCGATTTCCGTCTCGATCTCCAACCGAAGATTGGAACTGCCGGAAAATGCCCCGTTGAAAGCCGCGGTTCCGATGGTAAACCCTGCAGCGCCAGATCGCACGACGGCCGCCATCCTTTGAGGGCTGTCGATCGAGCCGGCGATCACCACGGGCTTGTCGACGGCTTCACACACGCGCGTCATCAGCGCCTCAACATCGCCGTCGAAGCGATAAGCGAGCAGATCGAGACCACTGACACCCTCGATCGCCGTCAACTGCAGAGCACTTTCCACGATCGTTTCGATCGTCCCTTCGAGCTTGCTCGGATGGCCGACGATCTTGCCGGGGAACGGATAGTACAGGATGTTCTTCCCAGCAATGACAGGCAGAACGACATTGGGCCGCGTTCCACCCATCAAGATGTCGACGCCGAGGTCGACGGCGGCCTGCGCGGATCGTCGCTCGCTCTCCTCGTCGAGGCTGACCACCTCGAGGTGGAGCGTCGCACCCGCGGCCTTAATCGCCGCGGCAAGGTCCAAGAGCCTATCCAGGGGCAGACCAATATCCTTGAATCCCACATGCGTGATGCCGGCGGCAAGCACATCCTTGAGGCGCTCGGCCGCGTCGGCAACGGTGCGATCTTGATGGGTGAGCATGAAAATGAAGTCGGGAGAAGTTTGGGGCATCGAAAGCGCTCCTAGATAGCGTTGAGAAACAGCGCCTGATCGAAGGCGTAGCGAAGAGAGGAATGATCGGCCGTACCCTGGCCGGCGATGTCGAATGCCGTACCGTGATCGACGCTGGTGCGGATGAAAGGCAAACCGATGGTGACGTTGACGCCGTTGTCGATACCGAGATACTTGACCGGGATGAGGCCCTGATCGTGATATTGCGCGACGACGATATCGAACTCGCCCCTGCGGGCCCGCATGAAAATCGTGTCCCCGGGCCAAGGACCGGACGCGTCTATTCCGACTTCCTGAGCCCGGCTGATTGCCGGCGCGATGATGTCGAGATCTTCGCGTCCGAACATACCGTTTTCGCCGGCATGGGGATTGAGGCCGGCCACCGCAACGCGCGGCGACGCAATCCCATAAGCCTTGCCTGCCCGGTGCGCCAATTCGATCGTTCGGAAAACCGAATCCTCTGTCACGAGGTCGATCGCATCGCGTAATGATACGTGGATCGTGACCAGAATGACGCGAAGCTCGTCGTTCGCGAGCATCATCGCGAACTTGTCGGTCCCCGTCCGCTCAGCAAGGATTTCCGTATGGCCGGGATAATTGAGCCCACCCTGCTTCATCGCTTCCTTATTGATCGGCGCGGTGACGATTGCCCGGATATTTCCTGCCAGCGCTTCGTCGATCGCCCGCACGACATAGTCGTAGCTGGCGCGGCCGGCACGAGCGTCCACCTGACCGATAGGCAAATCGTCCGGCAGATCCGAGACGTTGAGAACGGCTATGAGCCCGCTGTCTGGCAAAGCGTCATCGACTGACGCGACGGGCTGCACCTGCAGGGGAAGATTGAGGGTGCGGACCGCGCGCTCCATTACCCTGGCGTCACCGATCACCACCGCTTGTTCCGGCAGCCCGTTCGCGAAGACACGGGCGATAATTTCTGGGCCGATCCCACAGGGATCGCCCATCGTTATTCCAATAGGTTTCTTCATTTCTTATCTCCAAGCCAGAGACCCCGAAGCAGCGCGGCCGATGTCAGCAGGATATGCGGCGAACCGAAGCCGCCCGCCTTTGTGATAATGTGAATGGGATGCGGCCCCGTGGTGCGGCCGACCGGAATTCCGGGCTCGATCTCGCTCAGGAGTTCGAGTGAACTGATCTCAAGTTCGCTCAACACGGATTCGGCGGTGTCACCGCCCGTCAGGAAAAGCCCGGTCACGGATTGACTTCCCATGACTGCCCGCACAGCCTGGCCAAGAGCGCTTGCGATGGACCGAGGATTGGCGGACGCACTCCCTTCGGACGTGGTTAGAATAATATCTCCGCCGGATGCAAATCGGCTGTACTCCGCAGCGGCGCGTTCGGCGGCGAGAGCGGGAGAGCGAGACGCCGCCTCCGAGTCGATAATGATCTGCCGGACGTTGCCGGTGCTTATCAGTCTTGAGCATTGCTCGCGGCTCTGCGGATTCACACTGCCGATGACAAAGAGATTGACAGGCGTCGTTGCCGTGGACGGTGCGATTTCATCAGCCCGGCCCACATAGTCCGCCAGCGCGATCGCCAGGCCCGGAGATCCACACCAGAGGATGGACTTTGGATCGGCCGCCGATTTCACCAGCAGTGCCAAGTCATCTTGCACAGTCGCATCGGCGATCAGCAACTTTCTGCCGTTGGCGACAAGTTCACCGGGTTTCAATGCCCGCACTTCCGCAAGCGTGAGATAACGCACTTCCACATCCGGGACGTCCCGAAAAAGGGCGCGAAGATGGGAGTCCGTTACGGGGTGTAGCGGGTCCTTGACAAATTCGGTTTGCTCCAACGGCACGCCACGAAGAAGCTGCCGCCCACCTTCAGTGGTTCGCCCACCGGCGGGGAAAGCCGGAGCGACGATTGCAATTGCCCGGCCGGAAGCCGGGAGCGCGGCAGTTATCTCGGCTCCAACGTGGCCGCGAATGGTCGAATCGACGGTGTTGTAGAGAATATCCGCGGACGCAAGGCTTCTCGCCGCCTTCCTCGCCCGATCGGCAGCGTCTTCAGCCGATGCGGTGCGGCTTGCCTTGTTCACCGATATGATCGGCACGTTTTCCGGCGACGTCTGCCGGCAGTCGGTGAAAACCAGGCATCTGTGCCCCATGCTCACGAATGGTCCGGCGCCATCCGTCGCACTTGTCAGATCATCGCCTAGGATTCCTACCTTCAAAGTCGCAGTCCTGTCGGTTTTCGTTGTAACGACGAGGATATTAGCGCTATTGCCTTTGGCGAAAAAACGATCAATTCTGACCGAATTCAGTTACTTTGGCTCACAGATATGGCCGCACGATTACCTTCTTTATCCGCGCTCAGAGCATTTGAATCGGCCGCACGTCATTTGAATTTCGGGCGTGCCGGCGATGAATTGTTTGTTACGCACAGCGCCGTCAGCAAGCAAATACGCTTGCTCGAGGAAGACCTTGGGGTAAGCCTTTTTGAACGAAGAAACAGAGCCGTTTTCCTCACCGACGCGGGCCGGCGCCTGCTTGGCACGATGAGCGAGGTGTTCCGCCAGATCAGCGATTGCTGCGACGAAATAAAGCGTGGGGGGGCGGCACCGCTGGTGGTCTCATGTGAACCGACTTTTACGCAGCGCTGGCTGATCCCGCGCCTTCCGCAATTCAATGCACTTCATCCGGACATCGAAGTTCACGTTTTGGCCGCTGGCGGTCCCGTAAGCTTCGACAGAAGTCACATTGATCTGGCGCTCCGGAGAAGCGATTTTAGCTGGTCGCCCGAACTCTTCGTGGAAACGGTGGTCGAAGAACGTGTCGGGCCAGTATGTGCGCCACGCCTGCTGGCTGGCGGCGGAGATGAAATTCTCTCGTTGCCTCGAATTCATTCGGTAACGCGTCGAGATGCGTGGGCAAGATACCTGGCGGACAACCGGATCGGAGATCCAAATCCACCCGGTAGCCACGCGTTCGAACATTTCTATCTTAGCATCGAGGCTGCAATCGCTGGATTAGGGGCCGCGATCGGCCCAGAGCCCTTGGTAGCCGACGCTGTCGAAAGCGGGCAACTCGTGGCGCCGTTAGGCTTCTCCAGCAATGGCTATAGTTACATTCTGTTGAGCCGCCTTGCGTTTGAAGGGGATACCAGAAAACGGGATTTCCTTGCGTGGCTTCGGGCGCAGTTCGGCCGGTAAAGCAAGCAGCTTGACTGGCACTCCGAGGCGGATGGTCCGCGTCGTGAGATTATCGATAGCATCCACGACAGAGCAGGGAGGCACCAATCGATACCAATTGCTCAGATCGAGTTCTCAGATGCTGGGGCCTAGTATGTTCGCTCTGGCTTCAATGATGTGGTCGTACATATTTCGCTCAGCCTCTCTGCTGTCGCGATCCTTGATTGCGTCAAGGATCGCCTGATGGCTGACGATATAGGCCTTCATGCGCTCAGGGGTCAGCGATTGTTCTTTCATTTTCCCCCACAGATTTCCGGCGCGCACAGCGTGAATGCCTTCATAAAGCGACGCAAGAAGACCATTACGCGCGGCCTGGACGACGATACGGTGAAAAACGGCGTCCCATTTTTCGAATTCTCCAAACGACTCCGAGGCGCTGCCTTTGACGATGGATTTCTGCATCTCTTCGACTTCCTGCCTGGTCGCACGTAACGCTGCCAACGCTGCGATCTTTGGCTCTATGATCAGCCGAGCCTCGAAGACTTCCGCCGGATAGGTGCGCAAAGTGTTTCCTTCATTGCTGGACGGCCGGCGAAGGGCGCTGGAGCCTACGCCGCTGCCGGCAATGAAGGTCCCCCTGCCAACATGCCTGATAAGGCGGCCTTCCTTCTCTAACGAACTGAGCATCCTTCTCAGGGCGGTACGCGGCAGCCCGAGTTTCAACGCCAGGTCACGCTCGGGAGGCAGTCGATCCCCAGGTTCCAGACCTTCCGCCTCAATGAAATCCTTCAAGACCACGCTCATGTGCCCTCCGATAAATATTTCGCGAAACCAATTTGATCCATATTGACACCAATGGCAAGACCAATCTTATATTAATCGCAGAACCAACGCCGATTGGTAGCGAACGGCGCTGGAGTCCAAGGATCAGCTGTGCACCGCTCAAGAGACTATGAGCAGCACGCGTGCAGCGACAAAAACATCAATCAAGAAGCTGCGTAGACAAGGGAGATTATCGATGGCCGCCACGACTGAGGCTATTCCAGCAGACGACGCAGCACTTTCGGTGCGCGCCCTGACAGTCGACCTGCCAAAAGGCATGGAACGGGCGCATGCCGTCGAAAACGTCTCGTTTGAGCTCAAGCGTGGTGAGATCCTTTGCATCATCGGCGAATCTGGATCCGGCAAGTCAGTAACGGCGAACACGATCATGGGACTGTTGCCGAAGATTATTCCGGTCTCTTCCGGTGCGATCAATCTCGATGGAACGGCCATCGTTGGCGCGCCAGCAAAAAAGCTGCGCCAGCTGCGCGGCCGCGTCGTCTCAATGATCTTTCAGGATCCCCTATCGGCGCTCAACCCACTGATGACGGTTGGCGAGCAGGTTACTGAAGTGATGGCGGCCCACGGAGTGGGTACCAAGGCCTCGCGCCGTGAGCGCGCTCTCGAACTGCTGACCGAAGTCGGCCTGCCCGATCCGGAACTGATGTACCACCAGTATCCGTTCAGGCTTTCAGGTGGCCAGCGCCAACGCGTCATGATCGCGATGGCACTGGCCCTTGAACCGACCGTTCTGATCGCAGACGAACCGACGACAGCCCTCGACGTAACCACCCAGGCGCAAATCCTGAAGCTCATCCGTGACATTCAGCGTCGTAAGGACATGAGCGTCATGTTCATCACCCACGACTTCGGCGTTGTGGCTGAGATCGCCGATAGCGTCGTTGTTATGGAGAAAGGACGGATCGTCGAGCAGGGCAGCGCCGATCAGGTTCTCAAATCCCCCACCCATCCCTATACCCAGCGCCTGATCGCGGCTGTTCCGCGCCTGACGGGCGAAGACAGAAAGCTCGATGTACCGACGAGCGACGAGACCATCCTGACGGTCCATGGACTGTGCAAGACCTACCGCAGCGGCAGCGCCTTGTTCGGCAGCCAGCGTGTCGTGCCTGCGGTGAAGGACGCGTCATTCACGTTGTCGGCGGGCCGCACCCTCGGCATTGTCGGGGAAAGCGGTTCCGGAAAATCGTCGTTGGGACGGCTCTTGATCAAACTTCAGGACAGCGACAGCGGTCAGATCCTGTTTGAGGGAAAGGACATCGTCAAACTCTCAGAATCCGAGTTTCGGCCGCTGCGCCCTCGAATTCAGATGATTTTCCAGGATCCTTTCGCCTCACTCAATCCACGCTCCACGATCGGTCAAATACTGACCGTCGGGCCTGTCGCGCATGGCATGCCTTACGCGCAGGCGCGCGAAGCGGCCCGGGCGTTGCTCTCCCATGTCGGTCTCGATGCCGGTGCCTTCGGCCGCTACCCTCACGAGTTCTCGGGTGGACAGCGCCAGCGCATCGGCATTGCCCGGGCCTTGATGTTCAAGCCCAAGCTGCTGATCGCGGACGAGGCGGTCTCCGCGCTCGATGTGTCGATCCAGGCCCAGATCCTCAAGCTGCTTGATCAAATCCAGCGCGAAACGGGCGTCTCAATGATCTTCATTACCCATGATCTTCGTGTCGCCAGTCAGATCTGTGACGAAATTGCAGTGATGCAGAAGGGCCGGGTCGTCGAGCGCGGCCCTCCGTCCCAGATCTTCCTGAAGCCGCAATCAAACTACACGCGCGAGCTTGTCGCTGCAATTCCGGGAGAAAGCCGAAGAGACAGCTGAGATCAACTCCCGGCGGTAGCTTCCTAATGAGCAAAAGAGAGGGAATAAAATGACAAAAGATTCTATGACCAAAGCGAACTATTCTCGGCGCGACGCACTGCGCCTGATGGCAGCAGGCGGCATTGCCTGCTTTGCCGCTCCCAATCTGATCGGCAAGCCTGATATTGCCCGGGCCGCGGACAAGAAACCTGCAGGCCGCGTCGTGGTCGGGCTTTCGCAGGAACCGACCGTTTTCAATCCGCTGATGGCGCATATCGAAACGGATGATGCGGTACACTTCTCGCTCTTCGACGCGCTCTTTCGCATGGATCCCGGCGGTGTGCTCCAGCCCAATCTCGCGACGGAAGTGCCGACGCAGAAGAACGGCGGCATCTCCGAGGATGGCCTGAACTGGTGCGTTCGCCTGCGTGATGATGTTCGCTGGCATGACGGCAAGTCGTTCACGGCCGAGGATGTGAAGTTCACCCTTGAACTGATCACCAATCCGAAATTCCGCGCCTGGCGCACCGGCGGCCATTCGCTGGTGCGTGACCTCACGGTGGTCTCGCCAACTGAAATCACCTGGCGCATGGAGCAGGTTTTCGCTCCTTACCTCTCGTTTCTCACCGAAACCTTCATCGTGCCAAAGCACCTTCTCGAGAACGAGGCCGATCCGAACACAGCAGCCTTCAACCAGGCACCCGTTGGCACCGGCGCCTTCAAGTGGACACAGCGCGTCGCCGGTGACCATCTCGAACTGGCCGCGAACCCGGATTATTTTGGGGACGGGCCGTATGTCGAACAGCTCGTGTTCAAGTACATTCCTGACCAGACGGTGCTGTACACGCAGTTCAAGAGCGGCGACATCGACCTCACAGACCAGGCGTACATCACGCCGGATCACTACGACGAAGCCAGCAAACTGCCGGGCCGTGTGGTGAGCCTCGTGCCCGGTGCCTCCGTCGAGTCGCTCTACCTCAATCTCGAGCGGCCGCAGTTCAAGGAACTTGCGGTGCGTCAGGCACTCTATGCCGCAATGGACAGGGCGGCAATCATCGACGCGCTCTATTTCGGCGTGGTTACAACGACCGAAACCTTCATGCCGAAGGAGTCATACTACTTCAATCCGAAACTGCCGGCGCAGGAATTCAATCTCGACGCCGCACGCAAACTCCTCGACGATGCCGGCTGGGTACCGGGGTCGGATGGTATCCGCGAGAAGAATGGAGTGAAGCTGGCATTCAACAATTCGACGACATCTGGCAATAATCTCCGTGAGCAGGTGCAGCAGTTCCTGCAGCAGACATTTGCAGACATTGGCGTCCAGATGACGATCTCGAATTTGCCGGCCGCCGTGATGTTCGGCGAATTCTGGCTGAAGTCACAGTTCGACACGGCGATCTCGGGCGTTACGCATCTGATTGCCGCAGACCCCGACGCCACCAACCGCCTCGCGACCAGTGCGATTGCCGCTAAGGGTGGAAAGGGCTCGAACGTCGGCCAGTATTCCAATCCGGAAGTGGATGCGCTGCTCAAGAAGGGTGCCCAGACCTTCGATCCGGATGCACGGCGTGAAATCTACTACCGTATCCAGGAAATCGTGCGTCAGGACCTTCCCTTCCTCCCGCTGTTTGCCGCCACCTATGTGGTCGGCACGAAGGACGGCCTTGAAGGCTGGGAACCGAATACGAACACGCGCACGGCATCATGGCATGCTGCCGCCTGGCATTGGAAGAGCTGAGTACCTACCGTCGCCGCCGCGCGCGCGGCGGCGGCCTCTATTGGCGCTATCAAAAGGAGAGCTCCATGCGTAGCTTCCTACTTAACCGGTTCGCTCAGAGCCTCGTCCTGCTCCTGATCGTTTCCGTCATCGGCTTCGTGGTGCTCAACCTGATTCCCGGCGGCCCACTGGCGCAGTTTGGGCTGGATGCCAGCATGACGCAGGATGACTTGAACCGACTGGCCGAACAGATGGGGCTAAACCGTCCGCTGTGGATGCAGTATCTGGATTGGGCCTGGCGCCTTTTGAAAGGAGACTGGGGCCATTCCTTCCGCGACGGGGCGCCGGTTCTCGAGGTAATTGGCCGACACCTCATGGCAACGCTGTTGTTGATGGGATCGTCCACCATTATCGCGATTGCCATCGGAACGTGGATTGGCGTTCGCGGCGCCATAAAGCGCTATTCGCTTTTCGACTACATGGCGACGGTCGGTGCGATGGTGGCTCTTTCGATCCCGACATTCTGGTTTGGCCTGATCGGCATTTACGTGTTCTCGCTCAAACTTGGCTGGCTGCCAGCCGGCAACATGTACACGATCGGCGACGAGTCCGTTCTGAACTACCTCCACCATCTGATTCTGCCTAGCGTGGTGCTGGCGCTGGTGCATGTGGCCATCTGGAGCCGCTACATGCGAACGGCTACTCTCGACGTTATCAATCAGGAATTCATCAAGACCGCCCGCGCCAAAGGATTGAGTGAGCGGCGCATCTTGATGAAGCATGTTATCGGCAATGCCCTCCTGCCGATGATCACGCTCCTTGGGATGCAGCTTCCCAGCGTCCTGACGGGGGCGTTGGTGACCGAGACGGTTTTCACCTGGCCAGGGATGGGCCGCCTGTTCCTCGACAGCCTCGGCTACAGCGACTATCCGGTGGTGATGGGATTGCTCATGTTCTCGGCGATTCTTGTCGTGCTTAGCAACCTGGCCACCGACATCGTTGTCGCCGTCATCGATCCCCGTATCCGTCTGAGTTAAGCGCCATGAACGCTCATCAGGAGTCAGCCATCATGACTGCCATTGCCGCAAATTCTCCTCGGGAGCGCTGGTGGAACAGCCGAACCGCGCACCGTTTCATGAAGCACCATTTGGCCCTCATCGGCATGGTGATGATCGCTCTGCTGACGCTGGCATGCGTCCTGGGTCCGCATTTATTGCCGTATGATTCTCTCTATATCGATCTGCGCGCCCGCTTCGCTCCGCCGCTGACCGGCCAACATTACCTGGGCACAGATCCGCTGGGGCGGGACTTGGCTGCCCGGTTGTTCATGGCGGGCCGAATTTCGCTCCTGGTCGGTTTCTCGGCGATGCTTTTGTCGACCCTGATCGGAACCCTTGTCGGCGTGGTGGCCGGATATCGGGGTGGTCTGGTCGGCACGGTCCTAATGCGAACTGTGGATGGCTTCCTTTCCTTCCCGTCCATCTTCCTCGTGCTTGCTCTTGCCGCTGCGCTGAAGCCGAGCCCGATCATGATTACCGTCGTCATTGCTGCAACGAGCTGGATGGAAGTTGCCCGCATCGTCGAGGCCGAGGTGCGCTCCCTGCGCGAGCGTGAATTTGTGCTGGCCGGCCGCATGCTGGGACTGAGCGCAACGCACATCATGTTCCGCGAGATCCTTCCCAATGCCATGGGCCCGATCATAGTCGCGGCCACCCTGACGGTCGCCCGGGCGATCCTGATGGAGGCCTATATCAGCTTTCTCGGCTATGGAATTCAGCCGCCACTGCCCAGCTGGGGCAATATGCTGAACGGCGCGCAGCAATATCTGGGTACCGCGCCCTGGCTGGCGATCATTCCCGGCGCGGCCATAACGATCGCTGTCACCAGCTTCAACTTCATCGGCGACGGCCTCCGCGATGCGTTCGATGTTCGCGGTGATCACAGCTGAGAAACAGCATCTCGCGCTCGACCACAAGAGACATCCGCCCAGGTCGGCGGAAGAGAGCGGGCGTAATTGCCGCCTCGGACTCATCGGGTAAGTCCGGTGTGCACGACGACGAAATATTGAGCTTTACCACTCCTGTCGAAAATGACTGGAGCACGATGCCAGAGGAATAGTGACCATGCCGGCCCAGGTTCAGACAGTAAGTGATAGCGTCTCCTTTCCAACCGAGGTCGACGTCGTCGTCATCGGGGCGGGCATTGTCGGCACCTGCACGGCCTATGAACTGGCCCGCAAAGGGGTCTCGGTTGCCCTGCTCGAAAAGGGAATCGTCGGTGGCGAACAGTCGAGCCGTAACTGGGGGTGGGTCCGCCAGCAGAATCGCGACCTCTATGAACTCCCGTTAGCCATGTACAGTCTGCGGCGCTGGGAGGAGTTGGGCACCGAAACAGGCCGTGATCTCGGCTTTCGGCGGAGCGGGATCCTTTACTGCACCAAAGAAGAGGCGGATGTCGCCCGTTGGGAAAAGTGGGGGCAGGCTGCTCGTCTTCGGGGTTTTCATAGCCAGATACTCGGCGCTTCCGAGGCCAACGAGCGCGCTTCGGGCGGCACGTCTTCCTGGGTGGGTGGCGTTTGGTCACCGAGCGACGGGAGAGCCGAGCCTGGCCTGGCCGTGCCTGCCATCGCCGAGGCCGCAAAAGAAAATGGCGTATCGCTCCACCAGAACTGCGCGGTCCGGGGCCTCGACATCGCCAACGGCCGGGTAACAGGCGTTTGGACAGAGCGAGGACTGGTGAAAGCCAGCACCGTTGTCTGCGCCGGCGGAGCATGGGCTTCCCGGTTTTCTCATCGGTATGGCATCGAGGTTCCGGTCGCAAACATCTCCGGGACGGCGATCAAGACCACTCCTGCACCCCAAATCATTCAAGCCGGATGCCTCTCCGCCTCAAACTTCGTGCTGCGGCGCCGGATAGACGGTTCATACACGGTTGCCGTACCGGGGCGTGGAACGCTCGATATCACGCCCCGAGGGATGCGATATGCGTTCAAATTCTACCAGATGTACCGCAGCAAGATCGGCAAGAAGCTGAAGTACCGTCTGAACAGCAGCTTCTGGAATGGGCCCGATGCTTTCAGTAGCTGGGAGAACGATGAAGTCTCGCCGTTTGAAAAAAACCGCATTCTGGATCCTGCGCCGGACGGAGAACTCGTGAAGCTCGCATTGAAGAACCTTGAACGCGAATACCCGGTGCTCAAGGGAATCGGGGTCGAGCGGGCGTGGGGAGGGCTCATCGATACTTCGCCAGATCTCGTCCCCGTAATCTCAAGAGTGGAGCAACTGCCTGGTTACGTGATCGCCGCAGGATTCAGCGGCCACGGCTTTGCCATCGGACCGGGTGCCGGTCGGTTGGTCAGCGAGATCGTGATGAACGAGACGCCCATCACGGATATCTCACCCTACAGGCTGAGCCGGTTCAGCGACGGCTCGGCAATCAGACGACCGGAAATGATGTAGCTGTCGACGTTGGGTCGCAGTCGAAGGTGCTGCCGGCAGTGTGCCCATAAACGGGTCTCATATCGACCAATCGGTCGGATATCGATCAAACAGAGCGGCTTCAATTTTCCCGTCGAGCGGGATCAGTTTTGAGGAGCCAAACACAGGGAGCTAAATAGTGGTCCTCGAGCGCTACAACGTGCCGCGCCTCGTCCGGGAACGAGCATTCATAGACCGGGAAAAGTACCTGAAATGGTACGAGGAGAGCATTGAGAACCCGGACAAGTTCTGGGGCAAACACGGCAAGCGGATCGACTGGTTCAAGCCCTATACCAAGGTCAAGAACACGTCCTTTACCGGCAAGGTCTCGATCAAGTGGTTTGAGGACGGCCAGACCAATGTCTCCTACAATTGCATCGACCGTCATCTGAAGACCAATGGCGACCAAGTGGCGATCATCTGGGAAGGCGACAATCCCTATATCGACAAGAAAATCACCTATAACGAGCTCTACGAGCACGTCTGCCGGATGGCGAACGTCTTGAAGAAACACGGCGTCAAGAAGGGCGATCGTGTCACGATCTACATGCCGATGATCCCTGAGGCGGCTTACGCGATGCTCGCCTGCGCCCGCATTGGCGCCGTGCATTCGGTCGTCTTCGGCGGCTTCTCCCCCGAGGCCTTGGCCGGGCGCATCGTCGACTGCGAATCCACCTTCGTCATCACCTGCGACGAAGGTCTGCGCGGTGGCAAGCCGGTGCCGCTGAAGGACAATACCGATACGGCGATCCACATCGCCGCCCGCCAGCATGTGCATGTCAGCAAGGTGCTGGTCGTGCGCCGCACCGGCGGCAAGACCGGCTGGGCGCCGGGCCGCGATCTCTGGTATCATCAGGAAGTCGCCACCGTGAAGCCGGAATGCCCGCCGGTGAAGATGAAGGCGGAAGATCCGCTGTTCATTCTCTATACGTCAGGCTCGACCGGCAAGCCGAAGGGCGTGCTGCACACGACGGGCGGTTATCTCGTCTATGCCTCGATGACGCATGAATATGTCTTCGACTATCATCATGGTGACATCTACTGGTGCACGGCCGATGTCGGCTGGGTCACCGGCCATTCCTACATCGTCTACGGGCCGCTGGCCAACTGCGCGACGACGCTGATGTTCGAAGGCGTGCCGAATTTCCCCGATCAGGGCCGCTTCTGGGAAGTCATCGATAAGCATAAGGTCAACATCTTCTATACGGCGCCGACGGCGATCCGCTCGCTGATGGGCGCCGGCGACGACTTCGTCACGCGCTCCTCGCGCTCATCGCTGGGCCTGCTCGGCACGGTCGGCGAGCCAATCAACCCGGAAGCCTGGGAGTGGTATTACAATGTCGTCGGCGACAAGCGCTGCCCTGTCATCGATACCTGGTGGCAGACGGAGACCGGCGGCCACATGATCACGCCGCTGCCGGGTGCGATCGATCTGAAACCCGGTTCGGCGACGGTGCCGTTCTTCGGCGTCAAGCCGCAGCTGGTCGATAATGAGGGCAAGGTGCTGGAAGGGGCAGCCGATGGCAATCTCTGCATCACCGACAGCTGGCCGGGCCAGATGCGCACGGTCTATGGCGATCACGAGCGCTTCATCCAGACCTATTTCTCGACTTACAAGGGCAAGTACTTCACCGGCGACGGCTGCAGGCGCGACGAAGACGGCTATTACTGGATCACCGGCCGCGTCGACGACGTGCTTAACGTCTCCGGTCACCGGCTCGGCACGGCGGAGGTGGAATCGGCGCTCGTCTCGCACAATCTGGTTTCGGAAGCGGCGGTCGTCGGGTATCCGCATGCGATCAAGGGTCAGGGGATCTATTGCTATGTGACGCTGATGGCCGGCCATGAAGGGACGGACACGCTTCGCCAGGAACTGGTGAAACACGTGCGCGCCGAAATCGGGCCGATCGCGGCTCCCGACAAGATCCAGTTCGCGCCGGGCCTGCCGAAGACCCGCTCGGGCAAGATCATGCGCCGCATCCTGCGCAAGATCGCCGAAGACGATTTCGGCGCTCTAGGCGATACCTCGACGCTTGCCGATCCCGCTGTCGTCGATGATCTGATCGCCAACTGGCAGAACAAGGAACGTTGAAGGGGCTATTTTACGATATCACCTCCTTACAATCAAAAGCACGAGTTCCATAAATACCCGATATGCCACATGATTGAGATGACGTTCGGCGGTTCGGACACATTCAGGAGCAACTACAGGAAACGAGAACCCGCAAAGGCAGCTCAACAGCGCTATGGCATTTGTCATTCATTTGCATTAACATCTCATCTGAAAGTCGGAGATCGCAATGGCTGCAAATGCACTGGTACAAACTCGTATTGACGCCGAGATTCGGGATCGTGCCTCCGCAGTGCTTGGAAATATGGGGCTTACGGTATCGGACGCGGTTCGTATCTTGCTCACCCGGACAGCCAACGAGGGTGCGCTGCCACTGGAGCTTCTTTCAGGCAGCGAGGCCCATGACGCTTGGTTTCGCGCCAAGGTACTTGAAGCGCTGAACGATACGCGACCGGACGTTTCGGACGATGAAGTCGAGACACATTTTGCTGAACGTAGAGCGGCCGCCCGCCTTAACGCGGGCGCGCGCAAATCGTGAAGCTTACCTGGTCTGCGTTCGCGTTATCGGATCGCGACGCCATCTTCACATACATAGAAGGAGAAAATCCGTCAGCCGCCATTCTGGTCGACGAACGGATCGTTGCTGCCGTCCGTCGCTTGATAGATTTTCCAGCGAGCGGCCGTGTTGGCAGAATCGCTGGCACCCGAGAACTGGTGATCAACGGCACGCCCTACGTCGCGGCGTATTCATTTAATGAAACAGCGGTCCGGATTCTTCGCGTTCTCCATGGTGCGCAGGAATGGCCAGATACTTTGCCAACGGGCTAGGCTTTTCTCTATGCTGAGGATAGTCGGGTCGCTGGTTCGTATCGGTTCAAGGCGAACGAGACCAGCCCCATTCGGCGGCGCATATTGCAGCTAGCAAGATCGGCTCGATGCGATGCGCTGCGGGGATAAAAACACCGTACTACCACCTTGCGATATTCACCTTCGTTCCACATCGTTCCGGCGACAGCTAAGCTGCCGCTACAGTCCGATCGCGCTCCCTGAACTGGGGCGCTCGTGAAGATACCCTAAAGCGGCCTACGACTTCGCTCAGGAGACGCACCTCGTCCCACAAAGAGGCGCTTGCCGCAGTCATTTCTTTCACCATGACGGTATTTGCCTGAGTAAATTGATCCATTTGGTTCAACGCAGCACTTATTCCTTTCAAGCCTGAAGACTGCTCTTGAGCAGAAGTCGAGATTTGCTGAACGCTGGAATTAATATCCAAGATCTGAGTGGTGATACGTGCGAGCGCGTCTCCGGCGCCTGCCACCCGTTCGACACCCTCTTTGACCTCGACAGCGGAAGCACCAATCAGCGCCTTAATTTCCTTTGCGGCAATAGCTGAGCGCTGAGCAAGCTCTCGCACCTCTTGAGCCACCACGGCAAATCCCCTGCCGGCGTCTCCGGCTCGAGCTGCCTCTACGCCGGCATTCAAAGCCAGAAGATTTGTCTGGAATGCGATCTCATCAATCACGCCGGTAATCCGGGTGATCTCGAGCGACGAGCGGCTGATGTTTTCCATGGACGAGATCGCTTGCCCTACGATCTCTCCAGTGTTCTTGGCATCGTCGGTTGCCGCTCGGACACTTGTTGATGCGGAGCGTGCGTTGGCTGCGCTTGCCTGAACTTGCCCTGTCAGTTCCGTCATTCCCGCCGCAGTTTCCTCAAGGCCCGCGGCCTGCATTTCGGTTCGGCGAGAAAGATTGTCGGAGCTGCTGCTGATCGTGTCGACGCCAGCGCTGATCTGGCACACGCTATTATTTACGGTTGCGATCGTTTGCTCCAGACTTTCCAGCGCGGCATTGAAATCGAGCTGCAATTTACGGTATTCCCCGGGAAACTCCTCGGTGATCCGGCAAGTCAGGTTGCCGGCCGACAGATCGCCAAGAGCTCGGCCAACCGTGCCGACGATCCTGCGCTGCAGGTTTAGTGCATCGATGCGCGCCGCCTCGGCGTCGGACCGTTCTTTTGCTGCGATTTGGCGCGTAGCTTCTGACTCGGCCTCAGTGGTCTTGGCATTGATCAGAGCTTTTCGAAGTTTCTCGAGCGCCGTCGCAGCTCCACCAATCTCGTCAGATCGTGATTGATCACTTGGCGATGCACTGAAATCTTCAATGGCCAATCTCTCGATTGTGCCCATCAAGCGGCCAAGCGGACGCTGAATCATTGCTCTAATCGTAAGATAAAGAGTTCCGGCGATGGCCATCAACACGACTATGCCGGCGCCTACCAGCAGCTTGATTTGCTGACGCGCTGCTGATGTTATCACTGTGGTGGGAACGTCGACGCACACCACCCAACTGGTATTGAGGCCTGAAACCTGAAAAGGAAACAAGATGCGGCTGTACGATGTTTCGTCAAGTTCAACGTCCGCCACTACGACGAGTTCTTGATTAGACAACACCTGTTGTACGTCTTCCGAACCGGGACCATCGTAACCTTTGGTGATGAGATCGGGATTTGGGGCAACGATCCATTTCCCTGACTGAGAAATCAATCGAACGCGGCCAGAACCGAACGGCCGCAAGTCGGAGAGCTTTTTCGACAGCGCCGTAAGGTCGATGTCCGTGCCGGTAACACCGATCAACTTACCTGAAGACAGGACCGGATAAGAGATGCTGGCAAGCAAGAAGGAGCCATTCTTGTCGGTCCACACATATGGTTCCGTTAGATATCCTTTGCGCGATTTTGCTGCCACCCGATAATATTCGCCGGTGTAGTCGAGTGAGACCGGCGCCATCGATAGGCTATCTCCGCTTCGGGTCCAGGTTGGCGAAAACGCACCGTCTTCGGCAGTGCCAAGCTTGGCGTCACCCTTGTGCGCAGATGCCTTGCCGTCGAAGGCATTCGGTTCTTCCATGAACCAGCTGCTCAGCACGATTTTGGATTGCGCGTTCGCACGAAGTATGTCGATGACCGCCGATCGATCCAGATAGTCCTTTTCTCGTCCTTGACCGACGACTTCGGCCATCGTGGCGGTAGGAGCCGCTAGCTGTCCTAGCTCAGCTGATATCTCATTTGCGACCTTGGAAGCTTCAAGCCTCGCCTGCTGAAACGTCAGTTCCGCAATGCGGTTGCCGGTTGCGTAGACTAGCAGCGTATTCGCAGCCAAGAGAACCACCGTGATCGAAATGACGGTGACCCCAATGACCTTAAAGATAAGTGATTTCCTCGCGCTCTGTTTCATGTCCCCGACTCCCCGCGATACCAGACTGTCGGATCATAACGCGACTGTATTAACGAACGATTGTTAATGTCGCCCACCGCCACGCGCGCATTGCAAAGGGCGATTTCAACACATCTTGAAAGCACACCGTGAACAATCGTTCATGGTGCTCTGAGTAACGACTTGTGCGCTGGCATCGACGCCCGGGTAGCGGCGCTACCGCAGGCGGCGTCAGGGCACCTGCGGTCTTCCGGAAAGCTGTTCAATAAGCCATTCGGCTGCGACGCGACTGGAGCGCTCGAACAGGTCCGTGTATGGCGCGAAATGACCGCCGGGCAGAACTTCCAAAGCTTTTGGCTCTCCGGCTCTGTCAAATGCGTCCAATGCCAGGTCGGTTGGGGTGAGGTGGTCGTTTTCCGCAACGATCATCAGCAGTGGCGTCGGGCTGATTAGCCTGACAAAAGCGCCGGGCTCGTTTGCCCTTGCTAATTCAAGACTCCGCAGCGTCACCTGCGGGTTCCAGTTTGCCGCCATCGTGTGAGAACGGCTAAAATACTCGTAGCTGTCGGCTCCAGGCAAAGCGCACGGTCGTTGGGGATCGCTTGTGACGACATCGACATATGCTCTCCCCTTACCGAGCACTCGAGCTATACGATCGTCCGAAAGACTTTTCCTCAGTTGCGCAGCTTGCGGGGATGTCGCGCGGCGAACGGCAACTTTTGATCCACTGATTGTCGGAACCTGGGCGACCACTGCTTTTACACGCCGATCCTGAGCCGCGACCACCAGGACATGTCCGCCGCTGTAGCTCGTACCCCATAGGCCGACACGCTCTGGGTCTGGGCCGTCCAGAGTTTGGACAAAGGTTATGGCGTCGCGATAGCCCCGCCGCTGTCGTTCCGGATCAACTTCGTATCGCGGTTCACCTTCGCTCTCGCCGAAGCATCCGTGATCATAAACCAGGGCTCCCAACCCGTGTGCGGCAAATACCTCGGCGTATCTGTCGAGATATTGCTCTTTCACGGCCGAAAACCCGTGACTTAAGATGACCGTCGGAAAGGAAGAGGCGTCTTTCGTTGGCCTGTAGAACCAGCCCTGTAGTCTGTCTCCCTCTGACCAGAAAGTCACGTCCTCACGCATTCTTCACTCCATTCATGCAGATCTTGGTCCGTTGGATGGACATCCGCAGGTACCTAAAGCGCACGCTCGAGTTCCGGCAGGGCGTCGAAGAGATCGGCGACGAGGCCGTAGTCGGCGACCTGGAAGATCGGCGCCTCCTCGTCCTTGTTGATCGCGACGATCACTTTCGAATCCTTCATGCCGGCCAGATGCTGGATGGCGCCTGAGATGCCGGCGGCGATGTAGAGATCGGGGGCGACCACCTTGCCAGTCTGACCGACCTGCCAGTCATTCGGGGCGTAACCAGCATCGACGGCCGCACGGCTTGCGCCGACGGCAGCACCGAGCTTGTCGGCGACCGGCAGGATGACTTCCCTGAACTTCTCGGCAGAGCCGAGCGCCCGGCCGCCGGAGATGATGATCTTCGCCGAGGTCAGTTCCGGACGGTCCGACGACGACAGCGCGTTGGAGACAAACGCCGAAAGATCAGAAGAAAAGGCTGCCGTTGAGATCTCCTCAACGGCAGCAGATACGCCTTGGGAGGCGGGGGAAAAGGATGCGGTGCGCACGGTGATGACCTTCTTGGCATCGGTCACCTGCACGGTCTGGATGGCGTTGCCGGCATAGATCGGCCGTTTAAAAGTGTCGGGGGAGATGACTTCGATGATCTCGGAGACCTGGGCGACGTCGAGCAGGGCGGCGACCCGCGGCAGCACGGTCTTGCCGACCGAGGTGGCGGCAGAGACGATCGTATCATAGGAGCCGGCGAGCGAGACGATCAGATCGGCGAGCGGCTCGGCGAGATTGTTGGCAAGCGCGTCGCTTTCGGCGAGCAGCACCTTGGAGACGCCGGAGAGTTTTGCCGCCTGATCGGCCGCCGCCTTGGCGGCCTTGCCGGCGACCAGCACATGCACGTCGCCGCCGATCTGGGAGGCCGCCGTCAGCGCCTTGGCGGTCTGGTCGGAGAGATGATGGCCGTCATGGTCGGCCAGAAGAAGAATGGTCATGATAATTGCTCCTGTTCCAGTCCGATTACAGCACGTCGGCTTCGTTCTTCAGTCTGTCGACCAGTTCGGCGACCGACTTGACCTTGACGCCGGCCTTGCGGCCGCTGGGTTCCTCGGTCTTCAGCACCTTCAGCCGCGGCGTGGTGGAGACGCCGAAATCATCAGGCGACTTCTTGTCGAGCGGCTTCTTCTTCGCCTTCATGATGTTCGGCAGCGAGGCATAACGCGGCTCATTGAGCCTGAGATCGGTGGTCACCACCGCCGGCAGCTTGATCTCGATCGTCTGCAGGCCGCCGTCGACCTCGCGGGTGACCTTGGCGCTTCCCTCACCGATCTCGATCTTCGAGGCGAAGGTCGCCTGCGCCGAACCGAGCAATGCCGCCAGCATCTGGCCGGTCTGGTTCGAATCGTCGTCGATCGCCTGCTTGCCGACGATGATCAGGCCCGGCTGCTCGGCATCGGCCACACCCTTGAGGATCTTGGCGACGGCCAGCGGCTCGACTTGATCGTCGGTCTCGACCAGCACCGCCCGGTCGGCACCCATGGCAAGTGCGGTCCTCAGCGTCTCCTCGGCCTTGGCCGGGCCGATCGAGACGACCACCACTTCCTCGGCCTTGCCGGCTTCCTTCAGCCGCAGCGCCTCTTCCACCGAGATCTCGTCGAACGGGTTCATCGACATCTTGACGTTCGCGAGCTCGACGCCTGTGCCATCAGACTTCACGCGGATCTTCACGTTGTAGTCGACGACGCGCTTTACTGTGACGAGAACTTTCACCTTCGCAGTCTCCGTTTCGAATGGTTTGGGGAAATGGTGCGTAATGAGCCTGCTGGGCAGGGTTGGCAAACCGCGGTCCAACGCATATTGCACGGTTCAAGCGCCGCTGAAATATCCCGCTGTGGAGCCTCCATCCAGCGCGATGACCGCCCCGTTCAGATAGGCGCCAGCTGGCGATGCAATGAATCCCGCCAGTTCGGCAACATCCTCGGGTCGCGCAAATCGTCCCAACGGGACGCTTCTTTTGTAGAAGCCGCGATCGGAAGGGCTGTCGGCAAACAGTTGATCCAGCATCGGAGTTTGAACGAAACCCGGGCAGATCGCGTTGCACCGGACACCCTGCGGCCCATGGTCCAATGCCATCGACTTGATCAAGCCCACCATGCCGTGCTTGCTTGCGCAATATGCGGCATAGCCCGATGCGCCCTGTGTGCCCGCGTCGGATGCGATCGCGGTGAAGCTTCCTTTTCGGCTCACGAGACAGGGCATCGCATGCTTGGCCAGCAAGAAAGTACCCTTGAGATTGACGTTCATTACGAGGTCAAAGGTCGACTCATCCATTTCGGTGACGGTTCCGAGCCGCGCCACACCGGCACAATGAACGACGTGGTCGATGCCCCCGAGGCGGTTAATCTCGGCAAAGATCTCTCCGAGCCTTGCGCCGTCGATGACATCCGCCTGGAATGTGTTCACCGTTCCGCCGCAGCCATCCGCATCTGACGACACGGTTCGAAGGCCGTCGAGGTTTCGGTCGAGCATGAAAACGTTCGCCCCGCGTTCCAAAAACCGCCGTGCCACAGCAGCACCAATGCCCGACGCGGCACCTGTGACGACAGCGGTTTCGCGCGGTGAAGCTTTCTTGTTCTCGCCGTCGCTCATGCTGGCGAACCGTCTGCAGTGGACAGCCATTTTGGCTCTCCCGGCGTCGAACGATCCTGGCGAACCCATTGCGGTTGGCCATAAATGGACTGCCCGCCGTCAACGAGCAGCGATGCCCCCGTTATGAAACCAGCGGCTGGGCTTGCCAGAAACGCGACGGCCTCCGCAACGTCTTCCGGTCTACCGAGGCGCCCTGCCGGCGTCTCCTGCAGCAATGTTTCCCGGCAGCCGGGAACATCCAGCATCGGACGGGTCATCGCGGTTTCCACGACGCCGGGAAGGACGGAGTTCGTCCTAATGCGGTAGATCCCGAGCTCCGCTGCCATGGTCCTGGTCAACATCAGGAGCGCAGCCTTGGTCGCGCTGTATGCGCCGGTCTGGTCCGCGTGGAACTGAGCAAGGCAGGATGAAATCAGAGTTATGCTCCCTCCCTTGCCCCCTGCGACCATATTGCGTGCGACTGACTGGCAGAGATGAAAGGTGCCGTTGAGATTGATGTCGACATGGAGATCCCACACCTTTCTGGATGTTTCGAGGAACCCGCCAAATCTCGCGAAGCCAGCATTTGCGACAAAAGTTCCTATGGCCCCGAAACAATCGCCGATCTCAGAAACGGCTTTTTCGAGCGCGTCCGGATCCGTCTGATCGGCAGCCAAGGAAAAAACCCTTGCGGCGCCGGCTCGACGCAACTCCTCCTCGATTGGACCAAATTCGGCGACATCACGATCGATCAAGACGATATCATGTCCGTCGCGAGCAAATCGGCTGGCCAGCGCCCGGCCCATCTCGCCGCCGGCACCGCTGATCACCACGCAGAAATTGTCGTTCATGATCCCAGCTCCTTTCCCGATTGCTCGGAAGCGAGCGCTTCATTGAGCTCAGCAACAGCGGAGCGCGTCCATCTGGCGAACCCGCGTCGCGCGCCGGGCAAGGTCCATTCGAAGTTGAGGGGCGTCAGCGCCGCATGGCCCTGTGACAGCACCCAGGAATCGGATCCCGGTCGATGCTCAAAAATCGGATCGCGTTCAGGATGCGTGCCGAAAAGCAGCCATCCGGGGCCGTTCTCTGTCTCGATCGAGTGGATGCGAGATGGATCCCAGACGCGGCGATCGAGACTTGCGATCTTGATCTCGCCGGCTGGCAGGGCTGGCGCATTGAAGTTCAAAACCGATCGGGGCGGCAGCTTCGACCGGTCCCGGATCATCAGCCTGGTAAGTTCCGCCATGATCCGGGCGCCGCAGCTGAAATCGTAGTCGGTCAGATCGACCAGCCGGAAACGGCCGTCCCGGGACTGCTGGGATGCGGCAAGTGCTGGAAAGCCCAATAAGGCGCCTTCGATTGCAGATCCGAGCGTGCTGGAATAGGTGGCGTCGTCGCCGAGGTTCGCACCTTCGTTGATGCCGGACACAACGGCGTCGACTTCCGAAGCAAGGCCGGAAAGAACCGCGACGCGAACGCAATCGGTTGGGGTACCATTGGTGACATAAATCGGATTGACGTCGTCACCGCCGGCCTTGGTCATCGTAATCGCCTTGCGAAACGAGGCGGATCTCGACGTACCGCTCCGCGGGCCGTCGGGCGCAACCGTCAGCACCTGAAGGCCGCAGGCGATCAGCGCGTCGCGTGCCGCTGCAACTCCGGGGGATTGGTAACCATCGTCATTTGTAAGCAGGACTTTCACGTCGGCGCCTTTCTTGGAATGATCTGTTTCAAGCGGCCCGCGACAGCCTGTCGGGCAGAAGCTTCACGGCATCGGGAACGGTGGCCGGCTTGCCGAGTATCGCCCACTCGGCAGCAAGGGCTCCGGTCAGCGCACCGCTCGTTACTCCCGTGCCACCCATGCCGGCGACGACGATGACGGAGGGATCGGCTGCGTAGGGACCGATTTGGAACTCCCCGTCGGCGCTCAAGGGATAGAGGCCATGCCAGCCGTTTTTGAAGCCGAGGTCGTCGATCCGCAGCCGATCGCTGACGAGTTGCGCTACCTCGAGAAAATAGTCGTCGCCATCCGGCGGGCTATAGGAGTCGGGGTCACTGACTTCGTGGCCTTCGACCGAATAGTAGGTGTGAAGCCCGGCAATCAGCGAATCCTCGCCGTCTTGCCTGAAATAGATACCGGCGCCGTTCTGGCCAGGCATATAGAAGTTGCACATGGGAACGACGTAATCGAGCTTACGCGGCAGCTTGACGATGATCACCTCGTGCACCTCGGGCTTGATAGGTGCTGCATGTCCCAGCAAATTGCCAACGTGCCCCGCCCAGGCGCCTGCGGCATTGATCACCACGTCGCATTCGATCTTCCCGCGCGTGGTTGACAGTACATGGGTCGATCCACGCTTTTCATAGGCAAGCACCTCCGCATTGTTCATTACCTTCGCGCCGAGATCGCGTGCTTCATCGATCAGCGCGGAGCAAAGGAGATGACCGTCGAGATGACCGTCGTTGACGCCGTAAAGGCCGGCGACGACGTCATCGCAGCGCAGGTCGGGAACGAGAGCCTGCAGCTCCTTTTGCGACAAGATCCGCGTATCGTCCGCGCCGAAGCTCTTGATCGCGGCGAGTGCGGATTCGAGTTTGGGAATGTCGGCTTCCGTCGTCGCAATGCGGATATTGCCGATGCGGGCCAGCGGCAGACCGCGGTTGCGTTCCAGCTGGAACAGAATTTCCCTCGAACGGATGCGGATCTCGATCTGCAAAGGATCGAGCGTCTGTGTGTTGTAAACCCCTGCCGAGCGGCCAGAGGATCCGGAGGCCGGCGTGCCTTTTTCCAGAACGACGACGTCCTTGGCATGCAGTTGTGCAGCTCTCAGCGCGGCTCCGCAGCCTGCGACACCCGCTCCAATAATGGCGATACGTGGCGACATCGTCGTCCTCCTTCAGAACAAGGGCCGGATGGTTTCGTGGACGTAGAGCGTCGCCAGCGTTCCGCAGTCGACCGGCAAGTCGATTCCGGTAATCGCGGAAGCCTTGTCAGAGACAAGAAAGACGACAGCGTTGGCGAGCTCAGGGATTTCGACAAGCCGCTTCATGGGCACGCGCTGAAAGTCGGTCATCATGTGCTGAAGTGCCTTCTCAGACACGAATTCCTCGACCATTGGAGTGCGCGTCCAGCCCGGGCTGACTGAATTCACCCGGATACCGTGTTGCGCGAGCTCGACCGCAGCATTCTTCGTCAAGCCCACAAGGCCCGCCTTCGCGGCGACATACGAACCCTGAGGACCGTCGTAGCCATTGGCGTCAATCGAGGCGATGTTGACCACGGAACCGCCGCCTGTGCCGCGCATCCTGCGTGCGGCCCGCTGGGTCACCAGGAACGCTCCGGTCAGATCTGTGCCGATGGTCTTGTTCCAGCCCTCGAGCGAGATATCGAGGAAATCCGCTTCGTCAACGATGCCGGCATTGTTGACAATGATCTCCAGCCTACCATGTGCGGCCAGTACATCATCAAGCACGCGTTCGACTTCGTCGGGATTACTGACGCTTCCGATATGAACGGAAGCTCTCCCGCCGCCCGCCTGAATATGCGCGGCAGTCTCGTCAAGCGGAGCTCGGGTGCGTCCCATGAGGGCCACCGTTGCACCGGCCTGAGCCAGGCCCCCAGCAATGCCGGCGCCAATTCCCCGGCCGCCGCCGGTAACAAGGGCAACCTTTCCTTCAAGCTCTCGCATCATGCTACCTCCCTCTGGCCAATTTCTCCCGCCACCAGATCGCGGATTCTCAACCGTTCCGTCGCGACGCCGCCCTCAAGTCTGAACAGAGACAAGCCGCCGCCGCCCGTGCTCACGCGTCGCAGCACTTCAAAAAAGTCGGCGGGGTGCACCACTTCCGGCGCAAAGGCGCCCCGGCGGTTGATCTTTCCATCGAGCATCAACAACGCGCCGGCTGCGGCCGGAATTCCCGTGGAATCGTCCATCCCACCGTCGCTGCCGGCTGCAAACCTCAGACCGGAGCCAGCCGTGTGCACGTCGATAATCATGCCGCTGCCAATCCGTGGTGCTCCAACGCGCCTTTCCCTGTAATAGCGGAAAAGGCTGGCCGCGGGATCGGTCAGTTCTCCATTGGAGCGTTGTTCATCGGCAATATGTGCGAGCGCCCAGGCGGTGACGAGCGCCTCTTCCGGATTGAGGCTACCGAAATTGGAGGCACGCTTGACCGGAAGAAAACGCGGCACCGTCAACGGCTCCGGATGGGCGAGCCTGACGACCGTCTGCAGGCCGACCGGCGCCGGGAACTCGACCTGCCGACGCTCCAGGCCATCCCAGCCCGTCACTTCATGTATTGTGCCGTCCGCATCAACCAGATTGAAGCAATGCCAGAAGTGCCGGATTGCGGCCTCGGTCAGATCCGCGACGTCGACCGTCCAGTAGATGTCAACGTCGTCGACTGGGCCGAGATGGTCGACAGCACTTCGGATCAGGATGTTCGTCGTTCCGGGGGAGGAGCCCATTCCGATGAGGGCGGAAATGCCGGCCTGTTTGGCGCGGGCGTCCCGCTCGAGCATAGGGAGGGTAATGTCCGCATCGTCGCAGATATCGAGATAGTCGGTCCCGGTTTCGATGGCGGCGTCGAGGATGGCAAAGCCGGTCTTGTAGTAAGGTCCAGCCATGTTCACCACAAGGCGGGTCGTTTCTAACAGCCTGTGCAGAGTTTCCGGTTGTTCGAGCGGGTTCAGTTCCTGAACGGCAAAGCCCATCTCTTCAGTTGCAGCACGTGTCTGCGGCCGCCAAGCGCGATCGATCGCAAGCCAGCCCTCAGTCGCGTCGGCACGTGCGATACCGCGCAACATCGCTTGTGCCTGCGACCCGCCTGCACCGATTACAATTGTCTTCCACTGCCGGGCCATTAGCGGCACTCCTTCATTTTAGCGGCTTTGACAAAAGCCGTTGCAGTTGGGTGAACGCCCTCTTCAATGAGCAAGGGCAATTGAGTGGCAGGCGACCAGTATCCAGCACCGCGTACCGACATTGACGCGGGGTGCATCTGATGCGGGTCGGCGACCGTCGGGAAAGGAACAGCGGACATTGGTCCCTCCGTCAGAACAAAGCCCCGGGCCTGACAAATCCTGCCTTGGAAGCAAGTTCGTCGGCGGGGTTTTCGCGAATGAGAGCCTCGGCCAGCCGAATGTTCACATCCGCATGGGAGCGATAGCTCCAACCGTCCAGCAGAGTCGTCTTCGCTGCCATGAACGGCTCCGCCATCGCGGCCCAAGCCACCTCCCGCAACGCGTTCACAAAACGAAGGACCTGTACGCGGGCGATCTGGTTCCTATCGAGGTTCGGGTCATAGAGCCGCAGAAACGTCGTGGTTTCGTCGTCGGACATTTCCGCTTGCGAGGTTACGCTTGCAAGATCTATCGCGAGCAGGGCTTCGCCAGCGTAGTCGAAATCGACCATCTTCACGCGGTCCGAACATGCGATGAAGTTCTGCGGCACGAGATCGTTGTGGCCGAAGCCGACAGGCGCGTTCGCTCCAGCGAGAATGGATTCGAAGCGTTGGGCAATTTCCCAAAGCGCCGCGTAGGATGCGGGATAGGAGCCTCCCAGCTTGGCGGCTCCCGCCATGAAGCCTCGCAGATCGTCGAAAATGTCAAATTTTCTGGGCGAGAAGTGATGCGCGTGAAGTTGCTTCAGCGTATCGACGATCCTCGGCGCCATGGAAGGATGTCGGATGTGCTGCGGGCGCAACGTTTCCCCCTCCACGAATTCGGACATGAAGTGTCCTTCGGGCAGACATTTGGCTATGACGGCGGGCGCCAACCCGAAACTCGCCGCCATGGCTTGGGCCTCGACAGCGGCGGTCACTGATGTGCCCGCAAACGATGCATCGGGCTCACGAATCTTCAGCGCCCATTTCCTGTCGGCTTGTCTGAGCACGAGGTTGATATTGTTTGCGCCGCCCGGCAGGATCGAGAAGCGTATGTCGCTTTCGCCGGGCAGGAAACGCCATTGATCGAGAAGATTGACAGCGGTGTTCCGCACAAGGTCGGGCACGTCGTCCTCGAATACACATCGAGCCTGAAGGTCACCGGATCCTGAGTTCGTCGAGCTTGCAGCCGGGATCATCAGATTCGCTCCCGGTGTGTGATGGCTATGTGCTTCAGTTCGGTGTGCGCTTCGATCGCGTAGATCGACAGATCGCGGCCGATGCCGGACTGCTTGTAGCCGCCGAACGGCATCTCAGCCGCCGTCGGTCCGTGATCATTGATCCAGACGCTGCCGGCCTTGACCCGGCCCGCGGCGACGATCGCCCGCTCGATATCGGACGTCCAGATCGAAGCGGCCAACCCGACCTCAAGGTCATTTGCCTTGGCAATGGCATCAGCCTCGTCTTCAAACGTGGTGACGGCTACAACGGGCCCGAAAATCTCCTTCTGGATGATCTCGGCGCCGTGCTCGACACCGTCGACAACGGTCGGCGCGTAGAAGTATCCTGGCCCAGCGATAGGTCCACCAGCAACGACGCGCCCGGACGCGTTCTTCACAGCTCGATCGACGAAGCCCGAGACGAATTCATGGTGTTTTGCAGACACCACGGGGCCCATGTCGATCCCGCGCTCAGCATGACCATTGCCGACCTTGATCCCCTTGGCCATCGATGCCAAGGCCTCGACGACGTCCTTTTCGCGCTTTTTCGAGACGTAGACACGGCAGGCGGCTGTGCAGTCCTGTCCGGAATTTCCAAAGGCCGCGCTTCTCAGCGTTGTCGCCAAGCGGTCGATATTCGCATCGTCGAAGACAATAACCGGCGCCTTGCCGCCGAGTTCGAGATGAACGACCTTGATGCTCTCAGCTGCGTCCCGCATCACGGAGCGCCCAGTGTCCGTGCCACCGGTGAGCGAAACCATGGCAACATCCGGGTGCCGAACCAGATGCGTGCCGGTCGTGCTACCAAAACCGGTGACAATGTTGACGACGCCCGGTGGAAAATACTTCTGCGCTACTTCGCCCAGGAGAAGGGCAGTGAGCGGCGTCACCTGCGTGGGCTTCAAAACGACAGTGTTGCCGGCTGCCAACGCAGGGCCGATACGCCAGGCGGTCATGCCCATCGGGTAGTTCCAGGGAGCAATTGCGCCGACGACTCCGATTGGCTCGCGTCGCACCATGCTCGTGATGCCGGGTTTGTACTCACCCATGGCCGGCACCAGCATGGTCCGGCACGCACCAGCGAAGAAACGATATTTGTCTGCGGCAGAGGCCATCTCGGCGCGCGCCTTTTCGAGCGGCTTGCCAACGTCACGTGCTTCGAGTTCGGCAAACTCGTCGACGCGGGCCATGATTTCATCGGTAAACGCAAGCAACGCGGCGGCCCTGTCCTTGGGCGGCGTCGACGACCAGGTTCCGAAGGCTTCCTTGGCGGCGGCTACGGCAGCATCCACCCCTTCTGGTCCGACATTCGGCACGCGAGCGATCACATTTCCAGTCGCCGGTTCGAAAACGTCGAAGTCGTTTCCCTTCGACCAGAAAGATCCGCCGATAAGCGGACGTAGTTCCCTGATTGTCATTTTTCCCTCCTGTTTAATCGCGTGGAGCCGGTTGTGGCTTGTCACCGCTGGTTCTGTCGCTTCTCCGCGCGGTCCGCTGGATCTCGGCGAAAACGTGGTTCGTCGTGCTCGGCGGCTTGGTCGGTTCCCGGTATTCGGGAGCGCCAGACAGCTGGTCGTCATCTCGATATTAATTAACGCTCATTAATCCACGTATTCAGGCGGTAGTCAATGAATCTTTTTGAGTTGCGTCATCAAACTGACGGGATCGCAAATCTGCGTTCGCCGATTTAGAGCGCGAACGTTAACGGCGCCGATGGATGCTCCACCGCCGCCGCGATTTCTCGTCAGAACTGTCTGATTAGAGGGTAGGTATGACTTCCGGCGAAGTAGTCGCGGCACCAGCCTGCTTATATCCGCCCTTGCCGCTGGGAATGACGAACATCCTCATAATCAGGTAATATGCGATACCGGAAACGACCACAGTCGGAATGCCGGCGCCCAGCGTGTGGGCCAACGGATGCATCGCAGTCGTGACGGGATTGTACAGGTAAAGGTACAGCGCGACCGAAAGCACCGATATGATTACCGCGACCCAATTGACGCCGCCCCAGAACCAGTACTTGCTCGACGGATCACGCGAGAACAAATGTGCCGGTGCGAGCGTCTCTTTGCGAAGGATGAAGTAGTCGACAAAGGTAACGCCCGTGATGCCGACGAACATCACGCCGTTATAGGAAAGCCAGCTCATGACGATCGAGAGAGTCCACTCGGTTCGAAATGCCACATAGACCCCGGGCAGCAGCATCAGAGCGATCAGGATATCCCAACGAACGCGCGTCAGCGGTTTTATTTGTTGAATCGAAACTCCTGCCAGATAAAGCATGATCACCATCGTCGCGATGTTGGCCGCGAGAACGAAGGTCATGATCAGCGAACCCAATGCGGGGCCGGCGAGTTTGATCATCCAGATCGTCGGATCGGGCGTTCCCGCAGACAGAGCGGCAAAGGCGGCGACCATCGATATGAAGGCGGCGCCCAGAACGCCGACGCCGACGACGGACGGACCGACGATATGCGAACGGCGTTTCACCAATCGTGTCAGGCCACCCATAATGGGCCACCATGTCAGCGAGTTCGAGATGCCGAATTCGACTGCGAGCGCGAAACCCTGTCCTGGCGTGGACGCGAGGCGCTGATCCGCCGGAACCTGCAGCGTCCAGAGGCCGGCGCCATAATGATAGAGCAGGATGGCGAACATCACGACGGTCACCAGAATGTGGCCGGGCGCAATGTAGTTGCTGATGCGTTCGAACAACCATGGTCCTTTGCTCGCGACCAACCAGACGGCGAACATTGTAAACAGCGCCAAGCCGATTACTACAGGCTCGGCCGTCGCCACCTCCGATTGCTCCACTGTCTGCAAGACGTTGGCTGCTCCTCTGGCAGTCAACGCGACCACCACATATGTCCAGCCGACACAAGTTGCCAGCAATCCAAACAGTGGCAGGACAATGCCATAGGGACCGAAAGACGCCTTGGCCGCATCGATCGGCTCAACGCCATATTTGAAAGACGGCAAGCCCGACGCCAACACGACGACGGCCATTCCAATCAGCATGCCGGCCAGGTAACCGAGCACACCTACACGAACATCGCCAACATAGGGAAGGAACCCTCCAATGAGGAACGCCCAGGTCGCGGCGCTGAATGCCGTGCATGTCCAAAGAAACGAGCCGTAGCCGTTGTACACTCGTTCGCTGCTGCGCAACGGAAGTCGCCCTGATAGAGCCTCCTCCGTGACTCTTGATTGGGTGAGTTTGATATCGCTGCTCATGGGTTCTCCTCCTTAACCAAAATAGAACAGTGTCGCGATCCAGATCGCGACCCCGAGAATTGCCCAACTCGTGGCTTCGACGAAGCAGGCGCGCGTCGGCGCGTAGCATTCGGAGTCGATATGCGGAGCCTCTTCCAAGGATTGGATTCGTCTGGCGAGCTCCGCATCCAGAGCAACCTCGAACCCGCGGGCTTCGGGCAGGTGCGCCCGTTCCAATTCAATTGACATCGTCGTTCCCTTTTCTGGACGTTCCCGGCCGGTTGCCGGCTCTTTACTATTTGGCCGCACCAGCGGCGCCGCCTCGTTCGCCACATGCCCTTTCCAACAAGAGCAACAATGAATGAACGATCATTAATATTCCTCCCATAACGCCAATATGTCAAGCGCTTCCGTCGCGGCCCATGCCGATCTGAAAAGCCCACAAACGCAGTTGAAAACCCTCTAAATGCACCCGAAAAGTAATTCCGAGCAAGCGGCGAATTTTGACCATGTTCCTTTGACAGATCGGCATTGGTGACGCATTATGTGAACAGATATTCATGAGGATCATTATTGTGAACGAACTCGCACGCAACTATCAGGAGGCCGCTCCTGATGAGGCAGAGCGGTCACCCCGTCGTAACAACCAGGCCAGCAAAGTGTCGGCGAGTCGGTCGGACACACGAGAGCGACTGCTCGGCGCAGCGATCGAACTTTTTGGGTCAAGGGGTTTTGACGCTACCTCGATGAAGGACATTGCAAACGAGGTCGGCATCAAGGCACCGGCCGTCTACAATCACTATAAGTCCAAGGAAGAACTTCTGGCCGGGGCGGTGACGGAAGCGCTAGGCGCCTTCAACGCGGCGATCGCAGCCGCCGATTCCGCCGGGGCCGCTCCACTTGAACGTCTGCAAAGCATCACTACCGCTCACATCCTCTACCAGATCAACCATTCTAGGATAGCGCAGGCCAACGATCGTCTCCTCGAGTCCGGTATTCTGAGCAAGCTGGATCCGAGTGTCAGACACAAGGTGAAGGGCATGATGAGAGAACATCTTGACCGACTGACCAAGATCGTCGAGGCAATACCCTCGCCGGCGACAGGCTCGCCACCCGAGGCGCGGCTAACAGCCCTTGCAATCATCACGATGTGCGACAACGTGCTCAATTGGTATCGACCAAGCGGACCCTATACCCCAGAAAAGATCTGCAAACACTTCTATCATCTTGCGCAGAATATGCTTCTCGCTCGGACAGGTGCGCTTGAGAATTAGCAATCGACTTCGCGTTGCCCTCGACCGGCATTGATCTCGATGCCGTCGGGTCGATCGCTTTCACACTTGCGTCGCGTCTTGACTGAGCCGGTTGCGCCAATCGACTGGAGCGATCGCGATAAAGACGAGACTGTCTGCGCCGTCGTAAGCGAGTTCGGTGTCCTTTGGGATCCAGATCACATCGCCGGGGTGGAGAGTGTGAAGGATCAGGCCGACGCGAAGGCGGAACGCGCCCTCGATACACGTGATGAGCTCATCATAGCGCACTGTCCAAGGCACAGACCGACCGTTGAAGCGGGCGAGATAGGCGCCCATCGTCTCACTTTCCTGGGGCCCGACGAGGCGCGCAATCGATGCCTCACCAGGCCCTTCACCGTATGCGGCAAATTCAGTCGTATCCTTGCGGAATACCGTTGGTTCTCTATGCATGGCTTGTTCCTGCTGCTGTCGCCGAGAAGAGGCGGCGGCTTTCCTAGTGACCTTGCGCGGATGAGAGGTAGGCGGCGCGCACGGCACGTCTGTCAAGCTTTCCTGAGGCCGTGCGCGGAAGGTCGTTGCCGACGATAATCGTTTCCGGCACGGCATAGCCCGGAAGTTGCGTACGCAGGAAATCCAGGAGCGCCGGGACATTTACCTTTGTCTCTGGACGAGGCTCGAGCGCGGCGACGATGCTGTTCTGCAGCACTGGGTGAGGAATGCCAAATACCACAGCTTGAGCGACTTCGGGGATCTTTGCCATTGCCGCCTCGATAAAGGAGGGAAGAATCTTTTCCCCACCCCTGTTGATCACGTCATCCCGGCGGCCGACGTGATATAGAAGGCCAAGCTCGCGACGTTCCCCGAGATCGCCGGTCCGAAGCCATTCGCCTTGGATTTTCTCGGCGGTGACGTCGGGGCGGCGCCAGTATTCGCGCATGCGCGTTTCGCCACGCACCCAAATCTCCCCCGGAACCCCATCCGGCACATCTTGACCATTCTCATCCACCAGCCGCAACTCCACGCCTTTGGCCGGATAGCCGATCGAGTCGCCGTGGCTTAGGATGAATTCAGGCGGAAGAAGAGTGCAACACGACGTGAATTCGGTCAGGCCATAGCCATGCACCAACCGCAGGTTTGGCCAGCGCTGATGCATTTCCAAGGACCATGGCGCAGGCATCGGCGAACCGCCGAACAGAACCAACCGCGCCGGCCCGTAAATCGCCTCGGCACCTTCGGCTGTCATCATCATCCGCAAAACGCTCGGGACCGCCGTGACGAAGCTGACGGGACGGCGCTTGCATGCCTCAATGGCCCCTTGCGTCCGATATCGTGGCAGAAGATCGGAGCGGCCGCCGAGAAAGAGCATGGTGCAGAGTTGATCGACAAAGCCGGTATTGTGAAACAAGGGGGCAACAATCAACGTCGAGGGTGACTGGTCATCGCCTATTAGGTCAGCGAATACCTCCGCGTTCTGCCGCAGGGCCTTATGAGTGATGACTGCACCCTTTGGAACTCCTGTGGTGCCGGAGGTGAAGCTAATCAAAGCGTCTTCCGACGCCTCCGGCAGGGCAGGGAGTTCCGTGGCTGTTTCAAGCGAGAAGAAGGACCTGCCGGCAGAGCCGGTGATCGAGAACACTTCGACTCCGGCGCATTCCTTAAACATGCCCAAATGGAGGTCGTCCGCTAGAACAATACGTGCCTCGAGTATCTCCAGCAATTCGCCGACTTGCGCGGGCGCCAGCCGATTGTTCATTGGCACGGAGATTGCGCCGATGCGCATCGTCGCCAGATAGCATATGACCCACTGCCAAGTATTGTTACCGACAAGGACCACCCGGTCCCGCCTTTGTACACCGAGTGAGACCAGCCGCCTGGACGCTGCTTCCACCAGGGAAGCCAATGAAGCGTACGAAATCTCCGTATCCCCATCGGTGACTGCGGCAGCGTCGGGTGTGCGCTCGCCCCAGTCGAGCAAGGCATGAAGAATCGTCCGATAGTTGCGGTAAGCCACTGACTTCTCTCCTGGTTCGAAATAAATCCGATCGCTGGCCGGATTGAGAGATCGTCGCTTCCAGACAGCTGGTCTGTTCGGCTAAGCGGTCCTGCGATCGATGCTACCACACAACGCGTGTCGAGACCGCGCCTTTGCGGGAGGCGACACCGTGTCAGTGTCGCCTCAGAGGGTCACGCGCGCAGCGTCATAAGATCGCGATACTCATCGGCGGTCATCAGATCGCGGCCTAGTGCACCCGCTATTCCAGAAATCTGCTGGAATACCTCGACGTTCGACTGAATCTTGTCGTCACGGTGAGGCCACTTCCAAACCGTGTCTTCCATGCCGACCCGCACATGAACGCCGAGCAGGATTGCCAGGGTCGCAAGGTAACTGCTGGTACGACCGCCGGTGCAGGCGATGATGGTAGAGTCTGCGTCGATGTGGCGGATGAGCCGAACGAGCCGAAGGAAGCCGTCGACCATCGTTTCGGGCGAGTACATCGGGCTGCAGCCCGGAAGACCGGGCAGAACCAGCCAGTTCAGAGGGCCCTGAATGAGGCCACTGTCGATCAGATACCGGCGGGCATTGTCGATGTCGGCATCGGAGTAAACCGCAATCTGCGGCGTGAGGCCGGCGTCGAGGGCGCGCTTGGTTTTCTCGATGATTGTCGCGGGAGATTTGACGAAGTGATTGTCGCCGAGAATGAGGGCCGTCGTGTTGACCGGCACGCCCTCCATAAGGCCGAGCTTCATCATTTCGGCCATCATTCGCTCTTCATCCGCGTTCACTGCAACGAGGCAGGCGTCCAGTGCGACATGCTGATGGTTGGTGCGCAGATGCGTCAGCGTTTCGCGGAAAAGACCAGTGTCGAGCACGTTGTAGCCGCGTTCGTCTCTCGCATGAATATGGATGATCTGCGCTCCTGCGGCGATGCATTCCTCAGCGGAGCGGATGATCTCCTCAGGCGTAATCGCCTGGTTGGGGTTCTCGTTCTTCGTATAGAAGGCGCCATTGATCGCGGTCGACAGGATGAGCTTGGGCGGAGCCTCCCATTTCGGCATCGGCTCGGCGTCCGAAAAGGCAGTTCGGTCGATCGACATAATCGACGGGAAACCGAAAACTTTCCAACTCGCCTGGGCTCCCTCCCGGGATACCCATTTGTTTACCTGCTCCCAATTTACCGTGTTCGGTCTGCGTGACATTAGAACCTCCCTTGCAGCAATATGAATGAACGTTAATGCATATTGACAAAGGTGTAAAGACCCAATCCGTTGGATGCCATGTTGCGCACAAGCCCATCCAACAGCCGCCGACGCTCTTGACGAATAAAAAAATTGGGCGCCTAATGAATTAACGTTCATTCTTTAGGAGGAGACGATGAGCCCAACAATTATGCTCGTGGGCGCGGGCCACATGGGAAGGAGCGCGCTCGCAATCCTCGCGCGGTCACTGCCCAACGCAAGGTTCGTCGTCGTCGACCGGTCCGCAGAAAGCCTGCGTCTGGGTGAAGCGATCGCCCCTGAAAGAATAGCAAGCCGTCAATTTGATATTTCGAGTGACGGCCTCGACGCATCAGGTATGGATCTGGTGGTGAACTTGGCCGGCCCGTTTTTTCTCGGCTCGGATGGAGCGGCACGCGCGGCCATCGCCGCAGGTGCGGCCTACATCGATGTAGGGGACGATGCCGAAGGCACGACGACAATTCTCGCTCTGGACGAGTCGGCCAAATCCGGAAATGTGCCGGTGATAACGGGTGCCGGACTCTCGCCGGGCGTATCAAATTGGCTTGCCTGCAGCTTGCTTGAAAGTCACCCGGACCTCGACGGCGTCAAAATTGTCTGGATCACGCGCGAGCCGGATCCGGGCGGCCTCGCTGTATTGCGGCACATGTTGCACATGGCGGTAGCGCCGTGTCCGACGTGGCGAAACGGCGGTATGGAATTCACCAAGGGCTTTGTTCCGGAAACCGCCGAAAGCTTCGATGTACCGCCCCCCTTTCATCGGATCGAGGCCTACGACACTGCCCATCCGGAGCCAGTCACGTTAGGGCGCTTTCGTCCCGATCTTTCGCTGGTTCAGTGCAAGGGCTCGCTCTTCCCGAATTGGGCGAATGCCGCCTTCTCGACACTCGGACGAATTGGTTTCGGCCATTCCGACATGGTGGTCGAAATTGACGGCAAGGACGTACAGCCGATCGAGGTTTTGTGGAAGTTGCTCTGGAAGAGACATGAATTGAAGCCGAGCGCGCAACGAATCTCGGCGACCCAGGTCAACGTCATCGGCACGCGAGGGAACAAGCCGATCGTTATGAAGTCGATCACGGATGCGGGAGACATGAGCCGTGGCACGGGACTCGGCATCTCCGCCGCGGCGCTATCACTTCTTGAGGGCGGTGTTCCAGCGGGAGCCAACGGAGTGGAGGCGATCCCCTATCAGAGTGGCATCGACCGTTTCCTGCGTCTTGCCAGCGACGCGGAGTGTTTCGCCGACGGCGTCGTGACCACCCGCTTCTGAATAAGCGCTCGGCTCGGGCACGAGCACACTGCTGAGTGGCCCTTAGGGCAACTGTCATGCGATGGGCCGGGTGAGGCGATGCACGCCATGCAGGCCAAACCAATGGTTAAGGGAGAGCCATGAACAAGACCTATCCAACAGCCGAGGCCGCACTCGCCGGTCTCCTTTATGATGGCATGACAATCGCGTCGGGCGGCTTTGGGCTGTGCGGAATCCCGGAACTCTTGATTACCGCGATAAGGGACGCCGGAACGAAGAACATGACCATCGCCTCCAACAATTGCGGCGTCGATGATTTTGGACTCGGTATTCTTCTGAAAACGAGGCAGATCAGCAAGATGATCTCGTCCTACGTCGGTGAGAACGCTGAGTTCATGCGGCAATATCTGAGCGGGGAGTTGGAGCTCGAGTTCAATCCGCAAGGCACTCTTGCCGAGCGCATGCGCGCCGGTGGCGCAGGCATTCCCGCTTTCTACACCCCCACTGGCGTGGGCACAGTGATCGCCGAAGGCAAAGAGCATAAGGAATTCGACGGCAGGACCTTTGTCCTCGAACGTGCGATCGTCGCAGACGTTTCCATCGTGAAGGCCTGGAAGGCCGACCCCGCAGGCAATCTGCTGTTCCGAAAGACAGCGCGCAACTTCAATCCCCCTGCTGCCACATGCGGAAAGATTTGCGTTGCGGAGGTTGAGGAGATTGTCCCTCTAGGCTCGCTCGATCCTGACCACATTCACCTTCCGGGAATCTATGTTCATCGCCTGATACAAGGGCAGCAAGTGAAACAGATCGAGCAACGAACGGTTCGTAAACGGGAGGCTCAATAAATGGCTTGGGACCGCAATCAGATGGCCGCCCGCGCAGCGCTGGAACTACAGGACGGCTGGTATGTAAATCTTGGCATCGGCATTCCGACCCTCGTATCGAACTATATTCCGGACGGGGTCAATGTCACCTTGCAATCTGAAAACGGGATGCTGGGTATGGGCCCCTTCCCCTACGAAGGTGAGGAGGACCCAGATCTGATCAACGCCGGGAAACAGACGATCACGGAATTGCCGCAGACGGCCTACTTCGATAGCGCGACTTCCTTTGCAATGATCCGTGGTGGAAAGATCGCAATGGCCATCCTCGGCGCGATGGAGGTGTCCGAGGAAGGAGATCTCGCCAACTGGATGATCCCCGGTAAGCTTGTGAAGGGGATGGGCGGCGCTATGGATCTAGTCGCCGGGGTTGGACGTGTGGTTGTCCTCATGGAGCATGCGAACAAAGCAGGCGAATCGAAGATTCTGAAGAAATGCAGTCTACCCTTGACTGGAAAGGGCGTAGCGAACCGGGTCATCACCAATCTCTGCGTATTTGATGTGGTCCCAGGCGGATTGAAGGTAGTGGAATTGGCGCCGGGAACGTCAGAGAGTGATGTTCTGGCAGCGACCGAGGCCCGTATTGTCGGCTGAGTATTGTAGCCTTCTCATGAGCGCGGCGGACGGCTTGTTGCTAGGGTGTTCATGTTCTTGGCCAAAAAGATCGCATAATGGATCGATCGGAACTCTGCACTCAGGCGGCTCGCGACCAGCATGAGCGCTTCGATATAGCATTTAGTTTCGCGGGTTGTCAGGGGTGTGCAGTGAAGCCCCCGCCTTTTCGGCCGCTGCCCGCAGACGCTTGTCTCTGGTCCACAGGGCCGCTCGTTGGTCGAGGAGAACTGAGGCCATCAAGTGGGCATCTGTGTAGCCAATGCCCATGCTGAAAATGGAGTGGCGATCAATCATCATCATGACTTCGTCGTGAGTCGCGACGAACGCTTCGCGCTGGGCCGCTAGGAAGGCTATCACGCTACTGCGATCCCGAAGGCCGCCAAGTGCGAGCTCTCCGATTACGGCTGGATGGCATAAGAGACGATCGTCCTCAATAATCCTACGCAACTCTGAATCGGCATGTCGGAAATGATCGATCCAGATGGAAGTGTCGGCAAGTATCACTTGGCAACTGCGCTCCGGCGGCGTGGGGCTGCCTCCGCATCCGGCATAGTTCCGCCGAGCGCGATGAGGCGTTTTCCTGATTCCACGCGAACAAGCGTCTCTAACGCTTGGCGGACCAGAGTGGCGGTTTCTTTCGTGCCGGTTAGGGACCTAGCCCTTTCCATGAGGATATCGTCGAGATTAATAGTTGATCGCATCTTTTGGCTTCCTCATTTTGGTCTTACAAATAGCACCATTTGGTGATGAAATATATGCCTTATCTCCACTACAATACGTCCGCCGTCGGATGATGCAAATCCGGCAACATGGTATATTGCGCGGTCGCGGGCGCCCCCCAGCTTAGGGCAAGTGCGGCCTCGCCAGCGATATGTGTCGACGTCGCACCCCTGAAACCAAAAACTGCAGGCGCGCGGGTTCGACTGCACGATTGTGGAATGGCGGGGTCGGTGCTTCGTATCCCCTCAAGGCGTGCAAACGGATGGATCTGGCGCCACCGATCCAATTGACTTCCGTGATATTTTTTTATTTGCAAAGGTTACCTCGAACATCGGGCTGAGAAGCGTGGATGGCCCTGCCGTATAAGCGCGACCGCTTCCCAAATCCCGCAAACTTGATAGCAAAGACAGCGGGGTCAGAAACAGGGGCTTGTGGCCACCGTGTGGCCGGCAAAGGGGACGGTATGGGCTTTATGGCAGCTGTTTCGATCGGCCTCGCCATCGGTCCGGCGGGTAACCGGCGGTGCCCGGTTAGGTCGTCTGCGGAGGAGCAGATCGAGTGCCATCGAAGCGGGACCGAAGCGAATGAAAAGGTCTTTAGCCGCAATGACATCCGGATCATGTTTTCTTGAAGTCCGCCAGAGAATAGGGCACCCCTGATCCCTCGGCGCGCCGTTCGAACCGTCGCTGCGAGGGCAATCTATGATCCCTTCATTTCGACCAGTCAAATCGAGACGAGGCTGGAAAGTTTCTTCGTGGGCAAGTCATCGCGAAGGAGCACACAGCGATTGAGAATGGTTGCCTTGAAGTATTTGAAGTTGAATCATTTTTAGCTCTCCTGCCCCTCCGGAACAAACAGTCGACATCGGCGATTCATTCGCACCGAGAGCGGTGGAAACGCGCCGTATCGGGATGTGCTGGGAGATAGTGATGAGCGGCGACCATTTGGACGACAGAAGTGCGGTCGTTGAACCTTCGAAACCGCGACTGCTGGAGATACTGGGGCCTGGCCTGGTCACCGGTGCCTCGGACGACGATCCGAGCGGGATCGCGACCTATTCTCAGGCGGGATCGCAATTCGGCTACATTGTGAGTTGGACGCTGATACTGACGTATCCGCTGATGGTCGCCGTGCAGATGATCAGTGCCCGCATCGGCCGGACCACCGGTCGGGGGTTGGCGGGCAGCATGGCCCAGTGTTATCCGCGCTGGGTCGGCGTGAGCGTCACCGTCCCGCTTCTACTCGCCAATGTCATCAATCTCGGCGCCGATCTTGGGGCGATGGGAGACGCGGCTCATTTGCTGATCAACGGCAACCCGTTGATCTATGTCGCTGCCTTCGGTGTCATCTGCGTCCTCTTCCAGGTCCTATTGAAGTATAAGCGCTACGTCGCGGTCCTGAAATGGCTGAGTCTGGCGCTACTCTCCTACATTGCGACTCTGTTTGTCGTACATGTCGACTGGTCGAACTTCACGCGCGGGCTCCTGCTGCCGACATTTAAGGCGGATCCGAATTATTGGTCGATGATCGTCGCCATCTTCGGTACGACCATCAGCCCCTATCTTTTCTTCTGGCAAGCCTCCCAGGAGGCCGAAGACCTGAAGGAGAAGCCCCGCGAGGAAGCGCTGGTGAAGCATCCGCAAGAGGCAAAACGGGCCGAGACGCGGATCACCCTGGATACGCTGATCGGCATGGCCGCCTCCAATATCGTCGCGCTTGCGATCATGACGACGACTGCGGCGACCCTCAACGAGGCGGGTGCGACCAATATCGAGAGCTCCGTCGATGCTGCGAAAGCGATCGAGCCGCTCGCCGGGCACTTTGCCAAGATCATCTTTGCGACCGGCATAATCGGAACCGGTTTGTTGGCGGTCCCCGTTCTTGCCGGTTCGGCAGCCTATGCGATCGGCGAGGCGGCACGCTGGAAGGTCGGACTGTCGCGCGAGCCTAGCGAGGCGAAGGCCTTCTACACAACACTGGGGCTGGCGACGGCTGTCGGAATGCTTTTGAATTTTACGCCGATCGCGCCAATGAAGGCCTTGTTCTGGAGCGCCGTCATCAATGGGATCGTCTCGGTTCCCGTCATGGTGATCCTGATACTGATCGCGTCTAATCGGAAGGTCATGAAGCAGTTTGTCATCGGAGGCGCCTTGAAAGCATTTGGCTGGGCCTCTTGCCTTGCGATGTTCGCCGCCGTGATCGGCATGGCCGTGACTGCACTCCTCTGAGCATTGGGCGCGAACTGCATGTCAAAGCTGGTCAGCAGAGCCATAAGAACTCGCGATCGAGTTCGCGAGAAGCCCGCTCTCGCGGACTTCTCATCTCGGCGTGTTTGTTTGCAAAGCGCCGCGCCGCCAGGAAGTCGAAGGTATCTCCCTTGCATCAAAACGAAATTGCCCGCTATCGGAGGACCTATTAAAATCTCCGCGAGCTTGGCCTCGTCGTCGATCGTGACTCGATCCTGCCGCGTCGAACGAATGATTCGCCGCCACCGCGTCTGCTGCATCGATTTGCCGAGCGCCGGATGCACACCCTGGATAGTATGTCGCAGCGACGTTTCTATGTGTCGTTTGTAAGCAAGGCAAATCTCGGAACGGGGGAGGGCAGAAACGAATAAAGTTAAGTCAAAATTAGCAAATCCAGCAAACTCTTGGGGGTGCCCGACCCGCGTGGTCACTCCTCAGGAGCTGGAGACCAGAATGAAGCGCCCGAGTGTCAAGCAGGCCCTTATTGCCGTTTTGTCCGTCATCTGCGCCTTCCTTGTCGTCTTATCCTACAGTTCCCTCAGCACGATCTCGACGCTGAACGAGAATACGCAGCAAATTGGCGGCTTCTGGGTGAAACGGCTGATCACGGCCAGGGATATCAAAGGGAATTTCTCCGATTTGAAGCTGGCTTACGCGCGCTACCTGTTGGAGGCGTCAACAGAAAAGCGAGCCGCGGAAGCGAAGCTGGTCGACGACGCGACTTCCACGGTCAAGGGCGCGATCGATGAATATGTGAAAGGCGTCCGTACCGAGCGGGGCCGCGAGCTAATCAATCAGGTCAGCTCGGAACTGAAAAAATACGGCGAGCTCGCCGAACACATGGTTCAACTGCAGGACAGCGGAAAGGGCGTCGAGGCGGTCAGCTTCTTCCGCGAGAATATGGAGCCGCAATCCGATCTCGTCAGCCAGAAGATCGCAGAGCTTGTGGCCTTCATTTTGAGTCAGACCGAGACCTATGTGGCGGCAAGCGGCGCCGCCGCAAGCAGTGCGTTCATAATTACAGCAATAATTGCAACTCTTGCAGTTCTTGTCGCCTTGGCCGGAACGACATTTGCCGTGCTCGGCATCGCAAACCCGATCCGACGCATCGCCTCCGCCATGAAGATCTTGTCCGACGGCGATCTACAAAGCGAGATCCCCTATGCCGGCCGCGCCGACGAGATCGGCGCGATGGCGGCAGCGGTTGAAGTGTTCCGGCAGAACGCGATAAATGTGCTTCGCCTGGAGCAGGAGGCGTCCGCATCGCGAAGTCAATCAGAGGCCGCTCGTGCAGCAGCACAGGAGCGTGCTGAGCGAGAAGCGCAACAATTGCGCTTTGCGACAACCAGCCTGGGCGACGGGCTGAGACGGTTGGCTGGCGGCGACGTCTCTTTTCAGCTGGCGGAGCCCTTCGCCGCGGAATACGAGCAATTGCGCGAGGACTTCAATACGTCACTCAAACAGCTCGGTACGGCGATCGGCGCTGTTTTGCAAACGGTGCACAGCATCGACAATGGAACGCGCGAAATCGCGTCCGGTGCGCAAGATCTTTCCAAGCGCACGGAACAGCAGGCCGCCTCGCTGGAAGAGACGGCAGCCGCTCTCGATGAGATTACCACCAACGTTATCATCGCCTCGAAGCGAACCGACGAGGCTCGCAATGTGGCGCAGGAGGCGAATGTCAGCGCCGAACGCTCCGCTGCCGTTGTGTCTGAAGCCGAACAGGCCATGAGGCGTATTGAGGACAGCTCGGAGCAAATCTCCAATATCATTGGTGTGATCGACGAAATCGCTTTCCAGACGAACCTCCTGGCGCTGAACGCAGGCGTCGAGGCAGCCCGGGCCGGAGAAGCCGGCAAAGGCTTTGCCGTCGTCGCTCAGGAGGTTCGCGAGCTAGCGCAACGCGCGGCGACTGCTGCGAAAGAGATCAAAGGGCTCATCGAAAAGTCGTCTGTTGAGGTCGGCACCGGCGTGAAACTAGTCCTCGAGACCGGCCAGTCGCTTAAGTCGATTGGCGATCAAGTGGCTCAGATCAATCAGCTGATGTCGTCGATTGCGACATCCGCCCGCGAGCAGTCCACCGGACTCGCCGAGATCAATACCGCGGTCAACCACATGGATCAGTCGACTCAGCAGAATGCGGCAATGGTCGAACAGTCAACGGCAGCGGCCGCGTCCTTGTCGAGCGAGGCGGCCAGACTTCGCGATCTGGTCAATCAGTTTCGTCTCGACGATCTCCCCAGCCGCGTCGCTGCGATGAGAAATGATGTCAGGGGCAGGGCGGCATAATCATCGCTCAGCTGCGGGTTCGTGCGACTGCTGTACTGCTGACGGATGAACGCTCCTGCGTCAGCTGATCGGCCGCTCGCTTGTGTCGAGGACTGCGGCATCATCTTGGACCTCACGGAGCTCTTGTAGGATGGGTGCGCGCGCAACGGGCGACCACTCTTCGTGCTCTGGGAAAATGTCGCTTGCCATGGGTCCGATTGCCTTCGCAACGGGTATCCCGAAAATGCGTTCGAACGCTGGATTGAGTGTTGATCGACTAGTCACCTGAATCTGAAGTTCGGTTCATTGTCTTCTGGCAAAAGCACTTGACCGAGGCGAGGATCCGGTCGGCGGATTTGACCCACTTATATGGGATGGGATTTTCGTTGTGGGTTCGATGAATGCGTCGATGTCGGCTTCCAGTTCTGCGGCGGAACGGTGTACGCCATGCTGCAACTGCTTTCGTGTCAGCTCTGCGAACCACCGCTCGACCTGATTGATCCAGGATGCCGACGTTGGCGTGAAATGAACATGCCAGTGTGGCGGCGCGCCAGCCAGGCCTTGACCATCGGCGTTTTGTGGGTCGCATAGCTGTCCATCACACCACCTCCGGCTCCTTGGGCATCTCGGTGTCGATCCGCTTCAGGAAGTCGAGGAATTCGGTAGCCCGGTGACGCTTGTAGCACTGACGCACCCGTAGCAACATCGAGCGTGGCGAACAAACCCCCGTTGTAGTGCCCGCTCGGCTTGCTTGCCGGCGTCGATATCGATGATCCCGACTGCCGGTTCCGGTATACTGCCCGGCAGAAGAATTGCCGGTGGCGTGTGGCTGGGTTTTAGGATTTCAGGCCGCCATTTGCTTTTGGTCTCACCGCTCTACCTCAATCGACAGAGGCAGTGGAGGAAGTAGCATTGCGTAACCCGATCATATTATTTGCCTTTGCCGCGTTCGCCTTCTCGGCAAATGCGATGGCACAGTCGCCTGAGCTCGAGGATACCTGCAAATCCGTGGCAAAGAGCTTCTTCATGACCGATCAGCTCGCTATCGGCACCGTGCAATCCTTTCCCGAATTGAAGCCGCCGGGTGTCCGCATGTCGTATTCGACGCGGCAGGGAACGGCGCCGGCCGAAATGACGGACATATTCGAATGCGAGTTCGACAAGGCGGACAAGCCGCACAATCTGGCGCGCTTCTGCGTGTCGAGCACGTGCTATTCACCGAACGTCGATGACGGTGACCGCAAGCGCCGCTTCGACGAAATGCGCATTCTTCTCAACCGCGCTGAAAAATAGGATAGCGCGTGCTGGGCCTGATACCGACAAGGCTCGCGCTGGCTCTCACCGTCGCGGGACAGACCAACGGCTTTGTGCGCGGCTTCGGGGCGATCTCGATTGACAGGTTCGTATTCCCGAATTCCCTGTGTGAAGAGCAGTCCCTTTATGCAATTGACGTGGAAGACGCGCTCGGCAATCAGAGTTTTCCGCTCCCGCCCGATTCGTCGGTTGTCGTCTTCCTCGGGTGTGAGAAGCCTGACCATTGAGCACGCACGAGGCTCGCTACGTTTCCATGCAATCAAAGCGCGGATCAGCGTCTCGCCGTCGATGCGGTCGGTCGTCGCCCGGCGATGCCGGCGCGGCATGGCAATCGATGCGGCTTCTACGATGTGGCGGCGCGGTCTTTATCGACCTTGTCGAAGACGTCCGATGGGATCCGTCTTGGGGTCGCCTCAGGTAATAGCAGACGCCGCGGTCTCTAATGGACCAGGCAGCCTGGGCAATGCTGCACTTATCTTCCGGAGGATGCCCTCAGAAGGACAGGTCGAGCACCCTGCCCTCGAACAGCCGGTCCCTTGAGCCTTCGAGATGCGCCTTCATCAGCCTTTGTGCGTCGTCGGCCCGGCCATCGGCGATCGCCTTGTAGATGGCGTTGTGCTCTTCGTAGACCTGTTCCAGCCCCTGGCGGGGCCCAAGCAGCGACAGGCCGTGCAGATGCATGCCGACGGCGATATGGGCTTTCAGCGCATCGATCGAGGCCGTGTAATAGTGATTGTTGGCAGCTTCCGTCACCGCGCGATGGAAGGTGAAATCCGCGTCGGCGCGGTGAAGCTGATGGCTGGTCGCCTCGCGCAGATCCGCAAGGGCGTTGGCGATCTTCTGGATCGCCTGCTCATTGCGCCGCTTGGCGGCAAAATAGGCGGCAGCCGGCTCGATCGTCAGGCGGAATTCGTAGCAGCGCTGAATGTCGGCGATCGTTTTGACCGGCGAATAGGCAAGCTGCGTCGTAGGCGATCCATGGGCGCTGACGAAAGTGCCGGCGCCTTGCCGGGCATAGACCATGCCTTGATCGCGCAGGCGCGCCAGCGCGTCGCGGACGATCGGCCGGGACACACCCAGCATCGAGGCCAGCTCATGTTCGCCAGGAAGGCGGGAATCCGGCGGGTAGTTTCCGCCGCGGATGCGTTCCAGCAACTGGTCGAAGACGCGATCGACCAGCTTGACGGCCTTGCCGCGTTCGGGCTTGCCCGGTGGGCCGGCTTCCGCGTTCAAAGATTCGCCATTCGCTTCAACCACGTCATTCTCCCCGACGGTATCTTACTAGAGCATGATGCCGAAAAGTGTGAGCGGTTTTCGGGTGACATCATGCTCTAACTCTTTCTAGGCCGCCTGATTCCGAAGAACCAGTCTTAGCAAACTATCGGGATGGCCGAAGCCCCCCGACTTGACGGCACACCGAAAATGCCGCCCGTCAGCGGCCGCCACATCGAACCACGGAATTCCCGCTTCGATCTCCCCCTTCGGCGCCAGCACGCTGACCCCGAGTGCCCGGAAAACGGCCAGTGCCGTGTCGCCGCCACCGACCATCAGCATATCCGGCCTCGTATCGTCGATAACGGTCCTGACGCCAGCGGCAAAGCGGCGGGCGACGAATTCCGCGTCGGTGTCCGTCTCGCCGATACAGCGCAGCAACACCGGCAGCGCCAGACTCTCACCGCATTCGATTTCGCCCATCGGCGCGTCCACCACCACACGCAAGGCGCCCGAGGCCTCGAGCCGATTCATCTGGGCGACGGTGATCGGATCGCGCGAGCCGAAGGCAAACAGCGTGCGCGGGGTTGCCACAAATTCGGTCAACGGTCGCCGTTCTGATTCGCGGAGACGGCGAGCGAGCGCCGCACCGAGACCACGCGCGCCGACCGCAAGCGTCGTCAGCCAGTCATGACCCTCGGCGATCTGATCGAGATCATTATCGTCCTCGGCATCGGCGACGACAACACTGTCTGCGAGGCTTTCGAAAAGCTTGGCGATCGGCAGCGGCCTGCTGACGCCTCGGCCGACGACACAGCCCCGATAGGTCAAACGCTCCTGATCGGGAATGGCGGGCGCCACGAGGATGGTCTTCAGACCGAGCGCTTCCGCCAGTGCAAAGCTTTCCGCCGCGACATTGCCCTTCAGCCGGGAATCGATCTTCTTCATGACGACGGCGGGTTTTGCGCCGCCGAGCGCCTCCGTCGCCGAGCGGACCCTGTCGGCGGCTTCATGCTCGCCAAGGGCACGGGATGCCGTATTGACGACAACGACATCGCAGCCGGTGGCGATCGCTGCTTGCGCCGCCTCGACGTCGATCGCGACCGCGACCGACAGGCCGGCCGCAACGAAGGGCGTGCCGGTATCGAGTGCGCCGGTCAGATCGTCGGCGATGATCGCGGCCTTCAGCGTCATCCCATCTCACCCGTATTGACGGCATGGCAGGCGACGAGGTGGCCAGGCTTGGCCTCCTTCCAGGCAGGGATGACCTTGCTGCAGACATCCATGGCGATCGGGCAGCGCGTGTGGAAACGGCAGCCGGCGGGCGGATTCAGCGGGCTCGGCACGTCGCCCTGCAGGATCTGGCGCTGGCGCGTGCGCTCAAGTTCCGGATCGGTTTCCGGAACAGCCGACAACAGCGCCCTGGTATAGGGATGCAGTGGATTGTCGAAGAGCTCTTCACGGGTGGCCAGTTCGGCAAGGCGCCCGAGATACATCACGCCGACACGGGTGCTGATATGGCGCACCACCGCCAGGTCATGAGCGATAAACAGATAGGTCAGCCCGTATTTCTCCTGCAGATCGAGCAGCAGGTTGATGATCTGCGCCTGGATCGATACGTCGAGTGCGGAGATCGCCTCGTCGCAGACGATGAATTTCGGCTGGCAGGCGAGCGCCCGGGCGATGACGACGCGCTGACGCTGGCCGCCGGAAAGCTCGTGCGGGTAACGCTGGGCAAATCGGGTCGGCAGGCCGACATCGGTGAGCAGCGTCGCCACCCTCTCCTTCAGCTCGGCCTTGGTGCAAAGCTTGTGGAAGAGGATCGGCTCGCCGATCGCCTCGCCCACCGTCATGCGCGGATTGAGCGTCGAATAGGGGTCCTGGAAGACGATCTGCAGGTCGCGGCGGAAAGGCCGCATCTGCTTCTCGTCGAGTGTGGCGAGATCCTGTCCCTTGTAGACGACCCTGCCGCTGGTCGCCTTGTAGAGATTGAGGATGGTAAAGCCGGTCGTCGATTTACCGCAGCCGGATTCACCGACGAGGCTCAGCGTCTCGCCTTCCATGATGTCGAGATCGACATTGTCGAGGGCATAGACCGTGGCCGAGCGTTCGCCGAAGGCACCGAGCTTGACGTGGAAATGCTTGACCAGGTTTTCGACCTTGAGCAGCGGTTGAGCAGCCATCACGCGGCCTCCTGCATTCTCTGGACGACGAAACAGGCGGCGCGATGGTTGCTGCTGCCGCTCAAGGGTTCGAGCCGCGGCACCTTCTCGTGACAGATCGCCTCGACGAGCGGGCAGCGCGGCGCAAACGGACAGCCCTTCGGGCGGCGCCCCGGCTCCGGCGGCGTGCCGCCGATCGAGGAGAGCCGGCTTGCCGGCGGATCGGACAGTTTCGGGATCGAGGAGAGCAGGCCGCGCGTATAGGGATGGCTTGGGCAGGCATAGAGCTCGTCGACCGGGGCGTCCTCAACGACCGTGCCCGCATAGAGCACGGCGACGCGATCGACGAGGCCGGCAATCAGCGCCAGATCATGGGTGATCCAGACGACGGACATGCCGAGCTTGGCACGCAGGTCCTTCACCAGATCGACGATCTGGGCCTGGATGGTGACGTCGAGCGCCGTCGTCGGCTCGTCGGCGATCAGTAGCTTGGGGTTGCAGGCAAGACCGATCGCGATCATCACGCGCTGGCGCATGCCGCCTGATAGTTCATGCGGAAAGGCCTGCAGCCGCTCTTCCGGGCCGGGAATGCCGACGAGGCGCAGAAGCTCGACAGCGCGGACGCGAGCCTCCGCCTTTTTCATTTTGCGGTGATAGATCAGCGGTTCGCAGATCTGGTCGCCGACGCGCATGACCGGATTGAGTGAGGTCATCGGGTCCTGGAAGACGAAGCCGATATCGCCGCCGCGCACCTTGCGCAGTTCGGCATTCGACATCGTCTGCAGGTCGCGGCCGGCGAAGCTGGCCGTTCCCCTGGCGACCTTGATCTTGTTCGGCAGGAGCCGCATCAGGCTCAGCATGGTGAGGCTCTTGCCGCAGCCGGATTCGCCGACGACGCCGAGCGTCTCGCCCTTGTCGACGTGGAGATCGATGCCGTCGACGACGACGGCCGGGCCGTTGCGGCCGTCGATTTCGACGGTGAGGTTCCTGACATCGAGCAGGCGTTCTCTGTTTTGCGTGTTCATCATTTGCTGCCCCGCGGATTGAGCGCGTCGTTGAGGCCGTCGCCGAGGAAGCTGAAGGCAACCGAGGCAAGGCCGAGCACGGCCGCCGGAGCGGCGAGAAGATGCGGATAATGCTGCCAGACGCGAAGGCCGTCCGAGATCATGTTGCCCCAGCTCGGCGTCGGCGGGTTGACGCCGACGCCGAGGAAGCTGAAGGCGCTTTCCAGCACCATCGCCGTGCCGAGACCGGCGCTGACCGAGACGATCAGCGGCCCGAGCGCATTCGGCACGACATAGCGCTTGATGATGACCCAGTTCGACAGCCCGAGCGCCTGGGCGGCGGTAATATAGGGGCGGCTGCGGATCGACAGCACCTGAGCGCGCACGAGACGGGCATAAGGCGGCCAGGAGATCAGCGCCATCGAGCCGAAGACGAGGATGAAGTCGACCCATATGGTCTGGCGGTAGAAGGGATTGAGGGTCTCGAGATAACGCGCCTCCATCCATCGGGTGATCGGCGATTTCAGCGAGGCGTTGATGACGACGACGAGCAGCAGGTTGGGGACCGACATCGTGACGTCGGTCAGCCACATGATGGCGCGGTCGAAGGGATTGCCGAAGAAACCGGCCACCGCGCCGAGGGTGAGGCCGATCAGCACGGCGAAGAAGGTGACGATGACGGCGACGAGGAAGGCGGTGCGCGTGCCGAAGACGACGCGGCTGAAGACGTCGCGGCCGAGATCATCGGTTCCGAAGAGGTGGCTCATCGACGGCAGTGCGTTGCGGGCGTTGAGGTCCTGACTGAGATAATCATAGGGCGTGAGGTAAGGCCCGAAGATCGCGGTGAAGGCGAGGATCAGGACGACGACGAGGCCGAAGACGGCGAGCTTGTTGCGCCACAGCCGATGCCAGGCGTCGCGCCACAGGCTGACTGGCGGCTCCTCGATGGTCTCGGTGGTGGAAAGAGGGATTGCGGACATGGTCAGCGGCTCCTTCTTGAATCGTTGGCGCGCGGATCGAGCAGCGGATAGAGCACGTCCACCAGGAGGTTCGACACCATCACCAGGAACGATCCGATCAGCGTGATCGCCAGGATGACGGGATAATCGGAATTGATCAGCGCCTGCACCGTCAGGCGGCCGAGACCCGGCAGGCCGAAGACAAGCTCGACGAAGATGGCGCCGTTGACGATGGTGATCATGATCAGGCCGAGCTGCGTGACGACAGGCGTCAGCACCGGGCGCAGGATATGGCGCAGCGCCACGATGATTTCGGGCACGCCCTTGGCGCGCGCGGTGCGGACGAAATCCTCCGAGAGCACCTCGATGACGGCGGCGCGCGTCTGGCGCACGATCAGCGCGATCGGCTGGAAGGAAAGCACGATCAGCGGCAGCAGGATGCGGACATCGAAGACGCCGCCCCAGCCATAAGGCACGCTCGCCCCCGGCAAGAGCACGATGAGGCCGACCATCAGCAGCGGACCGGCGACATAGGCAGGGATCGCCCAAAGGAAGAGCGCCGAGCCAAGAATGGCATAGTCGAGGCGGGAATTCTGGTTCAGCGCAGCGATCATGCCGAGCGGGATTGCGACGACGGCCGTCAGGATGATGGCACAGAGGGCAAGCTGGAACGAGACCGGGGCGGCGGCCGCGACCATCGCCCAGACGGCGCGGCCCGATGTCAGCGAATTGCCGAACTGGCCGTGCAGCAGGTTCCATATATAAAGGCCGAACTGCTCGATGAAGGGCCTGTTGAGACCCGCACTTTCGCGGATGGCCTCGATGCGCTGCGGATTATAGGCGACGTCGCCCGGCGCGCGCAGAAAGATGAGCTTGATCGGATCACCGGCGCCATAGAAAGCCAGCGCGTAGACGGCCAGCATCACCACGAGAACGGACGGAATCCAGATGGCGAACCGGGTTAGCACGTAGCGCAGCAAGGCCACCTCCCACCTGTTGTACGACGCGTTCCCGCTCTTTGCAGAAGCGGCGGATCGCATCTCTTCTTGAAACTTGCGCGAAGGCCTTGCGGCCTTCGCGCGCTTATTGCCAGGAGACTATCGTTGCGGATCAGCCGATGGAGATGTTCCAGGGTTCGGCGATCTGCCAGTCGAGGTTCTTCTCCATGCCCTTGACCTCCTTGGTGGCCCAGCGCGACATCGCCTGAGAATACCATGGAATGAAGGCCCAATCCTCACGGAACGCCTTCTGGGCTTCCTGGGCGAGAGTAACGCGTTGCGGATCGTCCGCAGCCTTGGTCGCCGCTTCGGCAAGGGCGCTGTCGACCTTGTCGTTCTTGTATCCGCCGAGCTTGTTCTGCGCGTTCGACGAGGTCGAGGCGATGCTGCCCGCCAGATAGGAAACGGCGTCGGGAACACGGGTGCCGACATCGTCGCGGAAGATCTGGACCGAGTTCTGATCCGGGCCGGCATAGGCGTCCTGCTGCGGCTTCATGTCGACGGCAGTGATGCCGAGGTTCTGGCGCCACTGCTCGGCGATGAACTGGGCGGCGGCCTGAATGGCCGGCGCCGAGATGCCGACGAACAGGAGCTTCGGCAGGCGCTCGGGGCCGCCATAGCTCGATTCGGCGAGCAGCTTCTTGGCGGCAGCCGGATCATAGGGAAAGGGCTCGAAGCCGGAATTGTCGGCGCCGGGAACCGAATTGAGGATCTGGTCGGCCTTCTTGTGCGGTCCATCCGGATAGGAGGCCTTGAACAGGCCGTCGCGATCGACCGCCATGATCAGCGCCTGGCGTACCTTCGGATCGTCCATCGGCGCGCGCGAGATGTTGAACCAGAAATGCTGACTGGTCGGGATCAGCGGGCCGGCCGAGAATTCCGGGCCGAGATCCTGAATGATCGTCGACGTCACGAGCTCGGTATGGGCGTTGAACTCGCCCGACTTGATCAGCGACGTCGCGGTGACATTGTCCTCGATCGAGGTAATGTCGATGCGGGCAAGCTTCGGCTTCTGCCCAAAGAAGTTCTCGTTCGGCTCGAAGGTGATCTTGCCGGCATCGATATCGATGCTCGTCAGCTTGAAGGGGCCGGAGAAGACCGGCTTGTTCTCCGGCTTGTACCAGTCGATGATTTCCTCGCCGTCGCTGCCGCGGGACTGCGACGCCTTGGTGATCGGCGCGATATGGTTTGCGAGACGCATGAAGAAGATCGGATCGGCGGCGGCGAGCGTCACGATGACCGTGCCCTCGTCGGGTGTCGCGACACCGGTCAGCTCGTTGCCGGAGCCGGCGGCGATTTCGGCGTAACCCTTGACCTTGCTCAGCACCTGGTCGGCGCGCTGGCTCTTGGTGTTCGGCATCGAGGCGACTTCCCACGATCCCTTGACATCGGCCGAGGTGATCTTGCTGCCGTCGGAGAAGACGGCCTTGGGATCGATCTTGAAGGTCCAGACCGTGTTGTCGGCCGATTCCCAGCTGGTGAAGACATAAGGCTTGATATTGCCTTCGCTGTCGAAATACATCGGCGAAGCCCACCAGATCGAATTCCAGCGGAAGGTCCTGCCGCCGCCGCGCAGCGGCGACCAATCCTGGTCGAAGGCCGGATGGGCGACCTTCAGGACCTGGCCTTCATCGGCCATCACGATACGGGCATTCATTCCGAACACGGTGAGGCCGACGCCGGCAGCAAGGCCAAGCTTCAGCGCATTGCGACGCGAGATATTGGTTTTATCAGATTGATCAAAAGACATGCGTTCCTCCCACGGTAAATTCGGCAGCGCTCTCCCTGCCCCTTGCCAGGCGCAGCACAATCCGTTCCGTATCGTTCTCCCGTTATTGTAAATATGTCAACAAAAAATCGCGTTTTTCAGTCGAACAAAAATTATCACAAAAAATATACATGTAAAAACAAATAGATAGTTTTTTGGTTTTCCACGAGGCCACTTTGTCTTCTTGACAAAATCGCCGCAATGGAAAAGTTCTTGGCACTCCATCGCGACAGACGAGTGATGATTGCATGCGCAGCCGAACGGTTTGAACACCGATCGGCAAGAGGGACGCGCCGAGGAGGGCGGGATGAGCCATCACAGGATTACAGGCGTTTTCAGCGCGGCAGCAACGCCGCTGACCGCGGACAATACGCCGGATTTCGCCCTATTCACCGATCATTGCCGGCGGCTGCTGGCCGAGGGATGCCATGGGGTAGCTCTGCTCGGCACGACCGGCGAGGCCAATTCCTTTTCCGGGGCGGAGCGGCGTGCCATTCTGGAAGCAGCGCTGAAGGCCGGCATTCCTGCCGACAAGCTGCTGCCGGGCACGGGCGTCGTCGCCATTCCAGAAACGGTGGAACTGACTCGGCATGCGCTGTCGGTCGGCGTGACCCAAGTGGTGATGCTACCGCCCTTCTACTACAAGGGCGTTTCCGACGACGGGCTCTTTGCCGCCTATTCGCAAGTGCTGGAAAAGATCGCCGACACGCGCCTGCAGGTCATCCTCTACCACATCCCGCAGGTCTCGGGCGTGCCGCTCTCTATTCCGCTGATCGGCCGGCTCATCGCCGCCTTCCCCGAAACCATCGTCGGCATCAAGGAATCCGCTGGCGATTTCAATAACATGCAGGCGATCATCGCCGCCTATCCCAGCTTTTCCGTTCTGGCCGGCGCCGATCCGCTGCTGCTGCCGCTCATGAAGGCCGGCGGCGCTGGCTGCATCACCGCAACCTCCAATCTCGTGGCGGATTCGCTGCGCACTGTTTACGATCATGTCCATGACGAGGCGCGCGCCGCCGATGTCGAGGCGGCGCAGGCGCGCATCAACGCCTATCGCACGCTCTCCAACTCTTACGTCCAGATCCCGACCATCAAGGCAATGGTGGGCCTGAAGACAGGCAATCCCGCCTGGAGGCGCACACGCGCGCCGCTGATGCCGCTCGGCGATGCGGACTATGCTGCGCTCGCCGAAAGCTACGCCAAGCTGCCTTGAGGAGATCCGCCATGACCTTTACCGGCCTTTCCCCCGAAGCCGTCCCCGCCTTGATGACCGGGACTATCACACCTCACCCCAATGTTGCGGGCCGAGCCGATGCTTATCTGCCTTCCCCCTGTATCCAGAACCATGCGGCCAATCTCGCCTTTTTGCCCGATGGCACGCTGACCTGCGTCTGGTTCGGCGGCACGATGGAGGGCATGGGCGACATCTCGATTTACATGTCGCGGCTGGCGCCGGGGTCGAAGCGCTGGTCCGAGCCTGAAAAGATGACCGACGATCCGCAGAAATCCGAGCAAAACCCATTGATTTTCAATGCTCCTGACGGGAAGACATGGCTGCTCTATACCTCGCAGACCTCGGGCAATCAGGACGGTTCCGTTGTCAAATGCCGGATATCCGATGATGGCGGCCGAAGCTTCGGCCCGGTCCGCATCCTCTGCGACAGCCCCGGCACATTCGTTCGCCAGCAGATCGTCGTCAACGGCAGGGGCGAATGGCTGCTTCCGGTGTTCCGCTGCGTCGGCCTCAACGGCCAGCGCTGGAGCGGCGACGCCGATACGGCGGCCGTGCTGATCTCACGCGACGGCGGCGCAAGCTGGCAGATGCACGACATTGCCGACAGCATCGGCGCCGTGCATATGAACATCCTGCCGCTCGGCGGCGACGAGATGATTGCCTTCTACCGCAACCGTTTCGCCGAAAGCATTCTTTCCAGCCGATCGAGCGATGGCGGCAGGACGTGGAGCGCGCCCGAGCCCACCGAACTTCCGAACAACAACTCCTCCATTCAGGCCACGGTTCTGAATGATGGAGGAATCGCAATGGTTTACAACCATTCGAACGCCGCTATGTCGGATGCGCGGCGCCTGTCTCTCTATGACGAAATCGAGGGCGACGACGCCGGAGAGACGGCTGCCGCCGTTGCCGATATCCGCCGGAAAGCGATCTGGGGTGTTCCGCGTGCGCCGCTGAGCCTCGCAATATCGAGGGATGGCGGCAGGAGCTTCCCGTATCGGATCGACCTCGATACCGGCGACGGCCACTGCCTCAGCAACAATTCCAAGGATTCGCTGAACCGCGAATTCTCCTATCCCTCTGTCATCCAAAGCGGCGACCGCACGCTCCATGTCGCCTATACCTACTATCGGCGCGCCATCAAATATATGCGCCTCGACCCGGCCACCCTGCCGTAAGCAAAGCAGCGGCAATCAATTGTAAACCTGCGTTCGATCAACACCGAAAGGACGCAGGTGGATTGGTTTTGACGGACTGAACAGCTGCGAATTGACAACAAGCCCGGCTGGTTGACTGCCGGCGCGATGGACTCCGCTTTTCCCAGGCCAAATGCCCGCCCAGTCGGCGAAATCCATATATCTCATTGTTTTATCTGAAAAATAATCGCCAAGACTTGATCTCAGAACCTGCTCAGACAGATATCGAGCGACAAAATTTCAGGCTCTCGGGAATGTCGGCTTGACTTTGACATTACAACTTTACAATAAAGAGAGCGACACTATTGCCGCAAGATCCTGCAGGGAGGACTGGTTCATGGCCAGCTTGGGTTCGCCAATCACGATAATTCGGCCGCATCAGATCGAATTCGGCATCGGCACGGCAGGGAAGCTCGGCAAATGGGCCAGCGAAAGAGGCTATCGGCGCATGCTTGTCATCTCCGATGCTTTCAACGCTTCGCGCATCGACGTGCTGGAGCTGAAGGGCGAGGTGACGGTCTTCTCCGAAGTGACACCCGAGCCGGATACGGCCAACCTCGATAAGGTGCTGGCTGCGGCCAATGAAGCCGATGCCGAGCTGATCGTCGGCTTCGGCGGCGGCAGCGCCATGGATCTGGCAAAGCTTGCCGCCGTGCTTGCCGGCTCGGTGCAGACGCTGCATGAGGTCGTCGGCCCGAACAAGGTGCACGGGCCGCGCAAGGCCGGCCTTGCCCAGGTGCCGACAACCTCGGGCACCGGCAGCGAAGCCGGCATCCGCGCGCTGGTCACCGATCCCAAGACGATGGCGAAGCTTGCCGTCGAAAGCCTGCATATGCTGGCCGACATCGCCGTCATCGATCCGGCCCTGACCTTCACCGTGCCGGCCCGCACGACGGCCGCCACCGGCGTCGACGCAATGGCCCATTGCGTCGAGGCCTTCACCAACCGCAAGGCCCACCCGATGGTCGATATCTATGCAATCGAGGGAACACGGCTGGTCGGCAGATATCTCGCCCGCGCCGTCAAGGACGGCAGCGACGCGGAAGCGCGCGCCGGCCTGTCACTCGCCTCGCTCTACGGCGGCTTCTGTCTCGGCCCGGTCAACACCGCCGGCGGCCATGCGCTCGCCTATCCCCTCGGTACGCGCTGGCATGTGGCGCATGGCGCGGCGAACGCCCTGATCTTCCCGCATGTTCTCGCCTTCAACACACCGTCGGCTCAGGAGAAGACGAAGGCGGTGATGGCGGCCCTCGGTTATGAGGCCTCAGACGATACAGCATCCGTCTTCGATCCGGCTTACGCTTTCTGCGCCGATCTCGGCATCGAGATGAAACTCTCCGGCCTCGGCGTGCCGGAAAGCGATCTCGACGCCATGGCCGACGACGCTTTTGCCATTCGCCGGCTGCTTGATAACAATCCGCGCGATCTCACCCGCGCCGACATTCGCTCGATTTACGCGGCGGCTTTCTAGAACAGGATGATTTTAGGCCCGTTCGGCCTAAAAATCTGAATCCTGTTCTAAATTAAAGAGTTAGAGCATGATGTCGCCCGAAAACCGCCTACACTTTTCGGCATCATGCTCTAGGCGACACGGTTTTCAGAAGGGACTTTGATGATGGACAGGAATGCAAAAGTCGCCGTGACGCTCGGTGATCCCGCTGGCGTCGGCCCCGAAGTGATCGTCAAGGCCCTGGCCGCCCTTCCGAGTGAAGAGCGCCGCGATTTCGTCATCGTCGGCAATGTGGAAGCGCTGGAGCGGGCCGACCGCGTCAGCGGCACTGGCCTGAAATTTGCGCCTGCCGACGCCGCCGGCAATGGCAGGATCGCCGTCGACGAGGTTCCGCTCGGCGCGGCCCTCCCAGAGATCGGCAAGGTCAGCCCGGTCGCGGGCGACGCTTCGGTGCGCTATATCACCCGCGCCGTCGACCTCGCCATGTCTGGCGAAGCCGATGTCATCGTCACCGCGCCGATCAACAAGGAGGCGATGAACCTTGCCGGCCATCACCATGACGGCCATACCGGGCTCCTCGCGCATCTGACCGGCTCGAAGAGTTCCTTCATGCTGCTTGCCTCCGAGCGTCTGAACACCATCCATGTCTCGACCCATATTTCGCTGAGAGGCGCGATCGAACGCGCCAAGACGGAGCGGGTGCTGGCAACCATCGAAGCCGGGCACAAACATTTCCTGCGCCTCGGCAAGAAGGCCCGCATCGCCGTTGCCGGCCTTAACCCGCATTGCGGCGAAAACGGCCTGTTCGGCACCGAAGACACGGAATTCCTGGCGCCCGCCGTCAGGCAGGCGCAGGCCAAGGGCATCGATGTCGCCGGGCCGATCTCGGCCGATACGGTGTTTGCCCGCGCCTATAACGGCGCCTTCGATCTCGTCATCGCCCAGTATCACGACCAGGGCCACATCCCGATCAAGCTCGTTGCCTTCGAAACCGCCGTGAACGTCTCGCTTGGCCTGCCGATCGACCGCGTCTCGGTCGATCATGGCACGGCTTTCGACATTGCAGGCACGGGAAAGGCCAACCACGTCAACATGCTGTCGGCCATCGCGTATGCCCGGCTGATGGCCCGATCTCCACGCCAGAAGGGGTGAATTTGCGATATCTGTTTACGCCACCGATTGGCTGATCCGGGCGCTAAAGAAGCAGCGACGACGTCAATAACGCTTCGCCAATATCTCAGTTCGCGCCGCGGCCCGGCTCATTGCGTTGCATCCACCTCGTTCGATGCGGGTGCGGTGGGTGGGGTATCCGGCCGGCGAAGCCGTACAGCCATAGCTTTGTCCACGAGACGAGCGGTTACATAAGCGAAACAGACGACTACGCTCAGAACCACGACGAACGCGAGAGGGCCACTCAATCCGATCGGCGCTGCAACCGGCTCTGTGCATAAAACCACGCGGCCTGCTCACAGATCGTCAGACCATACAGGTCAATGCATTGAAGCAGAGCTCTCGAGTGTTCGCCATAATGCGTGGCCTGGCTAACCGAATTCCTCCGATCCAACCAGGGCCGGTTGGAGCAGATCAAAGTCACCCGAATGTTAGGATGAGCAGCCGAAAATTAGTTAAGGATGTCGGGGGCGGGGGACGCGACCAAGCCTCCGGAAGCGAATAGCGCGTGAGAACCGCGTCCTCTCCGGCGAGGGTCACTTCGATGACTTCATTGACCATATCCTGCGCGCCTGCCAGATCCTGCAATATGAGGGCAAACAATTCTCGTTGCAGCACAGGCAGCACCTGGGGGACGATAATCACCAGGCCCGCATGCAGCTCTTCTTTGGCGTAAAGCTTCCGGAAGTCGCGGGCATTGTTCGTCATGAAAGTGAAATCTTGCTCGACGATCGGCGGCATCAGATCCTAATCGGTTTCGCCACTCAGTCCCAGCCAGTTCACATGGAAGCAATCGTGGCCGTGCGCTTGAGCCACGGCCACGAGAGACGTGTGAAGGCATTCATCGATAAGAAATTTCACGAGGTCGAGCCAGACGTTTTCGGGACGTTCTCGTTCCGAAGGATCAGGCGCTTCACGGATTTCACCTTCAGGCCCTGCTCCGAAAGCTTCCTCGGACGTCCTCTGGCGGGATGGGCCGCAACCCAGATCTCGGCAAGTTCCACCATGCGCTCGGTGAGTGAAGGATAGCCCTCGACGATTTCCGCTGTGCTTGCGCCCTGGGTCTTCATCGCGGCAATCGTCCGCACGGGAACACGGGTTCGCTTGAAAACCGGCTCGCCGCCCGCGACCCCTTTCACGCTTTCAATCATTCGTTCGGCTTCTCGAAGCGCCTCGGCGCGCGCGGCCAGTTGTTCTCGTGCCCGCGCAACGTCGATAATGAGATAGTCGTCTGCCCTAACAGTTTCGGCATCGGGGTTTTGGTCGATCGTATCGAACAAGCGCTTGCGGCGCTCGGCAGACAAGATCGATCCGACGCCGTACCAGAGCTTCAACCGAAGCAGATCCTCATCGGTGAGTGCTCGACCCCTGCTACCAACGAGATGAGTCTCGATGATGCGCTTGTCGATCGCATTGTGCACCGACTTCACGGCGATCTCGCTGACAGCCGCCGCCTCTGCGGGCGTGTAGGCGTGTGATGTGTTGATCATAATCATTCTCCTTGTGGAGAATATATAATGAAGGTGACGTCCTTCGTAAACACCGGCGGAGCTTTTCAATCTCGCTTCTCGTCAGCCTATTGGTGGGCACTTCTTCTCCAGCGGCCGTTCAGTCACGCGAAACAGCGCCTCCGTCCAAGCGAGGGATTTGCTCGTGCCGGCTCTTCACTTCAGTTCGTCGAAGATCAGGAGCCGGAAATCACTCAAGATTTGCTCTCGCTGATTGCTGCAATGGCAGGGCAATCGGGTCTATTCCCATCAAGGCGGCAGGTCTTTGTGCCAATGCCAATCGACGCATGGAAATCGCTAGGTTTTCTCAGTGCCGGGACATTGGTCCGAGACGCGAATAGGCCCGTCAGAGAGGATGATTACCGCCGCCCTCTGTCATTCGCTGGAGCAGACTTCCGCAGTGCTGGTCGGGACCATGATCGAAACGATCACACAGGGTGCGTCGGACAGCACAATTCAGCGGACCATTACCTTTGAAATCGTGACGCCCGAGAATATCTGAGTGCCCCCGGTCGCCGCGACCGAACCGCGACGGGCAAAGCCCGCAACCGGAAAGCCGGCGCGGGCTGCAATGAGGCGATCCGCACGTCGTCTCAGATGTCGACGACCAGGCCCTTGGCCTTCAGCACCGGTGCCAGATTGCTGACCTCAATGACCGATTTACCCGCCTTGTAGGCGGCGATATAGCCGGCTTCGGCATCTTCGCGAGCCTGCGAAAGCCGGGCGGCTTCCTGCGCTTCCTGCCTGCGCACGACCACCAGTCCGTCGGCATCGCCGACGATGATATCGCCGGGATTGATGGTTTCGCCGCCGACGATGATCGGGTCGTTCACGGCCGCGATGGTTTCCTTCACCGTGCCCTTGATGCAGACGCTGAGCGAGAAGACCGGGAAGCCGAGTTCCCTCAGTTGCAGCGTGTCGCGCACGCCGGTATCGGTGACGAGGCCGCCGATGCCCTTGGCAAGGCAGGCATTGGCAAGCACATCGCCGAAGGATCCGGCCTCCTCATATTCGCCCGCCGAGACGACGATGATATCGCCGGGCTTGGCATAGTTGATGGCGAGCTGGAGCATGATGTTGTCGCGCGGTGCACATTTGACGGTAAAGGCCGGACCGCAGACTTTCATGCGGTAATCGACCGGCTTGAGGCGGGAGGAAAGCGCCCCGCGGCGGCCCTGGGCTTCGTGGATCGTCGCCGGCGAAAATTTGGAAACGGCGTCGATATCGGCTTTAGCAGGGCGTTCGGGGATATCTTTAATATGGATCATGGATGCCTCACATCGTTGGTCGACGGCGGGCATGCCCCGCCGCCTAATTTCTTTGGAAATCGTCATTTGAGGACGTTGAGGCCGGCTGGCCTCACGGGATCGGGTCGAACTTCAGCTCGGAGAGCGGCACGACCTTGTCGGTGCGGGTCATCTTGTATTCGGTATCCGGGCCGAGCCACTTGTCCCAGATCTTGTTGATCTCGCCGGATGCGTCGAGCTTGTGGAGGATTTCGTTGATCTTGGCGGTCAGCGCCGGCTGATCCTTGGCCATGCCGATGCCGATCGGCTGGTAGAGCATCGGCTCCTCGATCATCCTCATTTCCTTGCCCTTGCTCTTCGATTCATTGACGAACTTGGTCGTCGTCATGGTGTTGGCGACCATGCCGCGCGCCTTGCCCTGCTGGACGGCGAGATAGGCCGAGGCGGTATCCTGGAATGTCAGAGGATCGGATTTGTTGAGTTTGATCGACATTTCCGACGTCGAGCCCTTGGTCGAAGCGATGCGCTGGCCGGCATAATCGGCCTTTTTCTTGCCGGCATCGTCGGCCGGCACGATCAGCATTTCCTTGGCGAGATAATAGGGATCGCTGAACTGGATCTGCTCCGCACGGCTCAGCGTATAGGCAAGATTGGCAACGGTAATGTCGACGCGGCCGAGCTTGACTTCGGGCACGCGCGCTTCGACAGAAACCGGCTTGATCTCGGCCTTGACGCCTAATTCCTTGGCGATGGCGCCGCACAGATCGACGTCGAAGCCGGCCATTTCGCGGGTCTTCGGATCAGGCGAAGCGAAAGGGGGAACGTCGGCGAACGTCGCGCAGCGCAGGGTCTTGGCCGACATGATGGTGTCGAGCTGATCGGCTTTCGCGGGCAAGGCGGCTGCCATGCCGGCAAAAGCGACGGTGAGGCTTAGATATTTCCAGTTCATTGCTGTTCTCCTTTGTTTTTGGTGATTGGTATTCAGTGCCTGAGATCCGCGAGGAAGCGCTGGGCCCGGGGATGGCGCGGACTGCTGAAGAAGTCGTCGGGCGTCGCCGTTTCGATGATCTGGCCCGCATCGATGAACCAGATTCGGTCGGCGACATCGCGTGCGAAACCCATTTCGTGGGTGACGCAGAGCATGGTCATGCCTTCGGAGGCCAGGCTCTTCATGACGGCGAGCACCTCGCCGACCATCTCGGGATCGAGCGCGCTCGTCGGTTCGTCAAACAGCATCACCGGCGGTTCCATGGCAAGCGCGCGGGCGATCGCCACCCGCTGCTGCTGGCCGCCCGACAGCTGACCGGGATAGGCGCGGGCCTTGTCGGCAAGGCCGACCCGGTCGAGGAGCTTGAGGGCCTTTTCATGCGCGATATCGGGCGCCACGCCCTTCACCCGGATCGGCGACATCGATACGTTTTCGGCGACCGACAGATGCGGAAACAGGTTGAAGTTCTGAAATACGAAGCCGATCCGGCTGCGCATCGCGTTGAGCGCCTTTGCCCGCATCGAGGCATGAATATCTTGCCCGTCGAGCGTGATCGATCCGCTGTTGATCTCCTCGAGACGATTGATCGTGCGGATCAGCGTGGATTTTCCCGACCCGGACGGTCCGCAGATGACCACGACTTCGCCGCGCGCCACCTGCGCATCGATGTCCTTCAGAACCGGATAGTCGCCGTAGCTCTTGCAGACCCGTGAAAGCCGGATCGTCTGCGATTCCTGCGTTGAAACGGACATGGTCATAGCTGCTCCGATACGATTTTCGACGGCGTGACCACGGCAGCGGCGGGCACGAGAAGTCCCGCACGTCGCCGGGTGATGCGCCGCTCGAGGCGATTTGCGAAGTAGGTCAGCGTCCAGCAGATGGCGAAATAGACGATCGCCAGGATGAGGAAGACCTGGAAGGGCTGCGTCAGGAGCTGATTGTTGACCTGGCTTGCGGCAAAGGTCAGGTCCGGCACGTTGATCACATAGCCGAGCGTGGTGTCCTTGATCGTCGAGACGAAGGTGGAGAGGATGCTCGGGATCATGTTGTAGAGCGCCTGCGGCAGGATGATGTAGCGCATCGCGCCGATATAGCCGTGGCCAAGTGCGCGCGCCGCATCCATCTGGCCCGGTCCGAGTGCGACGATGCCGGCACGAACGACTTCGCTCAAAAACGCGCTCTGATAAACCACCAGCGTCGTCAACATGGTGACGAAGCTTGGCACGTCGGCGCCGGTCAGCAGTGGAACCAGGAAATAGCTCCACAGGATGAGCATCAAGAGCGGCACGCCCCGGGTGAAATAGACAAGGGCAGTGACCGGCCAGCGCAGCAGCGGCGACCTGGAGAGCCGCGCCATTGCAAACAGGATGCTGGCGGGAAAGGCGAGAGTGATGCTGAGCGCCGAAAGGATCAGCGTATTGGCGAGCCCGCCGAGTGGTCCGTTCGGATATTGGCCGATCAGGAGCAGCAACCAGTAGTCGCGGACGATGGCGATCATATCCTGGATCATGCGCGCGCACTCCTGGCAGGATCCGCGCGCATTGCGAGATAGGCGCCGATGCTCATGATCACGAGCGAGAAGAAGAGGTAGAGAACCGTGCCGATCAGATAGATCTCGAAGGTGCGGAAGCTGAGGTTTTCGATTTCCTTGACGGCATGCGTCAGTTCCGACGCGCCGATGACGACGGCGAGACTGCTGTTCTTGAACAGGGAGACGCTGTGATTGATGAGCGGCGGCAGCGCGTTGCGCACGCCCTGCGGCATGATGACGAAACGCATCGCCGAGACATAGCCATGGCCCAGCGCACGGGCCGCCTGCATCTGCCCGGGACCGACCGAGCGCACGCCCGATCGGAGATCCTCGCTGAAATAGGCGGCCTGGCAGAGCCCGAGCCCGATCACCGCGAAGATCGCCTCGGCATTGTGGCTTGCGAGCCATGTCGCGAGCCCGTTCGGCATCAGGGTGAAAATCCCGAAATACCACAGCATCAGCTGCACCAGCGTGGGGACGTTGCGGTGGTAGGATACGTAAGCGGCGACCAACGGATCGCCGAAGCGAAAGGGCGACAGGCGCACAGCCAAAAGCAGAAGCGCGAGCGCCATCGCCAGCGACCAGGACCCGGCATAGATGATGAAGGTCATCTCGATGCCATGCAGCAACATGGCGGCATATTCGGGATTTCCAAGGATTGCCGAAAGGTCGAACCCACTCACGGATTTGGCTCCCCGGATGGATCCGTCTTCGGCTGCGGCCTTGCGGTCTGCAGGCCGCCCATGACCTGCAGTGTCGGCGTGATCTCCATATGTCCGATGTTGACGGCGACGGGAGCCGATATGGCGAAGGCGATGGCGTCGGCAATATCGGCTGCTTGCGGCAGTTCGAAACCGTCGATGAAGCGTTCACGGATGCTAGGATCATCGCCGTGGACGTGATTGAAGATATCGGTGGCAACCCGGCCGGGGCAGATTTCGGTGACCCGCACCCGCTTGCCGAAGGCGTCGATGCGCAGCTGGTTGGAGAGCATGCTCACGCCGGCCTTGGTGGCGTGATAGGAGGAGTTGCCGCCGAAATTATAGGCACCGGCGATCGACGAGATGTTGATGACGTGGCCGCGGTCGCGCGCCACCATGCCTGGCACGACCAGGCGGCAGATGTGCAATACTGCCCGGAGATTAACGTCGACGATCAGATCGATGTCGCCCTCGTCGGCTTCCAGGAACTTCTTCGGCCGGTCGACGCCGGCATTGTTGACGAGAATGTCGAATTCCACTCGGCCCGCGAGCTCGGCGATCGCCTGGCGGTCGGTCACATCGATGGCGTGGGCAATGCAGCCCGTGCGTTCTGCCAACTGCTGAAGCATTTGGGCACTGCGGGCAACGGCATGGACCTCGATATTCTCCCGGCGGAGCCGCTCAACCACGGCTGCGCCGATACCGGAGGAAGCGCCGGTCACCAGTGCGGTCTTGTAGTCGGAGAATGGCATTGTCGTTCCCTTGTTGTTGATGGAGACAGTAGCGAAGCTTTAACCCCTTGCCTAAGACCGATTATCTCTGGAGCAATAAGCAACGGTTATGGAGCAGGCACGGCATGCCGAAGAAGAGAAAGCGGCGATGCCGGTATTCTCCCGGGGCCTCGCTTCAGGCCGCGTCGCGTTGCAAAAGCAATGCGCCTCTGCAAACATGCCATCCGCAGATCAGAATGGTACCCCGATCCCCATGGACATCAGACGCCTCAAATCTTTCATCGTGATCGTCGACAGCGGCAGCATCACGCGAGCGGCGGATCTTTTGCATATCGCCCAGCCGGCTCTCAGCCAGCAACTCGCGGCGCTGGAAGAGCATTTCGGCCACAAGCTGCTGATCCGCAGCCAGCAGGGCGTCAGCATGACCGATGCCGGACATGCGGTTTATCGCCATGCGCAGATCATCCTTCGGCAGATGGAGCAGGCACAGGCCGATGCGTCCGCCGCCGGCAATTCGCTTGCCGGGCGCGTGTCCGTCGGCCTCGTGCCGTTCAGCAGCGCGGCGACGCTCTCCGTCGATCTCCTGGCGGAAACCCGGAAACGGCATCCCGGCATTCTGCTGCACCTGACAGAAAGCGTTGGCCAGACCTACAGCCAGATGATCATGAACGGCCGGCTGGAGATGGCGCTTCTCCATGGAACCGGACCGATCAAGGGCGTGCGCTTCGAACCGATCCTTAGCGAAGAGTTTTTCCTTGTCGCCCACCGCGACTTTGCCATCGAAGCGGATGCGAAACCCGTTCCGCTCAACGCTCTCGACGGCATGCCGCTGCTCCTGCCGCCGGCCTATAATTTTGTCCGCCGCGCGGTCGATACCGCCTTCACCCGCACGCGCACCAATTTGAGGGTCGTGGCAGAAGTCGAAATCGTGCGCACGCTCGCCCGCGCGGTCGGCAGCGGCCTCGGCGCCACGATCATGCCGAAGGCGATTGCCGATCGCATCATCTCGGAATCGAGCGAGCCGCTGATCTGCCGGCTCGTCTCGCCGCGGATCGAGGAAACCCTGTCGCTGTGCGTTTCCGACCAGAACCCGCTGTCGGAACCCGCCCTTGCCGTCCGCGACATCCTTCTCGAATTGACGGCGCGGCTGAAGGGTTAAAAGCAGTCAGCGCATATCCTTGCAGAACTGGGCGATGCGCGCGCAGCCTTCATCGAGTTTTTCCATGCTTGTCGCGTAGGAAATGCGGAAGAAGGGGCTCATTCCGTAAGCCGCGCCTTGCACCGTCGCGACATGATGTTCCTCCACCAGGCCCATGACGAAGTCGACGTCGCTTTCGATCTTTCGTCCACCCTTGCTGGTCTTGCCGATCAGCCCCGATATGTTGGGATAGATATAGAAGGCGCCTTCCGGCCGGTGGCAGCATAGCCCTTCCACATCAGACAATCTGTCGAGGACGAAGTCGCGTCGCGTCTTGTAGATCGCCGCCCGCTCCTTCAGAAGATCCTGCGGTCCGTCAAGCGCCGCGGTCGCTGCTGCCTGGGTCAGCGTCGTAATGCCGCCGCCATTCTGGCCATTGACGTTGCTGACGGCGGAGATCAGCTCTTTCGGCCCGGCGCAGAAACCGAGCCGCCAGCCGGTCATCGCATAGGCCTTGGAGACGCCGTTCATCGTCAGGACGCGGTCGTACAGTCTGGGTTCGATTTCCGCGATCGTGCAGAACTGGAAGTCGTCATAGACCAGGTGTTCGTAAATATCGTCGGTCATGATCCAGACATTGGGATGACGCAACATGACCTCGGCAATGGCGGTCATTTCCGCCCGGGAGCAGGCTGCTCCGGTCGGATTGTTCGGGAAATTCAGGAAGAGCCATTTGGTGCGCGGGGTGATCGCCGCCTCCAGATCCTCCGCGCGCAGCTTGAAGCCGGTCTGTTCGTGGCACGGGACGGCGACCGGCACACCACCGGCGAATTTGACGATGTCGGCATAGCTCACCCAGGAAGGCGTCGGGATGACAACCTCGTCGCCCGGATTGCAGGTCGCCAGCATGGCGTTGAAGATCACCTGTTTGCCGCCGCCCGAGACGATGATCTGGCTGGCATCGTAGTCGAGATTGTTGTCGCGCTTGAACTTCCGGGTGATGGCGGCTTTCAGCGCAGGCGTGCCGTCCATCGGCGGATATTTCGTATCGCCGGCCAGCGCTGCGGCGTGGGCTGCCTCGATCGCGTGTGCCGGCGTCGGAAAATCCGGCTCGCCGGAGGAGAGGCTGACGACCTTGACCCCCTTGGAGGCCAATTCCCGGGCGCGCTGCGTCATGGCGGCTGATGCGGATATGGAGACGTTTTTCAGGCGATCTGCGATGACGGACATCGACATGGTCCTTCGATGAGGGATTGAAGTGGGAGACCGCCCGCGAGCGATCGGGATTCTATCAGTCGGCGAGTTCGGCGGCGGGGGCGAGTGTCGCGCCCATGGCTTCGATCTCGCCGCGCACGATGCCGGCAAGCTCCAGGGCGCCCGGCGTGTCGCTGTGGACGAGAATTGAGCGCGCCGGCATGGCGATCACGGCGCCGTCGATCGTCTCGACGCTTCCGTCGACGAGGAATTTTCGGACACGGGCGCGCACCGCAGCATCATCCTTGATGACGGCCCCGGAAAGCCCACGTGCGACAAGCCTGCCGCCGGCGTCATAGGCCCGGTCGGCAAGGAAAAGCGCCAGTGTCTTCAGGCGCGCACGTTTCGCCGCCTGCTCGATCTCGCTGCCTGACGTGACGAAGACGACGAGATTGGCGTCGACGGTGGCGATCGCATCCATCATCAGGTCGGCGAGGAGAGGATCGCGGTTGACCATATTGCCCATCGCCGCATGGAAGCTGATATGGGAGACGGCGACCCGTTCGGCGCTGGCGATCGCCATCAACGCGCCAAGCTGGTAGAGCATCTGCTGGCGAAGCTCGTCCGCTTGGAAGGGTATTTCGCGCCGGCCGAAGCCCAGCCGGTCGGGTAGGCCGGGATGGGCGCCGATGCCGACACCGTTCAGTTTCGCCAGCCGCACCATGCGCCCCATGGTATCGGGGTCGCCACCATGGAACCCGCAGGCGATATTGGCCGAGGAGACGATTTTCATCATCGCTTCGTCGTCGCAGAGCCGATAGGGACCAAATCCTTCGCCCATGTCGGAATTCAGATCGATCTTCATCAGTTCCTCCTTTTGACGGCCGCTATCTTCTGGCCGATCTAGGCCATCGCCTTCAGGGCGCGCTTGACCAGCCCGCATGTCTCCCTCACATCGTCGACATAGCGGGCGACGGCCTGTTCCACCGCGCGCGCTTGCGCATGCGTCGAGCGGATGAATTTCAGGCGCGCGCCGATGCGGGCTTGGCCGAGCCGCCAGAGGTCGCATTCGATCACGCCGGCGATCTTCGGATAGCCGCCGGCCGTATTCGCATCGCTCATCTGCACGATCGGTTCGCCGCCGGGCGGAACCTGGATCACGCCGGGCACGACGCCGTGAGAGCGCATCTCGATGGAGGCGGTCGGCGTGATCGGCTCGCCGGACAGGCGGTAGCCCGTCCGGTCGCTGCGCGAGGAAATCCGCCAGGTCTGGCCCCAGAAGGCTTCGCCGTCTCCGGCAAAAAGATCGTTCTCGCCGGCAGGCAAGGCGCGGATCGGCAGCGCCCCATCGACGGGCGCCGGGAAGACGTCGCGCAGTGCCACGGCCGGCTCGAGGACCGCGAGGCCCATGGCCGGCAGCATGGTAATCTCCAAGTCCTCGCCGACCGCGATCCGATCATCCTTCGCCAGCGGCCGGCCGGCATTACCGCCAAAGCCGCCGCGCAGCGACGTGCTGCGCGACCCCATGACAACTGGAATGTCCAGCCCGCCGCCGAACGAAATATAGGCGCGCGCCAGCAGCGGGGGCTGCTTCAGTTCGAGAACCTGGCCGGGCTCTGCTGCATAGGCGCACCAGGGCATGAGTTCCGATCCATCGAGACGAGGATTGCCGTCGGCGCCGGTCACGGCAAAAACGGTGGGCTGTTCGAAGCGCAACCTGAACGGGAATGTCTGCACTTCGATCGCCGCGGCATTCTCGTCATTGCCGACGAGAATATTGCCGATCCTGACCGCGAGTGGATCCATCGCGCCGCTCGCCGACACGCCGATATCGCGATAGCCGGGACGTCCGAGATCCTGCACCGTGTTGAAAGGGCCGCTTTCGCAAATCTCGATCATAGCTCGATCCTTGCCGGCAGGAACCGCACCGTATCTCCGGGCGCCATCATGGCGGGGGTCGGCGACGTCGGGTCGAACATGTCAAGCGTCGCAAAACCGATGGAATTCCAGCCGTTCGGGCCAGTAAGCATGGCGACGCCGGTCTGCATGCCGCCGATGGTGACGCAGCCCTTCGGCATCTTCAGCGACGGCACGGTCTTTCGCGGCATGTAGATGCGCGGATCGAGCCCATGCAGATAGCCGAAACCTGGCGCACTGCCCAAGGCGAAGACACGGTAGGTCGCTTCGTGGTGAATGCGGACGGCTTCGCGGTCGCTTAAACCCGAGAGATCGCAAAGAGCGGGAAGATCGGTCGCATGTTCGCCGCCGTAATGGACGGGGATTTCGATGGTCTTGCCGTTGAGGTCGATGCTTTGCGCATCCTCCCATGCTTCCAGCAGCCTGGCGACCACCGCATCTGGATATTCGGGTGTCTCCTTGAATATCACCAGCAGGTTGGTCATTCCGGGAATGTCTTCGGCGATATCCGGCCAGCCTTTCACCGTTCGGGACAGAGCCCAGATCCGCCGTTGCGCGATGAGATCGAAATCGCCGGGCGCTTCGAGCAGGAAGGATCTGGAGCCGATCGCGGAAACCCGAGCCCGGCTTTGCGTGGCCGGAATGATTTCGCGTTGCGAGGCATGTCTGTTCGTCGTGACGATCATGATGGCAGCTCGATTTCGAACAGAGGGTCGCCGAAGCCGACCAGGGCGCCGGGCTCGGCAAGCAGCCTGGTCAAAACACCGGAAAGATCGGCGCGAAGGGGAAGAAGGACATGTCCTACCCTGATGAAGCCGAGAGTATCCGCGTCTGATACGGAGCGCGGCAGAGTTTGGGGCGTGGCGGCGGCGGGATGTTCGGCGCAGAAATGCCCCGCCAGCGGCGCCTTCACGACGGCCGGCGCGGAGCCGGAAGCGCGAGGTGTGGCGACCTGCGCGTTGATCGGGGCGCCGGGCGCCACTGAAATGACGATGCGAATCTGCCCGTCCGGCCGGGAGATTTCGATGCCCGCCACGCCGGCCGCCGTCAGTGCGTCGGTGAGGAATGCGATGATTGCGGGATCGCTGAAATCGATCGCGCTCATGCCGCCGCCCTCCGCAGCTTCAGCCACTGCTCGAGATAATGGATATCGGTCTCACCGCGCGCGAATGCGTGGTCCTCGAACAGGGCGCGCAGGAAGGGGATGTTGGTGGCGATGCCCTCGATCTCGGTGCCGGCAAGCGCCTCGCACATTCTTGCCATCGCTTTCGCCCGCGTCGGCGCATGAACGATCAGCTTGGCGATCAGCGAGTCGTAATAGGGTGAGACCCTGTAGCCGGGATGAATATGCGTATCGACCCGGATGCCCGGCCCCCGCGGCAAAGTCAGATGGGTGACGACACCTGCCGATGGCAGGAATGTGTCGGGATCTTCGGCATTGATGCGGCATTCGAAAGAGTGGCCTTCGCAGGCCACATCGCCCTGGGCGAGATCCAGAACGTTGCCTTGGGCCGCCTTTATCTGCGCCTGGACGATATCGACCCCGCTCGTCAGTTCGGTGACGGGATGTTCCACCTGAAGCCGCGTGTTCATTTCGATGAAATAGAAAGCGCCGTTCTCATAGAGGAATTCGAAGGTGCCGACGCCGCGGTAGCCGATCTGACGGCAGGCCTCGATGCAAGCCAGGCCGACCGGCTGGATGATATCGGGCGCGATTCCCGGGGCCGGCGCCTCCTCCACCACTTTCTGATGGCGGCGCTGCATCGAGCAATCCCGATGTCCGAGCCACACGGCGTTGCCGTGATCGTCGCAAAGAACCTGGATTTCGATATGGCGCGGATGCTCCAGGAATTTCTCTATGTAGACGGCGCGTGAGCCGAAGGCCTTGCGCGCCTCTTCTCGCGTCATTGCGATCGCTTCATGCAGCTGATCGGCCCTCAGCACGACGCGCATGCCGCGTCCGCCACCGCCGCTGGACGCCTTGACGATGACGGGATAGCCGATTTCCAACGCGATGTGCTCGATTGTGGCCGGGTCGTCGGGCAGCGCGCTATCGGGACCGGGAACGCAGGGGACGCCGGCTGCCATCATCGCCCGCTTCGCCGCGATCTTGTCGCCCATGGTCGCGATCGATGAAGCCGTCGGGCCGATGAAGACCAGCTCGGCCTTCTCAACGGCGTCGGCGAATGCGGCGTTCTCAGACAGAAAACCGTAGCCGGGATGGATGGCGCCCGCGCCGGTCAGGCGTGCGGCGAGAAGAATGGCATCCTGATTGAGATAGCTCTTGCCCGCAGCCGCTGGGCCGATGCAGAGAAAATTGTCTGCGGTCTTGATATAAGACGCTTGCCTGTCCGCCTCGGAGCAGACGGCGACCGTCTTCAGGCCGAGTTCGCGGCAGGCGCGCTGAACCCGGGCGGCGATCTCGCCGCGATTGGCGATGAGGACCGTATCGAAACGGCGTCCTGAGGCAGCGGATTGTTCCAATGTTTTCGGCATCAGGCGATCTCCGCGAGCAGATCGCCGGTCTCGACCTCGCCATTGTCGATTTCGGTCAGGCGCGTGATGCGCCCGGACCGCGGCGCGGCGATCGTATTGTAGACCTTCATCGCCTCGATGATGAAAAGGGTCTGCCCCTCCTCCACCGCGTCGCCGATCGCGACGAACGGCGGCTCGCCGGGCGCAGGCGCCCGGTGCAGAACGCCGAAGACGGGCGCCTTCACCGCATGGGCGGTTTTCTCGATGCTCGAAGGTGCATCGGAGACGGGATCTGTCGTCGATTCCGGCTTTTGCGGGGGCACGGCAACAGCCGCGTCTGCCGGCGACCTGCGGAAAATCCGAACCGTCACGTCCTTTTCCGTCACGGTCAGCTCGGTAATATTCGATCGTCCGACAAAGTCGATCAGCGTCTTGATCTTCGAGAGGTCCATGTGCGTGCTCGGAATTTCAAAATTCCACCGCGCAGACCTGAAGTTTCACGTCGCCCGGTGTCGTGATTTTCCGTAGCACGAGGCGCAGGCTGATGGGGTCAGACGAAGTTTTGATGGAGTGCAGTCGGCCCTGCAAAAACGCGTCGCCGAACGTTTGCGAATTGCCCTGAGCGACAGGCGTGGACCCACGATGAGATCAGGGTGAAGACGCGGGATTTCAAATAGAGTGAAATTGAAGGATCGCCGGTTCGATTCTCTTCAAGGCTCGATTATGCGTCGCTTAAGGCGGCTTACTTTAGCTCTGTCCTTGATCGGCGCTGCCGGTCCCTTGAATAGCCCCGAGATTTGTAGACGCCTTCTTTCCTAATTTTGAGGCAAGAAGAGCATCATGAGCAAATCGAATTTCAGCGAAGAGTTTAAGCGTGACGCGGTGGTGCGCCAGATCACGGAGCGAGGCTAACCGGTTGCGGAGGTTTCGCAGCGTCTCGGCGTCAGCCAGCATTCGCTCTACGAATGGAAGAAGAAGTTTGTTGGGTCGAACGCCAAGGGCAACGACGAGGCCGATGAGATCAGGCGGCTGAAGAAGGAACTGGCTCGCGTCACCGAGGAGCGAGATATCGTAAAAAAAGCCGCCGCGTATTTTGCCAGGGATGCAAAGTGAAGTACGCGTTCATTGCCCTGCATCGCTTGCAATTCTCGGTGCGGACGATGTGCCGTCTTCTGCGGGTTCATCCCGGTGGATTTTACACCTGGCTGAAGAACCCGCTGAGCAGGCGAGCCAACGAGGACAAGCGACAGACCGATCTGCTCCTGAAGGCGTGGGAAGAGAGCGGCAAGGTCTACGGTTATCGCAAGCTGGAGGCGCAAGCCGAAGAACCAGGTGCTGATCCACTCGGACCAGGGCTCGCAGTTCACCAGCATGGATTGGGCTTCGTTCCTGAAACACCACAATCTGGTTCACTCGATGAGCCGACGCGGCAACTGCCATGACAATGCGGTGGCCGAGAGCTTCTTCAATCTTCTGAAGCGAGAGCGGATACGTCGCAAGGTCTACCGTTCACGCGATGAAGCTCGCCAGGACGTGTTCGACTACATAGAAATGTTCTACAACCCGAAACGCAAACACGTCAGGAACCGGATGCTGTCACCCGTCGAGTTCGAGAAGCAGCAGAAAATCTAACCCGAGAGTGTCTACGAAACTCGGGGCTATTCAGATCAAGTATTCGGAGCGACTGGCCGAGGCAGGCATCGAGCCTTCGGTCGGAAGCGTTGGCGATTCTTACGACAACGCGCTCGCCGAAACGATGAACGGTCTCTCCAAGGCCGAGGTCATTCATCGGCGCGGACCATGGCGGAGCTTCGAAGCGGTTGAATTCGCCACCCTCGAATGGGTCGATTGGTTCAACCATCGACGGCTCCTGGAGCCCATCGGAAACATTCCGCCAGCCGAAGCCTAGGAGCAGTATTACGCCATGCTGGACGAACCAGCCATGGCTGCATAACTTAAACCAAACGGCCTCCGGCAAACCTGGCGCGGTTCATTTCGAATGCCTTTCAAATACCTGCGCAAATGCAGAGGTTGAGATCTCCAGTCGATCGGGTTCGATATTTGCGTAACCGCGGCGGGTTCCGCAGACTGCTCCACCGTCGGCGAAAATCTCGACGATTCCGCGGTCATGAAACAGACGAAGGTCCTTCCCGCCGCTGAGATCCGCCACGTATTGAATGGAGCCATCGTCCTGGGCGAGCCGGATCGAAAGGACGCCATCGGCGATGCTCACCGCGAAGGCAAGTTCGCCACTATTCGTCGCAACAAGCTTGCTGCCCTGCAACAGTCCGGAAAGCCGAATTTCGAACGGACCGCTCGGCAGCGAATAAACACCACTTTGGTTCTGGGCGACGGGGATGGCGGCATAGTGCTCGTCGACCTCGATCGCCGGCAGCATGCACATCTTCTTCTTGTCTTCACTGAGACTTAGAACACGGGGCAGAGACATTTCGCCGGAATAGGCTGAACCGTCCGGCTTGCGGTATTCCCAGTTGAAAAGCCATGCAAAGGCGATCTGACGCCCTTCCGCTTCGAAACTCTGCATTGCGTAATAGTCCGTCCCGAAATCCAGCAATTGCAGCTCGGGTGTATCTGGCGCGAAACGATCGTCGACAAACTCGCCGATCAGGGCGTAGAGGAGATTGTGGCGCCGTGTCGTTGGTTCGACATGGCCCACAAAGCCCATGACCAACACCCACTTATCCCCCAAGCGGAAGAAGTCAGGGCATTCCACTGCACGGGCGCCTTCTTCGCGGAAATTGGTGGACGCACGGTAGAGCGGCCCCAGATAGTGCCATTCAAGTCCATCGTTTGAGCCATAAAGCAGCACCGCCGGGTCACCATCAACTGATGCGCCAAGGATCATCCGATAGGCATTGGCTGTTTCGTCCCACCAGACTTTGGGATCTCGGAAATCATGCTCCACACCTTCCGGACGAATCTCCAGCACGGTTGTGATCCGCTCGGCCTTTATAAGGTCGTGGCCGGGTTCGGCGATCTTCTGGACTTCGCGATAACCGCTGAAGAGATCGTAGGCGGGCAAGCGCTCCGTGTAATAGAACTTTACCTTCCCGCCCCGATCGCTGAACGCGCTCCCTGAGAACGCGCCACCGGTCGCACCGAGGCGCGCGAGGTTCTGTTCAGGTTGTAAGAAGACCGGCATATGTAGCCACGCACATAGGTCGCGGCTGGTGGCATGCCCCCAATGCATCGGCCCCCAATCCGGCCCGCCTGGATGGAACTGATAGAACAGATGCCAGATATCGCCGATCTTGCACAACCCGTTGGGGTCATTCATCCAGTTTTTCGGTGGGGAGAAATGCAGACGCGGGCGTCGCGGGTCGGAAGCGCACCAGGCATCAATCTCGGGTCCTGTGCGCTCGATGAGTTGTTCTCCGAATTCCAGAACGGTGATTCCGGTATCCGAGACTGACAGCGGATTGTAAGCATAGGCCCAGGTGAATTCCGTTACGCCTTCATCCCATTCGAACTCCACCTCGCACGTCTCACGATGATGGTAGCTGTAGAACTCCGAAAACTCCGAGAAGCGTTTCACCGCCCATAGGACCTGCTCGCCTTGCCGAATCAGGAACGGGAATTCGTCCGCATTTCTGTCGACCGCTCGTGCCCAAAACTCAATGCGAGTGCCCAGCTCAAGCAGCCGTCGTTGTGTACGCACACTGTCTCTCCTTGCAGTGAATTTTCGAAGTCAATGAAAATCAATCGAAACACTTCGTCTGGCGACGGCATTGCTCTCCCGAGCGAGCTCGCTTTCCATTGGAGTCAGTGCAAACGCCAACTCGAAGGGTCCCGGAAGGGCTGGCTGACATGTGTTGAGCTTTGATATTACTGTTCAAAAGACGGCGTGGCCCTAAAGGCATTCAAAGCTCTGTTCATCTCAACCTGGTGGTCATAACCTGAATCCAGGATCGTGTTCCCCATCGATCGCTCTTGCACCAATACTGCCGTTACTGCGAGCGGCTTCAAATTGCTTGTGGAAAGCAACGCGCTCACTTGTGTTGAAAAGCAGGCACTGTTCGGCGCATCATCGACTTGCGATATTTCGGTTGTCGCCACAATGTGATTATTGGCAATGTAATTGCCGCTGCCGGAAACCACGTTGATTATCACGGGATTGACTGCGGACGGCCTAATATATTGCGTATCTATTGTTTCCGAAATGTGGTTCGCGATGAGTGAATTGTTGCTGCCGTCAATTCGCAAGAGTCCGAACAGATCATCCAGGCCGTTGTCGTACTTCTGCATGGGCGCCCATGGTTCGTGATCGCGCAGAAAGTGATTTGAGGAGACCAAATTCTCGCAGCAGTTCGCATCAAAAACCAACATTCCGGGATAAAAGGAGTGAAATCTATTTCCCGTGACCGAGGAACGCACCACGCCGGAAAAATAGACACTGCTTGCTCCTCGAGGGAATACGTTATTTGAGGATATTAGAATGCCCGCATAGTTTTCGGCATAAATGGAATGGCCTTTATATCCAGCTCCGACGAAATTATTCGCGATTCTCGATGCCTGCCCCATGCCTTTCAATTCGATACAGTTGCCGCACTCCGCGATGAAATTGCTATCTATCGCGAGCGCATCTGCATCGTGAACAGTAACTCCATGTTCCAGATAGATGAGGCCCATCCCGCTAATTCGGAATGAGTCACTGGCGCTACCGACATAGATCCCCGTCTTGCCATTCACGTATGTATTTTCTGGTTCATTCGACCCCAAGTCATCGTCAACGAAATGCAGGCCATCGATGCAAAAGTCAGCGAATTCCACTGAGCTTAGACGAGGATTTCCGCTGCGCTTGACATAAAACGCGGCTCCAGCTCCCTCATCGTCGGCGCCAGTTGAAGAAGTGTCCACAAGGACGCGACTTCCCCCCGGCCACCGCTCGTGCCAGTGTGCGAGCTCGGCTTCGGGTGTGTTGAAACGGATGCTCGAAGACGTAAAACCATGTCCAGAGCCAACAATTTTCAGGTAGCTGACGTCTATGACGACTTGCGTGACCAGACGATAATCGCCTGGCGGTATATAGATCACTGCTCCAGGTTTTCCGCCGTCATTTAGATCGGCAGCCGGTTGCCTGCTTTTTATATCCGCAATGATGCTGTTGATGACCGCGCCGATATCCTCATAGGGGCTCCCGACGGGAAAGTTCGTTACGTCGTAATAGTTTTCGCTAACTATCGTTCGTTGGAGGCGACTGGGGGCGATGGATCGGCTGGTCATTCTTGTTTTCTCCTGGCTATGCCATCACCAGATGCTGGTGCGGGTGTCCGGTTCAAAGAAGTGAAGTTCTTCGGCATCGACAGCGATGCGCGCGATGTCACCGGCGCGCACTGTGCTCTTCGGAGAGAAGCGGGCCACAGCCGCTTTTTCGTCGCCGATGTCGGCGATGGCGTCCGGGTCGCCAGCATCCACCCATGGTGCATCGATATTCAGATGCACCATGGATTCAGAACCTAGCGCCTCGACAAGAGTGGCCGGGGCCGAGAACTCTGCCGAAGAGGGCCGGATTGCGGCATCGTTCATGTGCTCAGGCCGGATACCGACAATGATCTGACGGTTAGACGCACCCTTCAGCGACGGGCGGTATTCGAAAACCCGATCGGGGATCTCGAAACTGTTGCTGCCGAGGGTCAGTGTCCTTCCGTTCAGGGCCGCCTCGTACAAGTTCATCGAAGGCGACCCGATGAAGGCAGCGACAAAGACATTGTCAGGGCGATTGTAGAGGTTTTGCGGCGTGTCGACCTGCTGCAGCACGCCGCCCTTCATGACGGCTACGCGGTCCCCCATCGTCATCGCCTCGACCTGGTCGTGGGTCACATAGATCGTCGTGACATTCAGTTTTCTTTGCAGGCTGGCGATCTCGGCGCGCATTTGCACTCGCAGCTTGGCATCCAGATTCGACAACGGTTCATCCATCAGGAAGGCCGCTGGTTTGCGGACGATCGCTCGTCCCATCGCGACACGCTGACGCTGGCCTCCTGAAAGGAGTGCCGGCCTGCGGTCGAGCAAAGTCGTCAATTCGAGGATGCGTGCGGCTTCGTCTACGCGGCCGGCAATCTCGGCGTTGGGCAGCCTGGCCATCTGCAGGGGGAAGGCTATATTTTCTCGGACCGTCTTATGAGGATAAAGCGCGTAGGATTGGAACACCATGGCGATGTCGCGATCCTTGGGATCGACATGATTGACAACCCTGTCGCCGATCCTGAGTTCGCCGCTGGAAATACTCTCCAGGCCGGCGATCATCCGGAGCGCCGTCGACTTTCCGCAACCCGACGGGCCGACGAACACCATGAACTCGCCGTCCCTGATATCGAAGTTAAGGTCGTGGAGGGCGTGAAAGTTGTTGCCGTAGACCTTATTGATATTCCGCAGCTCTATGCCGGCCATGCTTCTGTCTCCCTCATCCCTTTACGGCGCCGAATGTCAGGCCGCCGACGATCTGCTTTTGAAGTGCGAGCGTTACGACGATCACGGGGAGCGAATAGAGCACCGCGGCTGCGGTCATCGCACCCCAGGCAAGCCCGTAGACCGAATTGTATTCCGCGATGACGATCGGCGCCGTTTTCGTGGCCTCCGATGTCAGCAGCAATGCATAGAGGAACTCGTTCCAGCTCGTGATGAAGGTAAAGAGCGCAGTCACCGCGATCCCACCGGTCATCACCGGAAGGATGATCTTCCAGAATGCCTGGAAACGTGTGCAGCCATCCATGCGTGCTGCTTCTTCGAGTTCCCTAGGCACACCTTCGAAGAAGGCCGACATCAGCAATAGTGCAAGTGGCACCGCGGCCGACGTATGGGCGAGAACCAGGCCGGGGACCGTATCGAGTAGGCCCAGAGACTTTAAAAGCTGGAACAATGGCACACCCAATGACACCGATGGCACCATGCGTGTGACCAGTGCAAAGAGCAGGAAGAGGGTCGTGATTCTGCGCCGGTACTGTGTTGCGACATAAGCGGCGGGAACAGCGACCACCAGCGAAAGTGCCGTGGTCAGCACTGCCACGGTGAGAGAGTTGAAGAAGGCTTTCGGCAAGGTCGATGACCGCAGGACCTCGCGAAAATTTTCGAACGACAGAACGGCCGGAAAGAAGCTCGGCGGGATCTGCTGGACATCGGCCGCCGGTTTGAGGGAGGTCATGAGCAAATACAGGTAAGGCAGGGCGTACGACAGCACGAGCACGAGAGCCGCCGCGTTTATCAATACCCCACTGAAATTGAGGGGGCGGGCGTTATGCATGGACCGGCCTCCAGATTTTCCAATAGGCGAGGGCGGCCAGAAGCATCATGACGATGAGGAACAGGGTGCCGGACGCGGACGCTTCCCCGAGATCACCGAAACGAACCATGCGCTGGTAGATGTTCATCGAGAACACTTCCGAGGCATGGCGGGGACCACCCTGGGTCTGTATCCAGATCAGATCGAAAGTCTTGGCGGCATCCACGCCGCGGACGATGACCACCACGGCGATCACCGGGCGCATCAGCGGCAATGTCACATGCCAGAAGCGCCTGAACGCGTTCGCACCGTCGATCGTTGCCGCTTCCAGTAGATCCTTCGGAATGTTCGTCAACCCGGCATAGGACACGAGGGCGACAAAAGAGGTGGTCAGCCAGATGTCGGCGAAGGAAACGGAGTAAATGACGATATCTTCGTTGGACAACCAGGCGATAGCGCTAGGATCGCTGATGACCCCCAGGCGAGCGAGCCCATAATTCAGGATGCCGATGTTGCCGACCAGCAGAAACCGCCAAAGCAGACCAGCGACGATGGGCGGGACCATCAACGGCAGGGCGAAGAGCGTGCGGTGCCACCGCGACTCTCCAGCCATGGCCGAAAACAATAGCGCGGCACAAAAACCGAAAGTGAACTCGAAGAACAACGCAAAGACCGAATACTGAGCGGTTCTCAACGCGCTCTCCGCGACCCGTGCCGACGTCAACGCGTCGACATAGTTCTGCATCCCGACCCACTCGCGTATATGGGGCGTAATCGTATCGACCTTGAAAAAGGAATCGAATATCAAGAGTCCCACCGGGTATGCGACCAGCAACCCGAGGATCGCCGCCGCGGGCGCAAGCATGCAAAGCACAAATCGGTCTTCGCCCGACATGGCCGTCTCCAAGAGATGATATCGCGGGCGACAGTTCATCCTCCCGCGATGTTGAGGTAAATATCGGATTAGTTGAGAATGTCCTCAATCGTCTCCTTGGCTTCCTGCAGCAGTTCTCCGACGTCTGCCTTGCAGGTCAGCGCTTCTTGCACAGCGGGCAGAACGGCTTCGTCGACGATTTCCTGATATTTCTCGGCGGCCGGCCGGCCTTGTGTCGCCGGCGCGCCCAGCGTCTCGAGAAGCGGGGCGAAGTGCTCATAACCAGGCTTGCCGGAATAGCCGCGATAGGCGGAATTCGTTGCGGCAAGGCCGAGTGGGGCTTCGATACCCAGGGCGTTGTTCGCGATCGCGAAAGCGATGAATTTCTTTGCCGCATCCTTGTGCTGGGAGTTGAAGGGGACGACGTTGTACCAGGGGCCTGGAATAGCAGCGATTCCGGCGTCGCCGGCCAGCATCGGCACGACGCCGACCTTGCCGCTGACCTTCGAATCTGCGGGCGTCATCTTATAGGCGTGCGCCCAGAACTTCATCATGGCCGTCTTGCCCTGGTAGAATAGGTTCTGCGCCTCACCCCAGCCGATTTCATTGACGTTTTCAGGAACGGAATGATCGGTGCAGTGCGGCGCAATGTAGAATTCGAGCGCCTTCTTATGGGCATCATTGTCGATGATGACCTTGCCGTCCTTGTCGAGTATTACGCCGGGCGAGCCCGCTTGGAGCACGTGCGTCATCCATTCCTCTGAGAAGGTGCCAATGGTGTCGGTACCCCAGAAATCGATCTTGCCGTCACCATCCGTGTCACGCGTGAAGAATTTCGCGATGTCGCGCCACTGCTGCCATGTCTTGGGAGGAGCGAGCGGGTAGCCATACTTCGCCTGAAACGCTTCCTTCTCCTCCGGCTTATCAAAGAGATCTTTGCGATAGAAGACGATCTCGGCATTCGCCCAGGCTGGCATGCCAATCACTTTGCCACCGACTTTCGCGTCTGCCAGCAGGGCCGGCGGCAAGTCCGCCCGAATTGCATCGGTGTAAAGAGATGAGATGTCTTCGACGTGGCTCGCAAATTTCGCGTTCCAGACGACATCGATAGTGACGACATCGAACGCCGAGGAGCCGGAGGCGATTTCGGCCGAGAACTTATCAAAGACACCTTGGTAGGGAACGACGGTGAAGTTCACCTCTACTCCGGTCTCCGCGGTGAACTTTTCGGCGACTGCCTTTTGCAGCATCTCGCCGCCGCCTTCCACCAAAATATTGATGGTCTCGGCTTTGGTAGGGGCCGCCATGAGAACAAGCGCAAGCGCGCTAGCACAAACCAGTTTCGTCATCGATTCCTCCCTTGCTGACGGGCGCTTGCGCCAGCGCCTTGATCGGAAGGACCATAATCGCCGTATGACGACGTTGTCAATGCGCATTGTCGACGTTGTCAGAAAAATATGTCGACGTTGTCATATAACTTGTTTAGAAGAGATGCCGAGCAGGGAGATGGGCGGGGCCATGGTCAGCATTGTCAGCGTCGCGAAAGCGGCCGGGGTTTCCAACAAGACAGTTTCACGGGTCATCAACGGTGAGCCTTATGTGACTGAGGAAACCCGGGAGAGAGTGGAAAAGGCTATCCGCGACCTCGGTTATATCCCAAACATGGCAGCGCGCCTCATCCGTTCGAGCCGCTCCAACACCTTCGGCATTATCACCGATTATGTGTCTACCACACCCTATTCGGTCGACATCGTGCGGGGGATACAAGATTGGGCAAATGCGAACGGCAAGACCATCCTCATGGCAAATACTGGCGGCTCTTCCGAGAGAGAGGCCGAAGTCTGGAAGATGTTCCAGTCCCACCGGATTGACGGGGTTCTTTATGTGACAATGTACCGTCGCACCGTGGATCCTGAGGCAGCCGATGTCCACATTCCGACCGTGATGATCAACTGCGGGCCTCGTACGAACGAACTGTTCCCGTCGATCGAGCCTGATGACTATCAGGGCGCGCAAGATCTTACGCGCTATCTGCTTGACAGGGGTCATCGAAAGATCGGCTACATCCGCCTCAATCCCGTTTTGATGGGTGCGCGACTTCGCCTCGATGCCTTCCGTAAAACCGCTGGAGACTTTGGCGTTGCTGAAAGCGACCTGAGTATCCGTCTCGGCATGGAAGGCTCGGTTGGAGCGGAGAAGAACTACGTTTTTGCGGTTGCGACCGAGATGTTAAAACAAAAGGATCGACCGACCGCGATTATGGGCGGCAATGACGAGATGACGATCCAAATCTACATCGCGGCAATGGCATTGGGTCTCCGCATCCCTGAGGATGTCAGCATTGTCGGCTTTGACGATTTCCGGACGGTTTCCCTCGCGCTGAAGCCGCAACTGACCACTGCCGCCTTGCCGTACTACGATTTAGGTCGGGAAGGGGCGGAATTGCTGAATAGCGTGGCGGCGGGAAACAAGCCACGTCCGAGCAGTCGTGTTGTGCCCTGTAAACTGGTGGAGCGAACTTCGGTGCGATCGTTGTAACCTGGTCTGGAGAAGCAGGAGCACTTAGAACAGCGATCAAGACGTATTCAGGCCAAAAGCGAAAGCCTACCTGCCGAATAAAGTTACCATGAGTACCACTCGATCGGAAACGCTGGGCCGACGGATCGATCCCCATCAAGGCGAAGGACAATAAGTATGTCAGACATAGCGCTCTTTCAGCTCAGGACCCATTAAGCAGCGAAGGGGCACTAAAGGCGAAAACGGTTCGGCGCGTCATTTCTTTCTCCGAACGGATGAGCGGCGAATTCTTCGAACGGATCCTCAATCGCTTTCGACGAGAGGCGTAAGCTTCGTGGTTCGAGGAGGGGAAAGGCTTGTGCTTGGTCGTTGCCGTGTTAACTAGTTGTCCTATGATTTTCGTCGCTGCTTCAGCTTCGCGAAGAATCATATTGAACGATTGCGTAATCGGGACCCGCATGAAGAATTCAGAGCAGGATAAAGTCGAAATGCCCTCCGCGCAGGAGCGCCGTTCGCCACAGGAACGTCGGAGGTCCCTTGCGATCGGACTTTTGCGTGCGCGTGAAGCGGTGATGAGCCATTTTCGGCCGATCCTGGCGGCGCATAACGTGACGGAGCAGCAGTGGCGGGTCATCCGCGTGCTGTCCGAAGAGGGAACGGTCGATGCAAGCGAAGTGGCGGACAAGGCCTCGATCCTGGCGCCGAGCCTGACGCGCATGATCCGCTCGCTCGAAGAGCGCGGCTTCATCACCAAGCATAAGGACAAGGCGGACGGCCGGCGGGTGCTGTTGCGGATTACGCCCGCGGGGCGAGAAATGGTCGACGAGGTCATGCCGGAGAGCCTGAAGGTCTATGCCAATATCGGCGCACGCTTCGGTGCGCAGCGGGTCGAGCAACTGTTGGATATGCTGGACGAACTGACGGCGCTGAGGCTCGAAGGCGCGACCAGCGGTGAGGAGTGACGGCTTTCAGTCCGTGTACAAATGCGCTTGATTAATGTGTTAAATATATAATTGACGGCCAGCCCGGCCTGCGGCAGTCTTCACCTATGTTGACACTGTTGGGAGGCAGAGTTGGACCTGTTGCAGAACCGCAGTCTGGTGGATCGAAGCTGGACACCGACGCCTTATGATCAATGGGCGGACGACCTTCACAATATCTGCGGAAATTTCAACGCGCACACGATGGAGCGCGGCGACAAGGTCATCGGCACGGCGCGCCGCATCGACGTGTGCGGCATGGAATTTGCCCATGTCTCCAACGATCTCGATTATATCCATCGCGACTGGAACGACATTCGCCGCGATGCCCACGAGCATCTGTTCCTGATCCTGCAGCTCGAGGGCACCTGTGGGGTGGAGCATTCCGGTCAGCAGAACATCCTGGACGTCGGCGAATGCATTCTGGTGGATTTGACCCGTCCGACGACCTTCTATTTCCGCGGCCATTTTTCCAATCATCTGTCCCTGCATTTGCCGCGACAACTGATGTATTCGGAAAGCAAGGTGGATTTCGACGTGGCCCGCAAGCTTGCGGCCGGCGATCCGATGGCGATAATGCTGCGCGCGCTGATCGCCAAGATGATGACCACGCCGGCATGCGAGGCGCCTTCACCGCATCTGCGCCAGTTGATGTTCGACACGACGCGTCAGGCGTTTCTGTCGACCGGCATCCAGACAGTAAGCCTGAATTCGTTGCACGACAGTGCGGGCAAGCGCATGCAGCTGGTCGATATTCTGATCGACAGACACCTGACCGACAGCGATCTCAGCGCCAGGTGGCTGGCGACGAGACTCGGCGTATCGATCCGCACCCTGCAGCAGGATTTTCAGGGAATGGGCATCACCTGCACCACCGTCATTCGCGATAAGCGCTTGCGGCTGGCGCGTGAGAAGATCGAGCAATTGAAGGAGAAGCGCAACGCCGCGACCATCGCCGAAGTCGCCTATTCGGCCGGCTTCAACGACATTTCCTATTTCAACCGCAGCTTCAAGGAGCTGTTCGATTGTGCGCCGAGCGAGCTGCTTCGCGCCGGCGAACCGGTGCTGAAGGTGAGCTGAAGCGCAATCTGCGCTTCCGTCCAAGACGAGGCGCGTTTCTCCCCAAGACGGTGCTTCCAGCCGACGTCATAGTCCTCCCCGATGTCACGGGAGGAGAATATCGTGAAGCAGTCTACCCTGCTCATCGGTGGCGAAACCGTCGCCACCACCGATCATGCGCCGGTTACCAACCCATCGAATGGCGAAGTCGTCGGCTACATGCCGCTTGCCCAGGGCGCCGATCTCGACCGGGCCGTTGCCGCAGCCGCCGAAGCCTTCAAAGGCTGGTCGCGGACGTCGAATGAGGAGCGAGCAGCGGCCTGCCGGGCGATCGCGGAGAAGATCGGCGAGCACGCCGAAGAGCTGGCGCAGATCCTGACCCGGGAACAGGGAAAACCGCTCAACGGCCTCGGCTCGCGCTTCGAAATCGGCGGCGCGCTCGCCTGGACGCGGCATACGGCCGAACTCGACCTGCCGGTCGAAATCCTGCAGGACGACAATGAGGGCCGCGTCGAACTGCACCGCAAGCCGATCGGCGTCGTCGGCTCGATCACGCCGTGGAACTGGCCGGTCATGATCGCCTGCTGGCACATCATGCCGGCGCTGCGCGCCGGCAACACCGTCGTCATCAAGCCGTCGCCCCTGACGCCGCTTTCGACCATCCGCCTCGTCGAGATCATCAACGAGGTGCTGCCGGCCGGCGTCGTCAACGTGATCACCGGCGAAAACAGCATCGGGGCTGCCCTTTCCGCCCATCCAGGCATTGCCAAGATGACCTTCACCGGCTCGACCGAGACCGGCAAGAAGATCATGGCCTCGGCGGTGGCCACCCTGAAGCGGCTGACGCTGGAACTCGGCGGCAACGATGCGGGCATCGTACTGCCGGACGTCGATCCGAAAGGCATCGCCGAGGGACTGTTCTGGGGCGCCTTCATCAACAACGGCCAGACCTGCGCTGCACTGAAACGCCTTTACGTGCATGAGAGCATTTACGAGGATGTCTGCAGTGCGCTCGTTGATTATGCCGGCAAGATCACCGTCGGAGACGGCCTTGACGAGACAAGCATCCTCGGTCCAGTCCAGAATGAAATGCAATTCAACAAGGTGCGCGATCTCGTCGACGATGCGCGCGCCCAGGGCGGCCGCATCCTGACCGGCGGGGCGCCGACGGCTCGGCCCGGCTATTTCTACCCGATCACGCTGATCGCCGATGTCGATCACGGTGTGCGGCTGGTCGATGAGGAGCAGTTCGGCCCGGTCCTGCCGATTATCCGCTACAGCGATGTCGACGAGGTGATCGCCCGCGCCAATCAGAATCCCGCCGGCCTCGGCGGCTCGATCTGGTCTGCCGACGTCGAGAAGGCGAAGCGCTATGCGAAGCAGCTCGAATGCGGCTCGGTGTGGATCAACAAGCACGGGGCAATTCAACCGAACGCGCCTTTTGGAGGTGTGAAGCAATCCGGCATCGGCGTCGAGTTTGGCACCGAGGGGCTGAAGGAGTTCACGACGATCCAGACGGTATTCGGCTAAGCCGTGCCGACATGCGAGCGATTGCAGCCCGGGAGCGCGACGGTCAACATGTTGACCGTCGCAACGAAGCGTAGCCGAACATGGATACGCGTGAGGAGGCAGGGAGGGATCAATAGACCTTCGCGTCCGCCGCCGGCCTGGCGGGTTCGGCCTTGTGGAAATCATCGAGCAGCTTGGCCGTGGCATTGGCAAGCAGGGTGACGTCGTTGCCGATCGCCACGAAGGCGGCGCCGAGTTCGAGATAGCGTTTGGCGAGCGAGAGGTCGCCGATGAGGATGCCGGCCGCCTTGCCGTGCGACTGGATCCCGGAAAGCGCCTGCTCGACTTCCCGCTGCACCTCGGGCGCACCCGGCTTGCCGAGATAACCCATGTCGGCGGCGAGATCGGAGGGGCCGATGAAGACGCCGTCGACGCCTTCCGTCGAGGCGATCGCATCGAGCGCGGCAAGCCCGGCGCGGCTTTCCACCTGCAGCAGCAGGCAGATCTCGTCGTTGGCCGTCTGGAGATAATCGGGTATGCGGTTGAAATCGGAGGCGCGAGCAAGGGCGGCGCCGACACCGCGCACGCCGTGCGGCGGGTAGCGGACGGCCCGAACCATGGCTTCCGCCATCTCCTTGCTGTCGACCATTGGAATGAGCAGCGTCTGCGCGCCGATATCGAGCATCTGCTTGATGATCCAGGTCTCGCCGATCGGCGGACGGATCACCGCATGGCTTGTCGTGCCCTTCATCGCCTGCAATTGTGAAACGAGAAGCGGCACGTCGTTCGGTGCGTGTTCGGCGTCAAGCAATAGCCAGTCGTAACCGGCGCCGGCTGAGATTTCGACCGTGTAGGGATTGGCGAGCGCCTGCCAGAGGCCGATTTGCGTCCGCCCGTCTTTCAGGGCCTGTTTAAAAAGATTCTTGGGCGCAGGCATACTTACTCCTTCACGCAAAGAACAGGCTGACGGACCCATAGGGGCCGAAATCGGCGTTGATCGTGTCGCCGTGCCGCGCCTCGATCGGACGGATGAAAGAACCGGCAAGCACAACCTGGCCGGCCTCGATGCCGTCGCCATATTGCGCCAGCCGATTGGCGAGCCAGGCGACGCCGCGGGCAGGCTGGTTGAGAACACCGGCGCCGAGGCCTGTTTCCTCGACTTCGGCATTGCGGCTGACGATCGCGCCCATCCAGCGCATGTCGATCTCGCCGGGCCGCACAGCGCGGCCACCGGTAACAATGCCGGCATTGGCAGCATTGTCGGAAATGGTGTCGACAATGGTGCGCGCCTTTTTCGTCTCCGGATCGACGCGCAGGATGCGGGTATCGAGGATTTCCAGGGCAGGGGTCACGTAATCAGTGGCATTCAGCACATCGAAGATCGAAATGCCGGGACCTTTCAGCGGCGCCTTCATGACGAAGGCGATTTCGGCTTCGATGCGCGGCTGGATGAAGCGGCCGGCCGGCACGGTGGCGCCGTCTTCGAAGACCATGTCGTCGAAGAGCACGCCGGAATCGGGGATGTCGATATTGAGCGCATATTGCATCGCCTTCGACGTCAGCCCGATCTTCCAGCCGATCGGCTTGCGGCCGTCGGCGATCTTCTTCTTCACCCAGGCACTCTGGACGGCGTAGGCGTCGTCCATGTTCATGGTGGGATGTTTCAGCGACAGGAGACCAGTCTGGATGCGGGTTCGCTCGGCTTGGTCTAGGCTTTCGGCTGCCGCCTGGATTTCGTCCTGGGACAGCATCAGAACACCTCGTCGGCGATGGTGTTTTTCAGAATGCCGAGCCCGTCGGCTTCGACTTCGACGACGTCGCCCGGTTTCAGCCAGATCGGCGGATCGAAGCGGGCGCCGGCCCCTGTCGGCGTGCCGGTGACGATGACGTCGCCGGGAACGAGGGTGGTGAAGGTCGAGATGTAATTGATGATCTTGCGGAAGGAAAAGATCATCCGGCTGGTGCGGTCACTTTGGCGTACTTCGCCGTTGACGCGGGTTTCGAGCCTGATATCGGCAAGCTGGCTTTCATCCCGATAGGGCACAAGCCACGGACCGATCGCGCCGGTGCGGTTAAAGTTCTTGCCCTGGGTGACGTTGAACTTGGCATGCCGTACCCAATCGCGGATCGTACCTTCGTTGCACAGCGACAGAGCCGCAATGTGGGAAAGGGCATCGGCCTCGGCGATGCGCCGGCCGCCCTTGCCGATGACGATGACGATCTCGCCCTCATAGTCGAGCTGCGGGCTTTCCGGCGGCCGGATCAACGGCTGGTCATGGCCGGTAAAGGAACGCGGGAAACGGATGAACAGCGACGGGTTGGAGGGTGCTGCCTGACCGTCCTTGTATTCCTCATTGCGGTCGGGGAAGTTGACCCCGACGCAGATAATCTTCTCGGGCGCGGGAATAGGGATCTCATAGGTGACCTGGTCGAAGAAGAAGTCGGGGGCAAAGCCGCTGGCCTTGTCGAGCAATCGGTCGAAGGCGGCGTCCGCGACGACCTCGCGCAGCGTCGGCCAGGATGAGCCATAGCGCTCCGAAAGATCGACTATCCCCTGGTTGCCCACGAGACCATAGCGGCTCCGTCCATCGGCAAAGAAGGTGGCAAAGCGCGGATGTGTCATAGGGTGCTCCTAAGCCTCAGGCGATGCCGCCGAGGCAGACATATTTGATTTCGGTGAATTCCTCGATGCCGTAGCGCGATCCCTCGCGGCCAAGGCCGGAGAGCTTGACGCCGCCGAAGGGGGCTTCGGCCGTCGAGATCAGCCCGGTATTGACGCCGACCATGCCGTATTCCAGCGCTTCGGCCACCCGGAAAACGCGGGCAAGATCCTTGGCGTAGAAATAGGAGGCAAGGCCGAACTCAGTGTCGTTGGCCTGGGCGATGACGTCGGCCTCGTCCTTGAAACGGAAGAGCGGCGCCACCGGCCCAAAGGTCTCTTCCCTGGCGACGGCAATGGCAGAGGTGACGTCGGCGAGCACCGTCGCCTCGTAGAAACGGCCGCCGAGCCGGTGGCGATGACCGCCTGAAACGACGCGGCCGCCCTTGGACAGCGCATCGGCGACATGCTCCTCGACCTTGGCAAGGGCGGACTCGTCGATCAGCGGGCCGAGATTGATGCCCTCGTCGAAGCCGTTGCCGGTCTTCAGGCCGCCGACCGCCTTTGACAGTTTCTCGGCAAAGGCGTCATAGACGCCCTCCTGCACATAGAGCCGGTTGGCGCAGACGCAGGTCTGGCCGTTGTTGCGGAACTTGGCGATCAAAGCGCCTTCGACCGCCGCGTCGAGATCGGCGTCGTCGAAGACGATGAAGGGGGCATTGCCGCCAAGCTCCAGCCCGAGCTTCTTGATGGTCGGAGCGCTCTGCTTGTAAAGCTCGGCGCCGACTTCGGTCGAGCCGGTGAAGGTCAGCTTGCGCACGACCGGGCTTGCGGTCATCTCGCCGCCGATGGCGCGTGCCGAGCCGGTGAGCACGCTGAACAGGCCCTTGGGGAAACCGGCGCGCTCGGCCAGGATGGCAATCGCGATCGCCGAAAACGGCGTCTGCGAGGCCGGCTTCAGCACCATAGCGCAGCCGGCGGCAAAGGCCGGTCCGGCCTTGCGGGTGATCATCGCGTTCGGGAAATTCCAGGGCGTGATGGCGGCGACGACGCCGATCGGCTGCTTCATCACAAGGATGCGCTTGTCCTTCTGATGGCCGGGAATGATGTCGCCATAGACGCGCCGGGCCTCCTCGGCAAACCATTCGATGAAGCTTGCGCCATAGGCGATCTCGCCCTTGGCCTCAGTCAGCGGCTTGCCCTGTTCCGCCGTCAGGATGCGGCCGAGATCGTCCTGATTGTCCATCATCAGCTCGAACCAGCGCCGGAGGATCACCGAGCGCTCCTTGGCAGTGCTGGCAGCCCATTGCTTCTGCGCGACCTCGGCTGCGGCAATCGCCGCCTTGGTCTCGGCAGCCCCCAGGTTGGGAACCCGGCCGAGGATCTCGCCGGTCGCCGGATTGTCGACCTTGATCGCGTTGTCGCCCGCCTCGATCCAGTCGCCGCCCACCAGTGCGGCCTGCCGGAACAATGTTGCGTCCTTCAATTCCATGACTGTCTCCTCGCCACGTTGAAAGGCGGGTTCAAGGCGCGATGATCGGCTGAGCTTTCAAGTCAGGCTCGACCACCTCGGCGCCGGCAAACAGGCTGCCGTGCTCGAACCAGGATTTCGGAGCCGGAGCGCCCCAGAGCGTCTGGCGCTGCGGGTCCTTGAGGTCCCACTTGATCGGCTCCAGATCGGGATCGACCGTCTGATAGTCCGAGCAGTAGATCTCGATGCGGTGGCCGTCGGGATCGAGGATATAGAGGAAGAAGGCGTTGGAGATGCCGTGGCGGCCCGGGCCGCGCTCGATATTGGCGACCCATCCTGTGGTCGCCATCAGGTCGAGCAGGTCGATGATGTTGAGCGGTGTCGGCACCCAGAAGGCGGTGTGGTGCAGGCGCGGGCCGCGGCCGTTGGTGAAGGCGATGTCGTGCACGCCGCCCTTGCGATGCGTCCAGGCGGCCCAGAGGCGGCCGGTCTCGGCATCCTCGGTATATTCGGTGACGCGGAAGCCGAGCTCGTTGTAGAAGGCGACGCTTTCGTCGACATTGGGCGAGAAGCAGTTGAAGTGGTCGATGCGCAGCGGTTTGACGCCCTTGTAGAGCGCATATTTCTGGTGGATCGGCGGCAGGCGGTCCATCTTCGAATAGAATTCGAGCGGAATGCCGTGCGGATCGCGGGTGCGGAAGGTGCGCGCCTGGTAGGGGCGCTCGATCCATTCGACCGGCAGACCCTTGTCCTTGAAGAAATGGGCGGCCTTGTCGAGATCCTCCTCGCCGAAGACCTTGAAGCCGAGATCGCGGGCTTCGGCCTTGCCCGATTTCTTCAGCACGATGCAGTGATGGCCGCGTTCTTCGAGCGCTCTGAGATAGATCGTATCGGCGGTCTCATCCGTCACCTGCAGGCCGAGCGTGTCGACATAGAAGGCGCGAGACTTGGCGAGATCGGTGACGCCGAGTTCGATGTGGCTGAGGCGCACGATGTTGAAGGGCGGATAGAGATTGGGTTTCGGCAGGGGCATGGGTTCCTCCTCTTAGAGCAATTTCCAGGAAAAGTGCGAAGCGGTTTTCCGTCCGGAATTGCGTCAAAACAAAAAGTGAGAGCGGTTCTGCGCTTCCGTGAAAACCTGAACCGCTCGAATGTGTGTTGGCGGCTCAGCCGCCGAGTTTCTGGATGGCGTGCGGCTTGGTGGCGAAGGCGACGTTCTTGGTTTCCATGTAGAAATCGAAGGACCAGTCGCCTCCGTCGCGGCCGATGCCGGAATTCTTGACACCGCCGAAAGGCGTCGGCAGGTGGCGGACGTTTTCAGAGTTCACCCAGATCATCCCGGCTTCGAGATGGTCGGTGAAACGGAAGGCGCGGGTGACGTCCGATGTCCAGAGATAGCCGGTCAGCCCGTACTGGACGTCGTTGGCGAGCGCCAGCGCGTCGGCCTCGTCCTTGAAGGAGATGGCGGTCAGCACCGGCCCGAAGATTTCCTCCTGGGCGATGCGCATCCTGTTGTCGGCGCCGGTAAAGAGGGTAGGGGAGACATAGCAGCCGCCACCCGGCCCATCGAACTTCTCGCCGCCGGCGGCAACCGTCGCGCCCTCCGACCGGCCGATCGCGATATATTCCAGCACCTTCTTTTCGTGCACGGGATGGATGAGCGGGCCGATGACCGTCTCGGGATCGAGGGGGTGGCCAACCTTGATGCGCCTTGCCTTTTCGGCGACGAGCGCGGTGAACCTGTCGTAGACGCTGTCTTCGACCAGCAGGCGCGAGGACGAGGTGCAGCGCTCGCCGTTCAGCGAATAGATCATGAAGACGGCGGCGTCGGCGGCGCGCTCGAGATCGGCATCGGCGAAGACGACGACCGGGTTCTTGCCGCCGAGTTCGAAATGTACCCGCTTCAGCGTGTCGGCGCCCTGCTTCATGATCATCGAGCCGGTGCGGCTTTCGCCGACGAAGCCGATTGCCTTGATCAGGGGATGTTCGGTCAGCGCCTTGCCGGCATCCTCGCCGAAGCCGTTGACGAGGTTCCACACGCCCTTGGGCAGGCCGGCCTCTTCGGCGATTTCGACGAGCAGGCGGGCGGTCAGCGGCGAATATTCGGCCGGCTTGTGGACGATGGTGCAGCCGGCGGCAAGGGCCGGCGCGATCTTCCAGGTCGACAGCATGAAGGGCGTATTCCACGGCGTGATGATGCCGACCGGGCCGATCGGCACGCGCGTCGTCACGTTCACCTGGCCGTCGGCGCGCAGCGCCTTGCCGTCGCGTGCTTCCGGCGCGCGGTCCGCGAAGAAGCGGAAGTTTTCCGCACCACGCAGCGCCGCCTTGGCCATGAATTTCAGCGACTGGCCGGTATCCATGCACTCGACGAAGGCGATCTCTTCGGCGCGCGCGACGATCGCGTCGGCGATCTTATGCAGGAGCTTCTTGCGCGCATCGCCCGGCATGGCGGCCCATTCGCCAAAAGCAGCCTTGGCGGCCTTGGCCGCACGGTCGATATCGGCGGCATTGCCGCGCGCTACGGTGGCGAGCGGCTTCAGATCGACCGGCGAGAGCGTCTCGAAGGCCGCGCCGTCACCTCCCGCCACATCCTCGCCGCCGATGCGGTTGAGGACGCCGCGCTCCCTGAAGCGGGCAAGGTAGGTTTCCGCCTTTGCGATGTTTTCCTGCAGTTTGGACATCGTCTCTTTCCCTGATGTTGTCTCGTCCCGCGACGCGGGTTTTGTCACTTGCCGCGCAGCCGCGGATGGATGGCATTCTTCTTCCAGCTCAGCTCCGCATCGATCTCGCGGATCTCCAGCGACAGCGCGAAATGCGGCGTCTCGAAGAGCGGGCCGAGGATTTCCGTTGCCGCCGCAAAGATCGCTTCGCCCGTGCGCTTCTTCTCCTCGGCCGTGCGCCCCTTGCCGATGCGGAAGTTCAGATCGACGAAGGCATTTTCGGCAAGCCGGTCGGCGATTGCATAATGATCGGCGCGAAGGGCGCGTACGCGCACGGCGCCGATCTCGAAAAGGCCCGTCTCAAGCACGGTATTCAGAAGCGCCTCGCAGAGCGCGCCGATATCGGCGCGGCCGTCGAGATTGGCCGAATATTCGATGGTGAGATGCGGCATCGATCCTCCCCGATCCATATTTACTTAACACGTTAATAAATCTACCGGAGATGTCAAGCGCCGACATCGAGCTTTCTTGCGAGCTCCAAACTTTCGGCGACATAACGCGACAGGCGCTCGGCGGCATTCGGGATCTCGGGCCGCTCGGCAAGCCAGCCGATATAGGTGAGGCTCCTCAACACCATGAACAGCGGCAGGCTTTGCAGCGCCTCATCCGAAAGCACGCGCCGGCTGCGATAGCCCGCGATCAGGGCGCCCTCGATGTGGGCATAGGCGGGCTCCTGGCGGTTCTTCAACAGGGCCGTGGCGAGGTCGAAGAGACGGAAGCCATATCCGGCATCGTCGAAATCGATGAAGGCGACGCGATTTTCGTCTCCGGTCAGGTAGATGTTCTCGCGCACCAGATCGGCATGGATCAGGCCATAATCGATGCCGTTTTGCTGCACCTCGGCGAGACGGCGGCGCAGGTCGTCGCGCAATGCCGAGAGTGCGGAGGCCTCGTCGCGCGAAAGCCCTGGACAATCCCAGAAGCGGCCCCAGAGGGGCGCTTCTCCAAGCAGGCCGTCGGCGTGCCATGCCGGGCGGCGGAAACCTGTCGGCGGCGCCCATGCGTCGGCAAGATCATGCAGGGTCGCCATGGCATGGCCGATGCGGAAGAAGATATCCGCCTGTTTTTCCGCCGATTGCGACAGCGGCGTGCCGCTCTGCCCGAGGGCCGCGCCGTCGATCCAGCTGACGACATCGGCATGCTGCTCGGGAAATTTTCGGTTTGCCGGCAGGCGGACGAGGTTGCGCCCGTCGCCTGTTGGCACGGGGCTTGGAACATTGAGACCGCCGCGCCGCAGGGCTGCCATGAAGGCAAGTTCCGAGTGCAGGCTCGTCTCGTCGTGATAGCCCGGCCGATGCAGCCGCAAGGCGGCGGATTGCCCGTCGGCAAGGGTGATGCGGAAGACGGCATTTTCCCGGTATTTCAGCAGGACCGGTTCGTCGGCCAGAACCGCCCAATGTTCGAGCGCTTCCAGCGAGCGTTCCTGCAGTGCATCGCGGATGGTCTGCGGCAATTGATCGGCCATCTCAGCCTCACAGGCCCGACAGCACGTCGTCGAAGACCGACAACATCAGATCGGCGTTTTCCCGCGAAAACGGCATCGGCGGGCGGATCTTGGTGGCGCATTGGTGGATGCCGATCTTGCCCATCAGCACGCCGCGCTCGCGCATTTCGTTGACGATCCGGCTTGCCTCAGAAACTGCCGGCTCCTTCGTCGCCCGGTCCCGCACGAATTCCATGCCCATGAACAGGCCGCTGCCGCGCACGTCGCCGATGATCGGATGTTTTTGCGCCAGCCGCGTGAAGGCGTCGCGCGTATATTCGCCGACGTCTCGGGCGTTCTCGATCAGCTTCTCGTCCTCGATCACGTCGAGCACCGCCAGGGCGGCGGCGCAGGAGACGGGGTTGCCGCCGAAGGTGTTGAAATAGCGGAAGGCCTTGCGGAAAGCGTTCAGCACATCGGCATTTGCAACGACGCCGCCGACCGGATGGCCGTTCGCCATCGGCTTGCCGAGCGTCACGATATCAGGAACGATGCCGGCGCGCTGGTGGCCCCACATATCGGAGCCGGTACGGCCGAAACCGGGCTGCACTTCGTCGGTGATGACAAGACCGCCGGCCTTGCGGACGGCAGCGACCGTCTTGTCGAGAAAGCCCGGTGTCAGATCCGGAAAGCCTTCATTGGCGAAGAACGGATCAATGATGATGGCCGAAAAACCGTGCGGGCTCTCCTGCAGCGCGGCGATCGCCGCCTCGACTTCTGCCGCGAAGGCCGCTGCAAAGGCCTCGCCGCCTTCGCCGCCGAGCGGGCGATAGCTGTCGGGCGCCGGCACGTGCCTGACGTGGCCGCCGAAGCCGCCGACCGGTGGCATGCGGGTCGAGAGCTGCGACACGGCAGCGGTATTGCCGTGATAGGTGTGGTTGGTGGCGATGACGCCGGTCTTGCCGGTCACCGCCTGCGCCATGCGCAATGCCACATCGTTCGCTTCGCTGCCGGTGCAGGTGAGGATCGCGGCGTCGAGGCTCCTGTCGAAGGTCGCCGTCAGACGTTCGACATAATCGAGGATGCCTTCGTGCAGGTAGCGCGTGTGGGTGTTCAGCGTCGATGCCTGCCGGGTGATCGCTTCGACCACGCGCGGATGGCAATGGCCGACATGCGGCACATTGTTGTAGCAATCGAGATATCGCCGGCCGTCTGCATCCCAGAGCCAGACGCCTTCGCCGCGCACCAGATGCACGGGATCGTCATAGAAAAGCGACATGTTGCGGCCGAGAAGCCGTTCGCGCCGGGCGATAAGAGCTGCGTTGTCGGACATGGTCAGCTCTCCGCGGCGGCAAGGCCGGCGTCGAGCGCCGTCAGGATCCTCTGCACATCGCCCGCCGTGACGATCAGCGGCGGCGACATGATGACATTGGCGCCAGAGGTGCGCACCAGCACGCCGGCGTCATAGGTGGCATCCTGCACTTTCTGCAGGACTTCCTTCGATGCCGAGCTCTTTTTCTTTCTGTCGCTGACGAGTTCGAGCGCGCACATCAGGCCCTTGCCGCGCACGTCGCCGATCAGCTCATGCTTGTCCTGCAGTTTCCTGAGGCCGGCGATAAGCTCCTCCCCGCGAACGGCGGCATTGGCGGCGACGTTGAGCCGCTTCGTCTCCTGCAGGGTCGCAAGCGCGGCGGCCGCGCCGGCCGGATGGCCGGAATAGGTATAGCCGTGGCCGATGCTGCCGAACGCGCCCTTGCTGCCTTCGAAGACCTCCGCCACCTTGTCGGAGATCATGACGGCGCCGAAGGGGAAATAGCCGTTGGTGATCGCCTTGGCGGTCGACATCAGATCCGGCTTGACGCCCCAGAGGCGCGATCCCGTCCAGGCGCCGGTACGGCCGAAAGCGGTGATGACCTCGTCGGCAATCAACAGGATGCCGTGACGGTCGCAGATCTCGCGCATCAGCGGCAGGAAGGTTTCGTGCGGGACGATGATGCCGCCGGCGCCGAGCACCGGTTCGACGATCAAAGCAGCAATGGTATCAGCTCCCTGGAAGGCGATCTCGTCCTCGAAGAGCCGGCCGATGGCGGCGGCGATTTCTGCATCGTCGGTGGTGTTGAACGGATTGCGATAGGCAAAGGGCGCCGGCAGATGGATGACGCCGGGAAGCAGCGGCTCGTAGTTGCGGCGGAAATTCTGGTTGCCGTTGACGGATGCGCCGCCGAAATGCGTGCCGTGATAGCCCTTCTTCAGCGCGACGAACTTGGTGCGCTCCGGCTGCCCGTTGATCTTGTGGTATTGGCGAGCCAGCCGCAGGCAGGTCTCGACCGAATCCGAGCCGCCCGAGGTGAAGAAGGAGCGGCTCAATCCATCCGGCCTGAACCATTCGGCAAGCTCGTAGGATAGCTCGATCAGCGGCGAGTTCGTCGTGCCGCGGAATGTCGAATAATAGGGCAGCTCGTCGAGCTGGTCGCGGATCGCCTTTTTCACCGGCTCGCAGGAATAGCCGAGATTGACGTTCCAGAGACCGCCGACGGCATCCAGCACCTTCTTGCCCTGGATGTCGACGATTTCGACGCCTTCGCCTGAGTTGATGATGCGCGGCGGCTGGGCCTGCATTTCGGCCGGATGGGCCATCGGATGCCACATGTGACGGGCGTTGTTCTCGATTATGAAGTTGGTTTCACGCATCTCAATTCCTCTCGGGTTCAGAGGCCCAGCATCGCAAGCGCGCGGGCATAGCTTTCGGCGGGGCGGGTGACGTCGAAATGCACATGCGGCAATGCGACGGCTTCGGCGCCTTCGATGTTCTTCTTCTGGTCGTCGACGAAAACGCAGGCTTCGCGCGGCAGGCCGAGTTCGGACAGCACCTGCTCGTAGGCGCGCGGATCGGGTTTGAGGATCTTGGTGTAGGTGGCATCGACGATGACGTCGAAGAGGTCGATCAGCGGGAAGCGTTTGCGGAACTCGACGCCGTAGAAGAGATCGAGTTCGTTCGACAGGATCGCGAGCTTCAATCCCGCTTGCCTGGCTCGCAGGATGGCATCGCGCGCCTCTGGCCGCAGCACCAGCTCTGGCTCGGCGCCGCGGGCGCGACGCACGAAGGTCTGCATGTCGGACCAGTTCTCGCCGACCAGTCGTCCGACCTCGCCGGCGCGCGTCAGCCAGTAATCGCGTTCGGTGATCTCGCGGTTCTGCATCGCCACCCACAGCGGGTCGGTCGCCGGATCGAACGGCCCGAGCCAGGTAAGCGAGCCTTTGGGAAGGCCGAGCGTGCGCTCGGTGATGTCATGCGTCTCGAACAGGGTGCGGGTGACCACGCCGCCGAAATCGAGAATGAGGGCGCGTGCGCTCGTCATGGCCGTCCTTCCGGAATGATGCCCTCGGCCACCCATCCGTCGAAAACGGCAAGGGCTGCGGCCGAAAAGGATGGAGAGTTGATATGCGCGTCGACTTCCTGGAACGCGACGGAGGCAGGCACCGAGCGGCGCATCTCGTCGAGGAAGGCGGCAAGGCCTTCCGGATCGTGCAGCGGCTCGTCCGGCTTGTCCCATTCCTGCAGCCCTTCGGTCGGCAACAGGAAGGCGACCCTGGACTCGGCCTGCGCCAGTTTCCGGCCGATCACGCGCGCCACTTCCCGACGCCCGTCCGGCGAGGTCGTCACCGATCCGATCAGCCGGTTATGGGCATGATAGGGACGATCGGCAAAGATATCAGGCAGCGTCTGCCAGGCCTGGAGATCGACCATGTCGACGGCGCCGGGCGCAACGATCTGCGGAATGCCGGCCCGCCCCGCATTTTCGAGCCTGTCCGACCCTGACGTCACCACCGTGCCGTAATGATGATTGCTGACCTCCTGGATGCAGAAGTCGAAGACGGCGGCAAAGCCGGCCTCAGCGGCGATGGCCTCGAAGGCGCGGCCTCCCATGCCGGTGGCATGGAATACCGCGACATCGTAGCCGCGCTTTTCCAGTTCGGGCCGCAGATGCTTCATGTATTTGAGGCACGAAGAGCCGAGTGAGGTCATGCCGATCAGTGGGCGGGTGCGATCCGGTTTGGTTCCGTGCTTTGCCGCGCCGACGACGGCGCCGCAGGCCTGCGACAGCACCGAGCGGCAGATGCTGTTGAGGCCGTAAAGGCCGCCGGCCCACAGGATCATCATCAGGTCGGGCGCGATGCGCTCGGGCGGGATCAGATGGGAATAGGCGATGGTCGAAACCACGAATTTCGGCACGCCGAGCGGCAGGACGGCGGCGACGTCGAGGGCCAGATCGGTACCCATCGAGCCACCGAGCACGATGACGCCGTCAACGAGGCCGTCCTCGTAGAGCGCGCGGGTCAATGCCGCCGCACCGCAGGCCATCGCAGCCATGGCGTTGTTTTCATCGCCGCTTTCGGAGATTGCGGCAATCGAGGTCGCGGCCGCCTTGGCGATATCGTGCTTGGAATAATCGGGAACATAGGGCGGGTCGCCGAGAATGCTGACATCGACCATGACCGGCTGCCCGCCAGACTCGGTGATGACGGACGCCATGAATTGCAGTTCGTCGCATTTGGTGTCACCGGTTCCGATGACGAGGATCCTTGGCAAGGAAGCCGCAGGGCTCATCAATCTCTCCTCCTGATGTTTGGACTGGTTCCCATGAGCCTTTCCGACCCGTAGTATTTTTCTGAAATGCCGTTGGCGGTGGCCGCCGCCTGCGCGCCGAATTCGTGAATGGCGGTCGTCGTGGTGCGCGAGAGGGGTGCTGCGACGGCGACACAGCCGACCGGCCGCCCGTCCGGTGCGCGAACCGGTGCGGCGGCGCTGATGACGCCGGCTTCGAGCCCCTGATGGCTGATCGAAAAGCCGCGCGCCGCCGTCTCGTCGAGCAGGCCGCGGATCAGCTCGGGATCGACGACAGTGTGGTCGGTGAATTTTTCGAGCGGCTTTTGGAGCGCTGCATCGATCTCCCTGCGCGGGCAGAAGGCGAGGAAGGCAAGGCCGGATGCGGTGGCGTGAAAAGGCAGGATGCTGCCGACATCGACGATGATGCGGTGCGCGCGCGGCGGATCTTCCACATGGATGGTCGACAGCCTGCCGCCGGAAAATTCGGAGAGATGCACCGTCTCCGCCGATGATTCGGCGAGCGTCTTGATGAAGGGCACGGCGACCCGCAGGAAGGGATAGCGGGCCTCGCGGATGCGGGCGAGCCGAACCGGTGCCGAGCCGATCCTGTAGCGGCGGCTGTCGGCATCCTGCTCGACGAAACCGTGTTTCTCCAACTCCACCAGAAAGCGCCGTGCCGTCGCCTTGTCGAGCGAACACAGGCGGGCGATGTCTGTCAGACCCACCTCCTTGTCCAGCCGTGACAGGGTGTCCAGCAATGAAAGCGCCTTTCCGATCGTGCTCATCGTTCTTCCTCTTGGGGTAGGGCTCATGTCCCGGCTTGTCGCATCCGGCTTTACGCCATCCGTCAAATCAGCCCGCAAACCCTGTGTCGCGGCACGATGGCAGCCGACCCAAGATACTTAACATGCGAATTAACTTGACAGAGGCAGCGAATGTTTGCAAGTCTATATTTGAAGCTGAGGTTCAAATAATGAACCATAAGCGCTGACGGCGGCAAAATCAACAAAAGCCAAAAACGCCCGCTCGTCAGTCCGGTTCTGGTGGAGGTCGCCTGCGCAATCGCAGCGATGATCGGATACTCTTACGCAAGGGGAACGAAGACAGATGAATACGCAAAATTCGCAAGGCCCGGCTGAGAATCAGCTGCGCAAGAACAGTCTCGGCGTCGGCGCCGTGACCTTCCTGGTGGTTTCGGCCGCAGCCCCGCTGACGGCGGTCGCCGGCGGCGTGCCGCTGTCGATGATGCTCGGCAACGGCCCGGGCATTCCGCTGACCTTCCTGCTGGTCACCGGCATTCTTCTGCTGTTTGCCGTCGGCTACGTCGCCATGGCGCGCCACATCCGCAATGCCGGCGCCTTCTATGCCTATACCGCGCAGGGGCTCGGCGGCCTGATGGGCGGCGCTGCGGCGCTGATCGCCATCCTGGCCTATAACGCCATGCAGATCGGAGTCTTCGGCATGTTCGGCGCGGCAACATCCGGCTTCTTCGCCGGCTACGGGCTGGTTCTGCCCTGGTGGGTTTGGACCTATGTCGGCATCGCCTTCGTCGCGGTCTTCGGCTACCGGCGCGTCGATCTCTCCGCCAAGGTACTGACGGTGCTCGTCATTCTCGAATATCTCGTGGTGCTGATCATCGATGCCGCGATCCTCATCAAGGGCGGCGATGCCGGCCTTTCCGCTGCGCCCTTCACGCCGACCGCTTTCCTGAGCGGTTCGCCGGCCATCGGCATCCTTTTCTGCTTTGCCGCCTTCATCGGCTTCGAAGCGACGACGATCTACAGCGAAGAAGCCCGCGAACCGGAAAAGACAGTGCCGCGCGCCACTTATATCTCGGTATTGATCATCGGGCTGTTCTACATGCTGACCTCCTGGCTGATGGTCAACGGCGCCGGCGTCGACAAGCTGGTGCCCGAACTTCAGGGCCTCGCCGATCCCACGACCTTCCTCTTCGGCCTCGCCGAGCGTTATGTCGGCCACTGGATCACCGTGGTGATGAGCCTTCTTTTCATCACCAGCCTCTTTGCCGGCGTCCTCGCATTCCATAATGGCGTGGCACGCTACATGTATGTTGCGGGTCGCGAGGGTCTGTTGCCGAAGTCGGTCGGCGTCACGCACCCTGTCTTCCAGAGCCCGCATGTAGGGTCGATCATCCAGACTATCATTGCCGTGCTCGTTGTCGCGCTGTTTGCGGCGACGGGTCAGGATCCGGTGCTGGCACTCTTCTCCTGGCTTACGAATGTCGCCACGTTGGCCATTATCCTGCTGATGGCGTTTACTGCCTTCTCGATCGTGGTCTTCTTCAGCCGCAATCCGGAACTCGAACACAACGTGCTTGTGATCAAGGTGCTGCCCGTCGTCACCGGCCTGATCCTTCTGGCGCTCGTCTATTATATCTCGGCAAACTTCGGCGCGATCGCCGGCGCAAATGGCGTGCTCGCCGTGTTTCTGCCAAGTCTCGTGCTGATCGCCGGGGTCGTCGGATTGCTGGCCGCAGCGCGCCTGAAGGCGGCCGATGCCATCGGCTTCGCCCGGCTAGGCGCCGGCCAAGAAGTCTGAGCGGTTCCCATCAACGGTGGCGGATCATATCCGCCACCCTTTTTCGTGAGAGCATGAGATGCAGGACAAGATCGACCAGCTCCGGACATTGTCCGTTTCCTCCCAATCGCTGTTCATCGACGGCGCCTGGCGCCCGGCCGTCAGCGGCGCGGTGATGGATGTGATTTCGCCGATCGACGGGGCGAGGCTGACGACGATCGCCGATGCCGGCGCCGAAGACGTCGACCACGCGGTCGGGGCGGCGCGGCGCGCCTTCGAAAAAGGCGGCTGGTCGCGGGCGGCCCCAGCCGAGCGCAAGAAGGTGCTGCTGAAGATCGCCGAACTGATCGAGAAGAACGCGCTCGAACTTGCCGTGCTCGGCGTGCGCGACAACGGCACCGAAATTTCCATGGCGCTGAAGGCCGAACCGGGCAGTGCCGCCGGCACCTTCCGCTACTATGCCGAGGCGATCGACAAGGTCTATGGCGAGATCGCGCCGACGGCCGACAACATTCTCGGCCTCGTTCACCGTGAGCCGGTGGGCGTCGTCGCCGCCATCGTGCCGTGGAATTTCCCGATGATGATCGGCGCCTGGAAGATCGCGCCGGCACTTGCAGCCGGCAATTCCGTCGTGCTGAAACCGGCCGAGGGCGCGTCGCTGACGCTGCTGCGGCTCGCCGAACTCTGCGCCGAAGCGGGATTGCCGGATGGCGTGCTCAACGTCGTCACCGGGCGCGGCGCCGTCAGCGGCGAGGCGCTGGGACTGCATATGGATATCGATGTGCTCGCCTTCACCGGCTCCGGCCCGGTCGGGCGCCGGCTGTTGGAATATTCGGCGCGCTCCAACCTCAAGCGCGTCTATCTCGAACTCGGCGGCAAATCTCCGAACATCGTCTTTGCCGATGCGCCGGATCTCGATCAGGCCGCCAGGATCTCGGCCTACGGCATCTTCCGCAATTCCGGCCAGGTCTGCGTCGCCGGTTCGCGCCTGCTCGTGGAAAAGTCGATCCACGAGGAATTCTCCGAAAACGTTGCGCGCATCGCCGCGTCCTTGAGCATCGGCGACCCCATGCAGCTCTCTACGGAAGCGGGCGCGATCTCAAGCGATATCCAACTGCAGAAGAACCTCGGTCATGTCACCCGGGCGATATCGGAAGGCGCTTTGCTGCGCACCGGCGGCACCCGTATCCTGGAGGAAACGGGCGGCTATTACATGCGCCCGGCGGTCTTCAATGTGACGCCATCGATGACACTCGCCCGCGAGGAAGTTTTCGGGCCGATCCTGTCGATCATTCCATTCGAGACGGAGGCGGAAGCCCTGCAGATTGCCAACGCCACGGAATATGGTCTGGCTTCCGCCGTCTGGACGTCAAACCTTTCGCGCGCCCACCGCATGGTTCGCGGCATCAAGGCCGGCGTGGTGCACGTCAACACCTATGGCGGCGCCGACAACAGCGTGCCGCTCGGCGGCGTCAAACAATCAGGCAACGGCCACGACAAATCGCTGCATGCGCTCGATAAATATGTCGATCTGAAAACGGCATGGATTCAGCTCTGAGGGAATATTTCCCGATGGGCTGACGGGAAGATCGGCATTACCGGCCATACAATAAAGGATGCGGTCCGAAGACCGCATCCTTTATTGTATTTTGCGCCGTATCGAAGAGAGGATGGCCGCCTATCCCCCGAAGCTGCCGGCCTGCGTCGGCACATGCACATAGTTGCGATCGAAGTAGAGCAGCGCGTGCCCGTCTTTGCGGCTTCTTATATCGATGACCTCGCCGAT